>DAORTX010000040.1:0-14932 GCA_035432885.1 Usitatibacteraceae bacterium
CGACGTTCAGGATGTGGATCTGGTCGGGGAGGATGTGGTTCTTGAATTGGTCGCGGAACACCATGATGGTGTCGTACGCGACGGAGCCGCAGACCAGGATCGACATGCCGGGGGATTTCGTCGGGGAAAGGGCCGATTATACCGGCGAGGAAGCGCTCACCCCGGCCGATGCGCGGGCGGTTCCGCCCGACGAGCGGCGTTGACGGGTCCGGCGCCCGCGCTCAGGATCGAAGGTGCCAGTAAAGGTCCGGCGGGCAGTTCTTCCCCGCTCGCCGTCGAATACCCAGCCGGCGCACGCATTCTGAAACAGGGCAAACCCATCGAAAGGTGGGGACGCAAAGTCACCGGTCTAACGGGTCCCGAAGAGCGACCCTACGACAGCGGGATTGCCAGCATAGCGTCCCACCCGCCCAGGGTCGGCCCGCGAAAGGCGGCGCCATGGCGAACACTTCATCCGGCAATGTCGTATCGCTCGACGCGCGTGCGCGCGCCCGCGCCCGCCTCACGCCGCAGGAATCCGCATCCGTTCTCCACGACTGCCGCGAGCTCGCGCTCGGGCGCATCGTGCAGGCGCTCTCCGGCGTGCTCGACCGGGTCGAGGACGAGCTCTTCAAGCTGGCCGAGCAGTCCCAGGACCGCGACTCCCAGAATCTCTGCCTGGATGCCCGCGCGCAGGCGCGCGAGCACCGTCCGCACATCGAGGCGGCTTTCCGGCGCCAGTTCCTCGCCTTCTTCAACCGGAAGGTGAAGAACGCGCCGCGCGAGTCGCGCGAGGAGCCCGAGCCGCAGGCGCTCGCGCTCCTGGGCGACGAGGAGCTCGAGCAGGCGCTCGCGGTGCAGGCGATGGCCTCGCGGCTCAAATCGGCCTGCGAGGGAGAACTCGCCGCGCTCTCGCAGCGGTTCGGGTTCCTGCTCGAGCGCCCCGACCTGGCCGACGAGGGCAATCCCGTGAGCCCGGAGGCCGTGAGCAGCGCGCTCAAGGACGCCTGCGACCAGATCGAGGCCGGGTGGAAGGTCCGCCATACGCTGCTTCGCGCGCTCGAGGAACAGGTGTCGGGCGAGCTCGGCAACGTCTACCACGACCTGAACGCGCTTTTCGTCGCGCGCCAGATCCTGCCCGAGATCAGGCCGACGTTCCGGCGCAATCCGCCCTCGCCTGCGAAAGGCGCGGCGGCCTCCGGCTCCGGCGCCGGCACGGCGCCCGCAGCCGCCACTGCCGCGGCGGACATCTATGCGGTGCTGGCCCAGCTGCTGGGGGCGGTGCCCGCGCCGGCCGGCGCGACAACGGCCGCCGGCATCGCCGCGCCGCTCCCCGCGGCCGGTTCTGCGCCGGTCGTCTCCCCGGCCACGCGCGGCTTCGTGCAGTCGCTCACGGGGATGCAGCAACCGGGACAGGCCCTGGCCGGGAACCTCGCCAACGTGATCCGCGAGATCCGCGCCTCGCCGCAGTCGGCCGCGCTGGGCGGCGTGGACGCGATGACCATCGACCTCGTCGCGATGCTCTTCGATTTCGTCTTCGAGGACCGGCAGATTCCCGCGGTGGTGAAGGCGGTGCTGGGGCGCCTGCAGATCCCGACGCTCAAGGTGGCGCTGCTCGACCGCGCCTTCTTCTCCTCGCGCGCGCACCCGGCGCGGGCGCTGCTCGACCGCCTCGCGCGCGCCTCGATCGGCATGGACGAATCGAGCGCGCGGGGCGAGGCCACGCTCACCAAGCTCGAGGAGGTGGTGGGGCGCGTGCTGCGGGAGTTCGACGACAACATCGCGCTCTTCGCCACGCTCTCGGCGGAAATGGACGCGTTCCTCGCGAAGCAGGACCAGGCCGAGGAGGCGATCGCGCAGCGCACCGCGAGCCTCGTGGAAAGTCGCGAGCGATTCGAAACGGCGCGCCTTCTCGCGGAGGCGGAAATCGACCGCCGGCTCGCCGCGCGCGCCTGGGTGCCGGTGGCGGTCCGGGACCTGCTCGAGGGCACCTGGACGCTCGCGCTCGCGAACGCGCACGTCGAGCTTGGCGAGGGATCGGCGACCTGGGTCGCGATGCTCGCCCTGGTCGACGAGCTGCTCTGGAGCGTGGAGTCGAAGACCGAAGCCGGGGAACGGCGCCGCATGGTCGCGGGCATCCCCGCGCTCGTGCGCGGCCTCCAGGAAGGGATGGCGCGAGCGGGCCTCGACGAAGCGAGGCGCGAGGCCTTCCTCGGCTTGCTCGTCGACTGCCACGCGGACGCGGTCCGGGCGGGGCTCAAGGGAATCGCCCTGCAGGGCCAGCCGCCGGAAGGCCGGCCGGCGAAGGCGCGGGTCGTCGAGGCGCAGTCGATCGAGCGCGAAGTGGTCCCGGCCGGCGACATCGAGGTCGAGGAAATCCGGCTGCGAACTCCCCGCGGCCAGCCGCCGGTGCGAAACGTCTTCACGCGAACCGGCATCTGGACCAACGTGGAACGCTACACCTGGGTCGAGTTCCGCCGCGAGGGCGCCCGGCAGCCGCTTCGCGCGAGGCTCACCTGGATCAGCCCCGCCAAGGGCGTCTACCTGTTCACGAACTCCACGGCGGGCGTGGCGATTTCCGTGTCGCCGGAAGCGCTCGCCGAACAGATGCGCCGCGGCGAAGCGCGCATCGTCGACGATTCGCCGCTCGTGGACCGTGCCGTGGATTCGATGCTCGCGAGCCTTCGCGAGCGCGCCGCCTAGGGATAGAAGAGCAGCAGCTCGTAACCCGTGGGCCGCAGGCTTCCGGTCTCCAGGCGAACGCTCAGCAGCGAATCGGAGCCGGCGGCCATCACGTCGGTCGCCACCGGAATCCGGCCGAGGTAGTCGGCGGGGCGAAGCACGCGGCGCACGGCCGTCTGGCCCGAGACGTCGGTCAGCGTGAGCTCCAGGTGCGGGAAATCCTGCGCCGAGGCGGAAAGATTCCGGATGCGCGCCTGCAGCGCGATCTGCCCCGGCTTGCCGGGCACCTCGAGCAGCTCCGAGTCCTCGAGCTTCAGCGCGCTTTCGTTGTTCACCCACGGCACCGTGCAATCGAGGGGCGCGCAGGCGGACTCGAGGATGGGCCGCAGCACCGGGTACTGCTGCGCGAGCTGCGATCGAAATCCGTAGGCGAGCTGAAGTGCCAGCACGAGGGCGAGGAACACCACGCCGAAGGCCCACGCGCGGGACGGGCGAGCGGCCGGCAGGGGCGCGTAAGGATCGGTGGCCGGTTCCGCCGTCTCCCATGACGATACGCCCGGGTGCGGAGCCGGCTCCGCCGGCAACTCGGCCGTCGAGCGGGCTTCGGGCAGCGCGTCGGGCAGGTCCGGCAGATCCGGCAGATCCGGCAGGTCCGGCAGGTCCGGCAGGTCCGGCAGATCCGGCAGGTCCCGCAGGTCATGCCGGCTGGCCGGCGGGGTCGACGCGCTGCTCCGGTGCGCCGGGGACGTCGCATCGGCGGCCGGATCGATCCGCTCGCCGAAGGTCTCCTCGACGGCAGCGGCCCCTTCCGGGGTGGCCGCCCTGGCCGCGCGGGCCGCGAGAAGATGGGCGCCGGTGTCGTCGCCCGGAAAACGCTCGAGCGACTCGAAGCCGTTGAAGACCTCATGGCACTGGCCGCAGCGCACCTGCCCTTGCCGGAGGTTCAGCTGCTCCGGCGTCACGCGAAAACGCGCATGGCAGCGCTTGCAGGCGGTGACGAGCATCGCTAGCGGCGCTCGCCGCGCGTGCCGGCGAGGCAGGTCCAGTCGCCGTCGCGCGCGAACGGGGCCATCGCGAAGAACGGGGCGTAGGCGGCCGCCACCTCGTCCGCCTGGGCCGCGAGGATTCCCGAGAGCGCGATGCGCCCGCCGGGGCGCGTGTGGGAGGCGAGAAGGGGTGCCAGCATGCGAAGCGGGTTGGCGAGGATATTGGCGACGGTGAGATCGGCATCGAGCGCGAGAACGGCATCCGCGCCGAAGACGCCAACGTCGACCGCGTTCGTCGAGGCATTATAGCGGGCGGTCTCGAGGGCGAGCGGGTCGATGTCCACTCCCACCGCCCGTGCCGCGCCCAGCTTCATCGCCGCGATCGCGAGGATGCCGGAACCGCAGCCGTAGTCGAGCACCGTCTCGCCGCCGCGCACCTCGCGCTCGAGCCAGGCGAGGACGAGCCGCGTCGTCGGATGGCTCCCCGTTCCGAAGGCCGCGCCGGGGTCGAGCACGATGTTCACCGCGCCGGGATCGGGCGCCACGTGCCAGGTGGGCACGATCCACAGGCGCCCGGCGGCGTGAATCGGCGCGAACTGGCGCTGCGTCTCGCGCACCCAGTCGGTGTCCTCGAGGTCGTCCACGCGCGCCGGCCCGAGGCGCGAACAGCCCGCCTGCGCCAGGGCCGCCTCGAGGACTGCCTGGGCGTCGGACGCCCCGGGCAGGAGCGCCACGAGGCGGCAGCGCGCCCACACCCGGGCGTCCGCGCCGGGTTCGGCGAAGAGCGCGCTTTCGTCTTCGGTGCCGGCATCGGCATCGGCCAGCTCGACGCTGAGGGCGCCCGCCGCCTCGAGGGCATCGCCCAGGGCCGCGGCGTCGCACCCGGGCACGACCACGCTCACGCGGCGCCAGGCCATGGTCGCCGGGCTCAGGCTTCCGACTGGATCGACTTCAGCGCGGCCATCTTCTCCTCGAGGTAGTGGATGCTCATGCCGCCGCGAACGAAGGCGGCGTCGTTCATGAGCTCCTGGTGCAGGGGAATGTTGGTGTGGATCCCCTCGATCACCATCTCGGAGAGGGCGATGCGCATGCGCGCGATCGCCTGCTCGCGCGTGTCGCCGTGGGCGATCAGCTTGCCCACCAGCGAGTCGTAATGCGGCGGCACGTAGTAGTTGTTGTAGGCGTGCGAGTCGTAGCGGATGCCGGGGCCGCCGGGCGTGTGGTACTGCGTGATGCGCCCGGGCGAGGGCACGAAGGTGACCGGGTTCTCGGCGTTGATCCGGCATTCGATCGCGTGGCCGCGCTTCACGATGTCGCGCTGCCGGTAGCGAAGCTTCATGCCGGCGGCCACGCGGATCTGTTCCTGCACGATGTCGATGCCCGTCACCATCTCGGTCACCGGGTGCTCGACCTGCACGCGCGTGTTCATCTCGATGAAGAAGAACTCGTCGCCCTCGTAGAGGAACTCGAAGGTGCCGGCGCCGCGGTAGCCCAGCTTGCGGCAGGCTTCCGCGCAGCGCTCGCCGATGCGCTCGATGAGGCGCGGCTTGATGCCCGGGGCGGGCGCCTCCTCGATGATCTTCTGGTGGCGCCGCTGCATCGAGCAGTCGCGCTCGCCCAGGTAGATGGCGCCGCGATGCTGGTCGGCCAGCACCTGGATCTCGATATGGCGCGGGTTCTCGAGGAACTTCTCGAGGTAGACGGTCGGGTTGCCGAAGGCGTTCTGGGCCTCGGTTCGCGTGGTGTTCACGGCATTCACCAGCGCGGCCTCGGTGTGCACGACGCGCATGCCGCGCCCGCCGCCGCCGCCCGCGGCCTTCACGATCACCGGGTAGCCCACGGCCAGGGCGAGGCGCCGGATTTCCTTCGGGTCCTCCGGCAGCGCGCCTTCCGACCCGGGAACGCAGGGAATCCCCACGCGTTTCATGGCCGCCTTCGCCGCCACCTTGTCGCCCATGGTGCGGATGGAGGCCGCCGTCGGCCCGATGAAGACGAAGCCGGAATTCTCCACGCGCTCGGCGAAGTCCGCGTTCTCCGAGAGAAACCCGTAGCCGGGGTGGATCGCCTGGGCGTCGGTCACCTCGGCGGCGCTGATGATGGCGGGAATGTTGAGGTAGCTGTCCCGGGAGGGGGCGGGGCCGATGCACACCGACTCGTCGGCGAGCATCACGTACTTGGTGTCGGCGTCCGCCTCGGAGTGGATGGCGACCGTCTTGATGCCCATCTCGCGGCAGGCGCGCTGGATGCGAAGCGCGATCTCGCCCCGGTTGGCGATGAGGATCTTCTCGAACATCTTCGGTAGGGCGAGGGGCACTACTCGATCACGAAGAGGGGCTGGCCGTACTCGACGGGCTGGCCGTTCTCCACGAGGATGGCCTTGACCGTGCCGGCGGCGTCGCTCTCGATCTCGTTCAGCAGCTTCATCGCCTCGATGATGCAGAGCGTCTGGCCCTTGGCGACGGCCTGGCCCACCTCGACGAAGGACGGGGCGCCCGGCGAGGGCGAGCGGTAGAAGGTGCCGACCATGGGCGACTTGAGCGTGTGGCCCGCCGGGGCGGCCGGGACCTCGGGCGTCGCGATGGCCGGCGATGCCGGCGCGCCGGGGCCCGCGGCCATCGACCCGGGGGACGCCATCACCACAGGCGCCCCGTGGCCGGAGCGGCTGATGCGGACCCGCTCCTCGCCCTCGGTGATCTCCAGCTCCCCGATGCCGGACTCCTGCACCAGGTCGATCAGCTTCTTCAGTTTTCTCAGGTCCATCTCGGTTCTCCGGGACCCGCGGCCGTCAGCACTTCGTGGGGGCGAGTCGAGACAGGGCGGCCTCCAGCGCCAGTTCATAGCCCTGCGCACCCAGGCCGGAAATCACGCCGACCGCGAGATCGGTGAAGTAGGAGTGCTTCCGGAAGGGTTCTCGCGCGTGGACGTTCGAGAGGTGAACCTCGATGAACGGGATATCCACGGCGGCGAGGGCATCGCGAAGGGCGACGCTGGTGTGGGTAAATGCCGCAGGATTGATGATGATGAAAGCCGTTTCGTCGCTTTTCGCCCCATGAATGCGTTCGATGAGCGGGGCCTCGGCGTTGTTCTGGAAGGTCCGGACGACCACCCCGGCGGCCTTGCCTCGTTCGGCCAGGCGGCGGTCGATCTCGGCCAGGGTCACGTGGCCGTAGACGTCGGGCTCGCGGGTTCCCAGGAGGTTGAGATTGGGTCCGTGCAGAACCAGGATGGCGGACATGACCGACGAGTTTGCCGGAACTCGCCGCGCGATGTCCAGCTTTCGGCGAAGTTGCGGCAGGCCTCCACGGCAATGCCCCCCCGTTGGGGATCGCGCCGGGGACGTCCGGCCGGACCCGGCCAGCCTCGGGAACGATATTTTGCGTTACTTGCTTTTCAATGCATTTCGCCGATGTTAAGCGCAATTCACCCTAGCGCCCGGTGATCGACGACAGCCGGGAATCGAGCGCGGATTCGGCGTAGATCCCGAGGCGCGATTCGATGACGCGACCCTGGGCGTCGAGAAGCACGGTGTGCGGCAGCACGCCCAGCCGGTTGCCGAGGCGGCGGGAAAGGGCCATCACCTCGGCGCCTCCCAGCCAGAGCGGGTAATTGATACCCAGCTCGCGGCCGAAGGCGACGACCTTCTCCCGGTCATCCTGGGCGAGGCCCACGAACTGGACGCCCTTTCCCTGCCAGCGAGACTGGAGCGTCACGAAGCCCGGCATCTCCTCCCGGCACGGGGTGCACCAGGTCGCCCAGAAATTGAGGACCACCACCTTTCCGGCGTACTGCGCCAGCGTGCGCGGGGCGCCGTCGACATCCGTGAACGGGGCGGCCTGGATGACGGCGGGCGTGGCGTCCACCGGGCCCGACTCGATCGCCGGGGCGACGGCGTTGCGGCCCGCGAGCCAGAGGGAGACCCCGGCGAGGGCGGCCAGCAGGCCGATCCCCGCGAGGGGCAGCCATCCCCTCACCGCGGCAAGCCCCGGGGAATGGGCGATCCTGGCGAATCCGTCACGCGGTAACCGGGCGGGATGTTCACTTCCAGTTCCTGGGGAAACGCGGCGTAGCAGATTCGCCCTTCGGCGCAGCCCTGGGCCGTGATCTTGACGCGGTATTTTCCCGATTTCGCCACGCTTACCACGAATGGCAGGTGGATCGTGACACGATCACGGAAGATCGCCGATTTTCCGATGAAAGGGTCATCCACCTCGATGCCGGGTGGCAGCTCCGGCGAGCCGATCAGGAGCGTGGGCGGGGCGACCTGGAAGCGCAAACGGCTGCGGTAGAGGTAGTAGCCCGGGGCGATGGCATAGTCGATGTCGATGCCATGGCGTTCGGATCCGGACGCGGACGCCTCGCCCGCGACCAGCCGCGCCCGGGGAACGAAGGCCTTGTCCGGCTCGAGGGGTTCGTCGGAGAGCGCGGGAGCGGCCTGGACGGCTCCGGCGATGCAGGCGGCGGCGAGGGCTGCGGGAAGGCGCATCATGGGGCGTCGGCGGAGCCGGCCCCGGGCTTGCATTCCTCCGCCACCCACCCCAGATACTTCTCAAGTCCCTGCTCCACGGGCAGCGCCACGATCTCGGGAATCTCGTAGGGGTGGTTTTCGCGGATGACGCGCTCGAGTTCCGGGTAGCGGTCGCGCGTCGACTTGATGATCACGGGGACCTCGCTCGCCTCCTCCTCCCGGCCTTCCCACCGGTAAAAGGAGGTCGCGGGCCCCAGGACATTCACGCACGCGGCAACGCGGCGGCGGATGAGGGCGCGGGCCAGATTGAAAGCCGACTCGGAGTCGGGTAGGTTTGTCAGGACGGCGATGACGGACAAGAGGGAAGCCGGCGCGAATATCGCCGGAGAGTCGAGGAAGGATCGGATGAGGCTTCTGCTGTTGGCAATCTTACTGGGTTTCCCGGTGCTGGAAATCCTGCTCCTCGCCCGGCTTGCGGAGACGCATGGCTGGTGGGTGCTCGCGTGGGTCGTGCTCTCCGCGATGGCGGGCATGGCGCTCCTCAAGGAGGCGCGCTTCGCCCTCGTGGCCCGCGTGGGGTCCGCGCTGGCGGCCGGGCAGTTTCCCATCGCGGCCGTCGTGGACAGCGCGCGCACGGTGCTCGCCGGGCTCCTCCTCATCTTCCCGGGGATCATTTCCGATTTCATCGCGCTCACGCTGCTCCTGCTGCCGCGGCGGGTTCCCGAGACGGTTCGCGCCCGGGCGGACTCCCGTGGCCAAGGCGACGTGGTCGAAGGCCAGTTCCACCGCGAACGCTAGGGCCCGCCCCATCGGGTAGAATTCCGCGAGTTTTTCGCGGGATCGCCGCCGCCGCCCGCGCCGGCCCCACACAGAAGGAACCCCGTGTCCCAATCGTCAGAACCGGCCGAGCGCCAGGTGCGCCTCGAGCCGAGCGGCCGCATCTTCACCGTTCTTCCGGGTGAAACCGTCCTCGAGGCCGCGCTGCGCCAGAACGTGGGATTGCCCTACGGCTGCCGCAACGGCGCCTGCGGCGCCTGCAAGGGCACGCTCAAGAGCGGATCGCTTGCCTACGGCGAGCACCAGGACCGCGCCATCAGCGCGGCGGAGAAGGCCGCGGGCAAGGCGCTCACCTGCTGCACGAAGCCGCAGTCGGACCTCGTGCTGGAGATCCGCGAGCTCGCCGGGCTGAAGGACCTCGCCATTCGCACCCTGCCGGCGCGGGTGGAGAGGATCGAGATGCCCGCGGAGGACGTGGCGATCCTCTTCCTCAAGCTTCCGGCCGCCGAGCGGCTGCAGTTTCTCGCGGGGCAGTACATCGACGTCCTGATGAAGGGCGGCGTGCGCCGCAGCTACTCGATGGCCAACGCCCCGCACGACGACACGCACCTGCAGCTGCACGTGCGCCGGACGCCGGGCGGCGCGTTCTCGAAGTACGTGTTCGAGGAGATGAAGGAGCGCGCCATCATCCGCTTCGAGGGGCCGTTCGGAGGCTTCTACCTGCGCGAGGACTCCGACAAGCCGATGATCCTGGTGGCCGGCGGCACCGGGTTCGCGCCGGTGAAGGCGGTGATCGAGCACGCCCTGCACAAGGGCATCGACCGGCAGATGGTGCTCTACTGGGGCGTTCGCTCGCTCGTGGACCTCTACCTTCCCGAGCTTCCCGTGAAGTGGCAGGAGGAAAACGACAACTTCACGTTCATTCCGGTGCTGTCGGACCCGGGGCCGGAGGACGACTGGCTGGGGCGGACGGGCTTCGTCCACCAGGCGGTGCTCGATGACTTCCCGAGCCTCGCGGGCTACCAGGTCTATGCCTGCGGCGCGCCGGCGATGACCGACATCGCGAAGAAGGATTTCGTCCTGCAGCGCGGACTTGCGGAAGACGAGTTCTTCTGCGACGCCTTCACCTACGCCGCGCCGGCGCCGTAATCCGAAGGGGGCGCTTCCCTTCTGCGCTGAAGGGAAGCGCCCCCTTCATTTTCCCTAGCCGGCGAGTTCCGCGCTGCGGCGGAAATGGCGTCCGGCCTCCTGCGACTTGCCCAGCTTTTCCATGAGCGTGGCGAGCGTCATGTGGCCGTCGTGCGTGGGTTCCAGCGCGAGGCTCGCCTCGATGTAGCTCTGCGCCTTGCCCCACAGTTCCTGGCGCATGCAGAGCCTGCCGAGCGCGAGGAGCAGGGCGGGATCGCGCGCGTGGGCGCGAAGCCACTTCTCGGCGCGCTCGATGAGCGGCAGCGCGGAATCGCCCGCGCAATCGGCGTAAAGGGCGACGAGGCCCGTGTCCCAGGAAGCTTCGAGCGCGGACTCGACGATCGTCCGCGCCACGTTCGGTCCGCCAAGCGCCAGGTGGTAGCGCGTCGCCGTGGCGGCGATGGCGGGATCCAGGCGAAGCTCCGACGGGATCAGCTTCCAGTACGCGGCGATGGCCGAGGCGTCCTGCGCCCGGCGGCCGAGGTTGCCCAGGTGCGCGGCGCGGCGCGCGACGGACGCGTCGGCCACGGAAATCCCGCCCAGCTTGAGGAGTGCCGCGGTGGTGGCGAGGACCTCGTCCCAGCGCTGGAGCGCGGTCTCCGCGTCGAGCCGCATGCGCAGCAGCCGCAGGTTCCTCGAATCGCGCCCGGAGAGGTCCTTCAGGACGGCGAGCGCTTCCTCGTGGCGGCCCTGGGAGAGCAGGAGATCGGCGAGCGTGGTGAGGCGCGCCTGGTCGATCTCGGGCGCCGAGCCCCGCGCCTGTTCGAGGAAGGCCTCGCGTTCGCTGAAGCGGCCGAGCTCGTGGGCGCTTCGCGCGGCGATGATGGCGGCCACGGCCTTGCTCTCCTCGGCCTGCATCGCGACCGAGGCCGATTTCTCCGCGCTCGCGAAGCGCCCCTGGAAGAACGCGAGAAGCGCGTCGTAGAGCGCCCGGCGCGAGCGCGAACGCGCGCGCTCGGCGCGGTAGGCGCGCACGCGGGCCGGGATCGCCACGAGCGTGACCACGAGGCGCGCGAGCAGGTGGAAGGCGAAGTAGCCGGCGATCACCAGCACCACGAGAAGGTTGAGCGAGAGCTCCACGCGCCAGGGCGCGGCCACCACCACCACGTAGCCGTCGGACTGGCGCGCGATGAGCGCGATGGCCACGGCCACCGCGGCGAGCAGGATCGACCAGATGGCGAAGCGCATGGCGGCCTACCGCTTCTCTCGCGAGGCCCGCGCGGCGCGCACCGCCGCGAGGCTCGCGTTGATGTCGGGCGGGCTGATCGACACGGGACTCTCGGCGAGCTGCTTGAGCGTGGCCAGCGCGCCCGCGTTCGCGCGCGCCTTCGCGTCGAAGTACTTGCCGATCCACGCCTGGGAGGCCTTGATGTCGTCGCGGAAGGAGGCTTCGTCGCGCGCGAGCAGCGCCACCCGCGCCGCGAGGAGCCGCAGCTTCAGGTTCTCGCGCAGGAAGTAGCTGTGGGTGGGCGCGAGCAGGGCCGTTTCCGACGGCGAGATCTCGCGGATGCGCACGAGCCCCTTCATTTCCTCCCAGAAGTCGCGCGCCGCGCGAAGCCACGGGCTCTCCTCGGCGATCTTCACGCGGGCGGCGACGCGGGCGGCCGGCACGGCGTCGGCGACGATGAGGGGCAGCGTGTCGGTCTGCTGCATGAGGGCGTCAAGCTTCACCGCGATGCCCACGGTATCGACGAGCGGCATGGCCTTCAGCCGGTCCATGTCCGCATTCAACGCGCGGCGCAGGTTGGCGACCTGGAGCTTGTCGGCGCGCGACAGGCGCTGGTCGGCGGCCTGCAGCGCGATGAGCGCGCCCTTCACGTTGCCGGCGAGCTGGAGCTGCTGGCTCGCGAGGATGAGGAGCTGCTCCACCTCGGCGAGCATGCGGTCGTCGGCGCTCCTCGAGAGCTCGCGGTACATCTCCTCGATGGCCACGCGGTTCTCCTGCGCATCGGCCACCCTCGTCTCGAGTTCCGCGATCCTCGCCTGGGATTCCTTGAGCGAGGCCTGGGTCTGGGCGAGGTTGGTCCTCGACCGCGCGAGCTCCGCGCCCAGCTCGGAGAGCCTGCCGCCGGCCGACTGCGTGATGGAAGTCGACGAGCGCATCGCATTCCAGGCGACGCCGACCGCGACGGCGGCGGCGGCGATCGCGATGGCGGCCGCCCAGCGCGCGCCGCGGTCGGAGGCGCTGGCCGCGGGGCGCGCCGCTCTCGGCGGCGGCAGCGTGGGCGGTTCGGGAAGCGGGGAACTCATGGCGCCTTTCGCAGTTCGTGGAGCGTCTCGATCAGGCTCGGGATGCCGGGTCCGGAAACCAGCGCGCGCCCGAACGGGGCCGAGGCCGCGTGTCGGGCGATGGCCGGATGCGGCACCACCAGCGCGACGCCGGACCAGGAAACCCCCGGACCCGCGAGCGCGAGGAAATTGTCCACTGTTTCGGCGCTCATTGCATGGACGGCGTCGATCCGGCCGGCGGCGAGGGCGGCGAGCAGGCCCGCGGGATCGCTCGCCGGGCGTTCGCGCCGGTAGCTTTCCACGTATCCCACGGCGGCCCCGCGGCGCTCGAGCTCGGTGCGCAGCCGCTCGCGCCCGCCGATGCCCCGGAAGATGAGCACCCGGCGGCCGGCCACGTCCTGGAGCGCCGGGCAGGCGAGGAGTGATTCGCTGTCGAAACCGGTCGCGGGCGAGATCACGTTCGTGAATCCGGCATCGCGAAGGCGAGCCGCCGTGGCATCACCCACGCCGGCCACGGCCACCGTCCCGGGCCACGGGCCGGCCCGGCGTGCCGCAGCGATGCCGTGCTCGGCGGCGTTCGCGCTCACGAAGATGGCGAGCGAGGCCGAAGGCAGCGAGGCAAGCGCGGCGAGGCTGTCGGACGAGAGGGCCACGGGGACGATGTCCAGGGCGGGAAAGACGATGACGTTCGCGCCGTTCGCCTCCAGCGCCGCGGCGATGTCCTCGCACTGCGCGCGCGGGCGGGTGAGCACCACGCCCAGGCCCGCGAGGGGGCCGGCAGCGGTCATCGGCCGGGGGGCGAGAGCAGGTCCAGCACCTCACGCCCGCCGCGCGCGAGAATGCGCTCGCCGAGCGCCGTGCCCAGTTTCGCGGCATCGCCCGCGCCACCCTCGATTCGCTCGCGGACCAGGCGGGACCCGTCGGGCAGACCGAGGAACCCCTCGAGGACCAGCGCATCGCCCCGGACCGTCGCGTGGCCACCGACGGGCACTTCGCAACTGCCTTCCACGACGAGCCCCAGCGCGCGCTCGGCATCGGCCGCGGCCTGCGCGGCCGGGTCCACGAAGCCCGCGAGGATCTCCGCGAGGTCCGTTCTCACGGCCAGGTACTCGATGGCGAGCACGCCCTGGCCGATGGCCGGCAACGCAAGCGTGAGCGGAAGCAGTTCCCGGATCCGCTCGCCGAAGCCCAGCCGCACGAGTCCCGCCGCCGCGAGGATGATGGCGTCGTAGTCGCCCGCCTCCAGTTTCGCGAGCCGCGTGTTCACGTTGCCGCGCAGGGGCCGGATGACGAGGCCGGGATGGGCGCGGCGCAGCTGGCATTCGCGCCTGAGGCTCGAGGTGCCGACGACGGCGCCGGCCGGCAGCGACGCGAGCGAGTCGTGGCGAAGGGAAACGAAGGCGTCGCGCGCATCCTCGCGCGGCCCGAAGGGCAGCATCGCGAATCCGTCGGGAAGCGCCATGGGCACGTCCTTCATGGAGTGCACGGCGATGTCGGCGAGATCGTCCGCGAGGGCGATCTCGAGTTCCTTGATGAAGAGTCCCTTGCCGCCCACCTGGGCGAGCGGCCGGTCGAGGATGCGATCGCCCCTGGTGGTCATGCCGACGATCTCGATCGCGAGGCCGGGATGGCGCTCGAGGAGGCGCTCGGCCACGTGTTCGGTCTGCCACATCGCGAGGCGGCTTTCGCGGGTGGCGATGCGGAGTCGCTGGGGGATCACGTCGGTCGCGGAATGAAGAGGTGACGGGTAGCGCGGAAATGCTACCACGCAAGGCCGCGGCGGGCGCTCGTCGGGACCGTGGCGAAGGCCCGCTCATCGCGCCGGCGAAAAAAACGGGCACTGGCGTGCCCGTTCAAGTTGGCCTCTCGAGGAGATTCCGATGGGAGCGCCCGGATCGGGCGCCACCGCGGAACATGGTGGGAACCGCATGAGGCCGGGGACGGGCCCACCGCCCGCCCCCGGGATCCGTTGGTTCAGTTGTAGGCGGACTCGCCGTGGGCCGAGATGTCCAGGCCCTCGCGTTCCTCTTCTTCCGGCACGCGCAGCCCGATGACGAGGTCGGCGATCTTGTAGGCGATGAAGGCCACCACGCCCGTCCAGATCACGGTGAGGCCGACGGCTTTGCCCTGCACGATCACCTGGGACATGATCGAGTAGTCCGCCGCCTTGATCACCGTGCCCGTCACCCAGTCGGCCGTGAAGCCGGGGCCGCCGAGGGCGGGCGAGTTGAACACGCCCGTGAGCATCGCGCCGAGGATGCCGCCCAGCGCGTGCACGCCGAAGACATCGAGGGAATCGTCCACGCGCAGCATCTTCTTCAGGCCGGAGACGCCCCAGAGGCACACGGGGCCGGCGATGAGGCCGATGGCGAACGCACCCGGGATGCCGACGTTGCCGGCGGCCGGGGTGATGGCGACCAGCCCCGCGACGGCGCCGGAAGCGGCACCGAGCATGGAGGGCTTGCCCTTGAACATCCACTCGAAGAACGTCCACGAAAGCACCGCGCAGGCGGTCGCGAGGAAGGTGTTCATGAACGCGAGCACGGCCGAGTTGTTCGCCTCCAGCGCGGAGCCGGCGTTGAAGCCGAACCAGCCGAACCACAGGAGCGAGGCGCCGATCATGGTC
>DAORTX010000041.1:0-4706 GCA_035432885.1 Usitatibacteraceae bacterium
ACGGCGGCTTCTGCTCGGTGAACATGGCCGCGGGGATGATCTACACGATCGGCGGTTCCTTCTGGGAATTCGGCGGCCCGGATCTCGAGCGCGCCCGGCTCTTCGTCATGCTGGGCACGGCGGAGGACCACCATTCGAACCCGCTCAAGGTCGCGATCTCGAAGTTCAAGCGCGATGGCGGGCGGTTCATCTCGGTCAACCCGATCCGCACCGGCTATTCGGCAATCGCCGACGAATGGATTCCCATCCGCCCGGGAACCGACGGGGCGCTGATCCTCGCGCTGGTGCACGAACTGATCGAGCTGGGCCTCTACGACCGCGAGTTCCTGGTGCGCTACACGAACGCCGGGCAGCTCGTGAACCTGGACGAGGCGAACGACGAGTTCGGCATGTTCGTGCGCACGGAAGTCCCGGAGGAGGAGGGCTGCTTCGACCCGCAGAACAAGCTCTGGTGGGATCGCCACACGGGCAAGCCGGTGGTCACGCACACCGAGGGCGCGGACCCGTTCCTGCTCGGGCGCTTCCGCCTGCACGACGGCACCGAGGTGAGCCCCGCCTTCGAGCTCCTGAAGGAACGCGTGCGCGACTACACGCCCGACTGGGCCGCCGGGGTCACGGGCATCCCGGCGCAGACCATCCGCCGGCTCGCCCACGAAATGGGCATCACCGCGCGCGACCAGAAGATCGAGCTGCCCATCGCCTGGACCGACAGCTGGGGCAAGGAGCACGACACCGTCACCGGCAATCCGGTCGCCTTCCATGCCATGCGCGGGCTCGCGGCGCACTCGAACGGCTTCCATGCCATCCGGGCGCTCGCGATCCTGATGACCCTGCTGGGCACCATCGACCGGCCCGGGGGTTTTCGCCACAAGACGCCCTTCCCGCGGCCCATTCCGCCGTGCGCGAAGACACCCTCGACGCCGCTCGCCGTGATGCCCGATTCGGTCCTCGACGGCGCGCCGCTGGGGTGGCCCGCGGAGCCCGATGACCTCTTCGTGGACGACGAGGGCAGGCCGGTTCGCATCGACAAGGCGTTCTCGTGGGAGTACCCGCTCGCGGTGCACGGGCTCATGCACAACGTGATCACCAACGCGTGGCGGGGCGACCCGTACCGGATCGACACGCTCCTCATCTTCATGGCGAACATGGCGTGGAACTCGACCATGAACCTGGACGAGGTGCGCCGGATGCTGAACGACCGCGACGACGACGGCGAGTACCGCATCCCGTTCATCGTGGTCGCGGACGCCTTCCAGTCGGAGATGACCGCCTTCGCCGACCTGATCCTTCCCGACACCACCTACCTCGAGCGCCACGACGTGATGTCGCTCCTGGACCGCCCGATCTCGGAATTCGACGGCCCCGCGGACTCGGTGCGCATTCCCGTGGTGCCGCCGACGGGGGAATGCAAGCCGTTCCAGGAAGTCCTGATCGAGCTGGGAACGCGCCTGAAGCTCCCCGCCTTCGTCGCGAAGGACGGCCGCCGCAAGTACCGGGACTACCCGGACTTCATCCTGAACTACGAGACCGAGCCCGGCTCGGGCATCGGCTTCCTCGCGGGCTGGCGGGGACGTGGCGGGGAGAAGCAACTGCGCGGCGAGCCCAACCCGCGGCAGTGGGAGATGTACGCGCAGAACAACTGCGTCTTCCACTACCAGCTTCCGAAAAGCTACCAGTACATGCGCAACTGGAACCAGGGCTATCTCGAATGGTCGCTGCGCAACCGCATCACGCGCTACGACGAGCCGATCCTGATCCACCTCTACTCCGAGGTGCTGCAGAAGTTCCGGCTGGCCGCGCGCGGCAAGGGAATGACCCGGCGGCCCCCGGAAGCGCTGAGGAAGCGCGTCGACACCTACTTCGACCCCTTGCCCTTCTACTACGAGCCGCTCGAATCCCAGGCCACGGACAAGGCGCGCTTTCCGCTCTCGGCGGTCACCCAGCGTCCGATGGCGATGTACCACTCCTGGGATTCCCAGAACGCGTGGCTTCGCCAGATCCACGGGCACAACAGCCTCTTCGTGAACCCGGTCACCGCGCACCCGAAGGGGATCGCGGACGGCGACTGGATCGTGGTCGAGTCGCCCTGGGGCCAGGTGCGCTGCGTGGCGCGGCTCTCCGAGGCGGTCGAGCCCGGCACCGTGTGGACCTGGAACGCGATCGGCAAGGCGCCGGGTGCATGGAACCTTGCCCCGGGCGCGGACGAGTCGCAGCGCGGCTTCCTGCTGAACGGGCTGATCAGCGACGAGCTGCCGGCGGATGCCGATGGCGTCCGCTTCTCCAATTCCGACCCGATCACGGGCCAGGCGGCGTGGTACGACGTGCGCGTGAGCATCCGCAAGGCCGCGGCCGGGGAGACGGGGACCCTCGCCTCGCGCGGCCAGGCGCTGCGCCCGTATCCCGGCATGGCCGTGGCGCCCGGGGATGTCGCCTACGAAGCGGGAGGCAAGCGCCGATGAGGCGGCTCCTGGCCTTGTCCGGCGCCCTCGCGCTATTCGCGTTGACGCCGGAGGCATGGGCCGCGGCGGCGGTGCCGGAATCAGCCATGCCGTGGTGGGGCTGGCCGCTTTCGCTCTTCATCGTCTGCTTCGTGCTGGGGATCATCGCGGTGCCCGCCGGCGTGGGCGGCGGCGTGCTCTTCGTCCCCATCGTGGGCGGCTTCTTTCCGTTCCACCTGGACTTCGTTCGCGGGGCGGGGCTCCTCGTGGCGCTGGCGAGCGCCCTGTCGGCGGGGCCCGCGCTCCTGCAGTCCGGTCTCGCCAGCCTGCGCCTTGCGCTGCCGCTCGCGGTGGTCGCCTCCGCGAGCTCGATCCTCGGCGCGATGATCGGCTTCGCCTTGCCCACCGACGCGGTCCAGGTCGCGCTGGGCGGGACCATCCTCGCCATCGTCCTGCTGATGGCTGTCGCGAAGAAGTCGGAGCTGCCGGAGGTGGCCGCCCCCGATGCCATCTCCGCCGCCCTCGGCATGAACGGCGTCTTCGTCGAACCCAACACCGGCCGCCAGGTCCCGTGGCAGGTCCACCGCACCCCGGCGGGGCTCGCGGTCTTCTTCTTCATCGGCATCCTCGCCGGCATGTTCGGGCTGGGCGCCGGCTGGGCGAACCTGCCCGCGCTGAATCTCCTCATGGGGGCGCCGCTGAAGGTGTCGGCCGGGACCTCGAGCTTCATCCTGTCCCTCGTGGACAGCTCGGCGGCCTGGGTCTACTTGAACAAGGGCGCCGTCCTGCCCATGATCGCCGTGCCCTCGGTGATCGGCATGATGCTTGGCGCCAAGATCGGCGCAAGGTTGCTCACGGTGCTTCCGGCGGCCGCGGTTCGCAAGCTGGTGCTCGGCCTGCTCGCCTTTGCGGGCGTGCGGGCGCTTCTGAAGGGGCTTGGCGTATGGCTCTGAGCCCGATACGATTTTCAACCGACGGGAGAATGACGATGCGTGCAATGCGATGGGTGGGTGCCGCGGTTCTGGCGGCCGCGGCGGGTACGGCGGCGGCGGCCCCGCAGTTGATGTCCGACGAGTGGGCCAAGGCGGCCTGCACCGCGTGGAACGCGGATGCGACCCTGACCGCCGGGTTGCACGAAAGCGGCTGGTCGACCAACGACAAGAAGCGCGGCTACAAGGCGCTGCAGGTGGCCCGCAAGGACTGCAAGGCGAGTCCCAAGGTGGAGTTGCGCATCGCGGAGAAGGACGGCAAGGCGCTTTGCGTCTCCGGCGGACGCTCGACGGTCGCGCTGGACCTCGACGTGGACTACGCGATGACGGCCGAGACCAAGCGCTGGATCGAGATGGGCAAGGGCGAGTACGGTCCCATGCGGGCCATGATGTTCGGCCGCCTGAGCTTCGACGGCCCCATGGGAGAAGCGATGGGCAACATGGGCCCCTTCGAGGGTTTCCTGCTGCTCGTGGGCAAGGTGCCCGGCGAGACGGCCGGCTGCCCGCAGTGAGACGCCGGTGAGCGAAGCGCCGCGGCCGGCACCGGACCAGGCGCGCTATGCGCGCCTGCTCGGGATCGGCACGTACGCGGGGCTCGCGCTCCTGGTGCTTCTCTTCGGCATCTACATGTTCGGCATCGTCGATCCCCACGTGCCGCACGAGCGCCTGACCCAGTTGTGGCTGTTGCCCGCGGACCAGTTTCTCGAGCAATCCGGGATCGGCGGCGGTTGGGGCTGGGTCGCGCTGCTGCAGCGCGCGGACATCGTCACCCTGGTGGGGATCGTGGCGCTCGCGTTCTGCTCGGTCCCCTGCCTCGTGGCCGTCGTCCCGTTGTACTGGGTCGCCGGCCAGCGTGTCCTGGCGGCGATCTGCGTGGTGGAAGTCGCGGTGATCGTCTTCGCCGCGTCGGGACTCGTGGGCGGGGCCCACTAGGCGTTTTCGGGAAAGAAGACAGACGGCCCCGGAGCGGGCCGACAACCAGGACCTAAGGGGAAGACATGGGATACGTGATCGGCGGCATCGAAAAGGAAACGGATGCGGACGGCTACCTCAAGGAGCCCGATTTCAGCGAGGAAGCGGTGCGGGTGATCGCGGCCGCGGACGGGATGGAACTCACGGAGGACCACTGGAAGGTCGTGGGCTTCCTGCGGGACCAGTTCCGCGACCACGGCCATACGCCGAACTTCCGCAACATGGTGAAGGAGCTGCAGGACGTCCTGCCGGGCTGCGACTCGAAATCGCTCTACGACCTCTTTCCGCTGGGCCCGGCCAAGCAGGG
>DAORTX010000041.1:4806-14680 GCA_035432885.1 Usitatibacteraceae bacterium
ATGCTCACGAACGTGATCGTCTCGCTGATCTTCCTGTTCGGCGCGATCTACGTGGTGATCACGGTGAAGCTGATCTACCGCATCATCGAGGAACTGGCGGGGTGAGCCCATGGATCCGAACGCCGTCCTTGCCAAGACGCCGCAGGGCGTCGTCGAGCTGAACCATCGCGGCCATGACCTGCCGCGACACCTGCGCCTTGCCCTGATCCTCGTCGATGGCCGCTCCACGGTCGTCGAGCTGGAACAAAAAGGCGCGATCATCCCCGAGTTCCTGGTGGCGCTCCGGGAGCTGATTTCCCGGGGCCTGGTTGCGCCGCGCGGCCATGGCGACGCCACGACGACCGACTCCGCGCCGCGCGCGGCAGCTAGCCCGTATCACCGGTCGATCATCGGCCTCGCGGAGAGCATCCTCGGCGAGCGCTCGGCAAAGGTGGTGAGAAAGATCGAGGACGCGGGCGCGTCGCGCGAGGACCTTTCCGCGGCGGTCGACGCCTGCTACAAGCTGATCCGGCTCACCATCGACGAGGCGCTGGCGGAGGAATTCCGCGCGGCCGCGAAGGAAGCGCTCTCCCGGGGCGGGTGAGGGCGACCCGGGCCGCGTTCAGGCGAGGGCGATCGCGGCGGGGTCTTGCGCGAATCGCGCGGCCGCGCGCGAATCGGCGGCCATTTCGCGCGCCACGCGCAGCCAATGCCTGCGGCCATCGTCGGCCGCCTCGCGAATCTCGTCCTGTCCGCCGCCGGCATTCCAGACGGCCTGCGCCGTCGCGAGCCTCGGGAAGAGCGCACGGCGCAATCCCGAGAAGGTCGCGAACCAGAAGTGCAGCGAAGGCCGAGCGTCGCGGTCCAGGAGCGTCGGAATCGTCACGAGGGAGTCGGCGAGCAGGTCGCGGACCGCGCGCGCCGTGGTTTCCTCGCGGCGGTCGCGCAAGCCTGCCATGAAGCGGTCCCAGGGGTCGCCGAGCAGGCGGCCTGCCGCGAGTTCTCCCAACTCGTGGAGGATGAGCGTCTCGCGCTCGGCCTGGGCCATGCGCTCCACGGCACCGCTGCGTTCGCGGCCGTACCCGTAGGCGTCGAGTGCCGCGGCCATGTCGCCTTCGGCCGCGCGCGACTCCCAGGTCTCGGCGTGCAGCCACAGCCAGCGCTCGAAGGCCTCGCGGCGCAGCACGATCGTTTCACCCTGCAGGACGGCGGGGGCGGCGTCGAGATCGCGGACATACTCGCAACCGGCTTCGAGGATCTCCACGCCGTCGCGATGCTCGTGGTTCGCGAGGCTCGCCAGGAAGAAATGCGGCTTGCCGAAGCGGCCCCGCCCGGCGCCATAAAGAAGCCCCGCGGGGACGAGTTCGGCGTTGATCGCTTCGACGTCGAAGGGATCGGCGTGGCGGCCGGCCAGCGGAACGTTCGACCATTCGGCCTCGGCGATCGATTCCCAGAGGGCTTCGCGCTCCGCGATCCAGCGCCCCACGTCCGCGCGCGGCGGCACCGACTGCGGCGGCAAGTCGTGCTCCCAGCGGTAGTACTCGCGCATGGCAAGGAGGTAGTTGCACAGGGTGAGATCCTGCGCATGGCGCGCGTCCGACAGGTGGCAGTTCGACTGGACGGCGGCGAGAATGGGCGCGAAGGCCAGCGTCATGGGAGGCTTCCTCCTCCCGCGCCCCGCGGGCGCCCTTCCCAACTCGCGACGGCGGTCACGACGACGGGGTAGGGGATGCCCAGGAGCCCGTCGAAGGCGTCGCGCGCCCGGGTCACGAGCTCATGGATGTCGGCGGGCGGTCCGGGAGCATCGCCCAGCGCCTGCGCCACGCCGCGAAGCCCCCCGCACTGCAGCCGCATTTCCGTGGCGTGGGTGAGTGCGGTGGCCGGGGGCGGGAGGCGAAGGGCGAACGTCGAGCGCTCGCGCAGGAGCGCCCGAAGCGTTCGGCAATTGGTGTATGCCACGGGCGACCCGCAATGGGGCCGTTGCGCCTCCCCCTGGAGCCGCATCGTCGCCAGGCGGCAGTCGCCCTGCCTCGCGAGGATGGCCCTGGCGAAGGCGCATTCGGGCGGTGCCGCGGCCGCCTCAGTCGTCGTCATGGAAACGCGGCGGGGCCTCGCGCACTTCCGTGAGGAGCGTCTCGGCACCCAGCTCGTCCTCGGCGAAGATCACCTTCACCTTGCAGTCCGCGGGCAGCGCCGGATCCTTGCGCAGGGCCTTCGCTTGCGCGGAGGCCGGCGGGAACGAGTCGATCACCGCCACCTTCTCGAGCCGGTGAAACGGGAAGACCTTGTAGAGGTAGTAGGGCATGGCGTGGCGTGGGCTCCTATTCGCTGTATCGGGTGGTGGACTTGCGCCGGCCGGGCGTCGACTTCTGGATGATTACCCCCCGCACCGGGGACAGGTCCTTCAGGTCGATCGAGGGATAGAGGGGATTCAACGGCCGCAGCCGCCAGCCTTCGCCCACCGCGACCAACTGGCGGAAGATCCACTCGTCGTCGTGGCGGGCGAGCACGTAGGCGCCATCCGTCGCGAGGCCTTCGGGCTCGATCACGATCACGTCGCCCTCACTGAATTCCGGCGACATGGAATCGCCCAGCACCTGGAGGGCGAAGGACTCCGCGCCGCTGCAGGCGCCCTGATCGCCGCCGCTCTCGGCAGCGATGGGAATGATCCGGCGTCCGGCTCCCGGGGATTCGGTCATGGTCTCGCGATGTCAGAGCGTGAGAAGGGAAAGCGCTTCCGCGGGAACGCGGGCCGAGCGGAACTCGAACTCCGCGCACTGGACGAACGCCTCGGGGCCGGCGATGTAGACATCGGCCCCGGCGAGGTCCGTCGTCTGGCCCAGCGCGGCGACCAGCTCGGTGGCGCCCGCGGCGGCGTCGGCGTGCGTGAACGGCCTCCACGCGAAACCGTCGAGGGCCTCTGCCCATGCCCGGCACTGGTTGGCCAGGTAATGCCCGTCGGGACGGGTCGCGAGCCAGGCGATCGTGTAGGACGCGGCGGTGTCGGCCGACAGCGCGTATTCGACGAGGCTCTTCACCGGCGCGAACCCCAGGTCGCAGGCGGCGAAGACCAGGTGCCGTCCGGTCTCCTCCCGGAGCACGAATTGCCCTTCGGGGCCAACCAGCGTCACGCGTTCGCCCGGTCGGATGGCGCCGGAGAACACGCCGGCGGCGAACGGGTCGCCGTCGTCGCGTCCCACGTGGAAGTGGAGGTTGCGGTCGTCGCAGGGGCAGCTCGCGATGGGGTAGGTGGCCTGCAGATCCCCCGTCGCGGTAGCCGTGCCCAGGCTCGCCAATTGTCCCGCGAGGAAGCGGAGCCGGTTCGAGCGAGGCGCCTGCAGGTGCAGCAGGCGCGTGTGCTCGCCCAGCGGCGAAACCGCGCGCACGGTCGCAACGATTTCCTGGCGCGGGATATCCTGCGGGCCGGCAGCCTCCAGGGTCTCGATCTTCACGTCGGTGACGGCCGAGTAGGCGCACATCAGGATGTGGCCCTGGGCGCGCTCCGCCTCGGAAAGCGCGAAGTCGTGGGGTCGGATGCGCTGCACGTCGCCGTCGACCACGCGCGCCCGGCACAGGCCGCAGGTGCCGTTTTCGCAGCCGTAGGAGAGCTTCAACCCTGCCTTGAGACCCGATTGCAGGATCGAGTCGTGGCCCTCGACGAAGAACTCGCGGCCGCTGGGACGCACTTCCACGCGCGGGGTCATGGTGCGAAGCGCCTCGTCGATCGCGGCAACGGCATCGAAATCCTCGCCGGCGAGGGCCCGGCCGAGGCCGTCTGCCAGCGCCGCGAGCACGCCCTGCTGCGCGGGATGCGCCTCGAATTCCTCACGAACCCGCCCCTCGAGTTCCTCCACGAGCGCGTGGTAGCGCTGGACCAGTCGGCGAAGCTCGGCGAGCTCGAGCCCCTGGGCGAACAGGCGCTGGGCGAGGACTTCCTGCGAAGGGAGCATGCGTTCGCGGACGCGCCTGCCAAAGGACTCCTCCTTGATCCGGTTGACCCACTCCAGGCCGCCGGATGCCTCCAGTTTCGCCCGGGGAAAGGCTCGCAGGAGCTCCTCGGCGGTGATCATGCCTTCGGCAGCGGCGAGATTTCCCTCGCGGATCATCTTCTGCAGCGCGCTGCGATGCACGCCGACGAGATGGGCCGCCCGCGATAACGACATCCGGTGGGCCACGAATTCCTCCCCGCGAGGATCCACGCGCCCCGACGGAGGCGCCCCTGGCCAGTGTAGCGTAGGTCGTTGGGCCACCGGCAACCCCCCGGGCGTTGGGTTACATTACCCATGTGGGGGGTGTGGGATCACCCGAAGCGGGTATAGACCCCCGGATGGCGGGGCCGCGAAAGTGCGGGACGACGAGTGGTGGGCGGCGCGCGAGCGCCGTCTTGCCGCCGATGACACAGCCAGGAGGCGAAATGGACTTCAACAAGGAGCTGGACGCGCGCGGGCTCAACTGCCCGTTGCCGATTCTGAAGACGAAGAAGGCCCTGGGCGAGCTGAGCGCCGGCCAGGTGCTGAAGGTTGTCTCGACGGACGCGGGTTCCGTGAAGGACATGGAGGCGTTCGCCAAGCAGACCGGCAACGAGCTCCTCGGCTCCCAGGCCGAGGGCAAGGAGTACGTGTTCTTTCTCAAGAAGAAATAGGGGCGCGCCATGAGCGGAAAGAAAATGGCGTTGATCGCCACCAAGGGGACGCTGGACATGGCGTACCCGCCCTTCATCCTCGCCTCGACGGCGGCGGCGCTGGACTACGAAGTCCAGATCTTCTTCACGTTCTACGGCCTCACGCTCCTGCGCAAGGACCTGTCGGGCGTGAAGATCAGCCCGCTCGCCAACCCGGCCATGCCGATGCCCGTGCCCATGCCCGTGCTCGTCGCGGCGCTGCCGGGCATGGAATCGATGGCCACGATGATGATGAAGCAGAAGATCAAGAAGAAGGGCGTGGCCTCCATCGAGGAGCTGCGCACGGCCTGCCTGGAATCCGGGGTGAAGTTCATCGGCTGCGAGATGACCGTCGATCTGTTCGATTTCCGGCGCGAGGACTTCATCGAGGGCATCGAATACGGCGGCGCATCCACCTTCTTCGAATTCGCCGGCAACACCGACATCTGCCTTTTTGTCTGACGTCTCGCCACACCACGATTCCCTTCCACGAACGGAGGTTACTGGACCATGAAGAAGATCTCGACCGCGGTTCGCTGCGCCCTGGCCACGATGGCCTGCGCAGTGCCCTTCGCGGCCATCGCGACAGACGGCTATTTCTCCCACGGCTACGGCATGAAGGGCAAGGGAATGGCCGGCGCCACGACCGCCATGGCCGCGGATGCATTCGGCGGCGCGAACAATCCCGCGAGCATGGTCTGGGCCGGCAGCCGGCTTGATCTCGGCGTCGATCTCTTCAGCCCGCGCCGAAAGGTGAAGCGGGAGGGAAGCGGCGGGGGAGGGCTCGATTTTTCCGTGGACAGCGACAGCACGCTCTTCGCGATCCCGGAAATCGGCTACAACACGATGTTCTCGCCCAATGTCTCGCTCGGGGTGAGCGTCTACGGCAACGGCGGGATGAACACCGACTTCGAGGGCGGGCAGCTCAATTGCACGTCCTTCGGCGGGCCTCCCTCGGCCAATGGCCTGTGCGGCGTGGGCCGGCTGGGCGTGAACCTGGAGCAGCTCATCATCGCGCCCACCGTCGCCTGGAAGTTCGCACCCAACCATTCGGTGGGCATCGCGCCCCTCTTCGGCTACCAGAAGTTCCGGTTGCAGGGCGCGCACCTCTTCACGCAGCTCTCGCAGGCGCCCGGTGAGGTCACGAACCGCGACCACGACAATGCCACCGGCTTCGGCGTTCGCATCGGCTACATGGGGCGCATCAGCTCCGCGGTGACCGTGGGCGCGTCCTACGCCTCGAAGATGCGCATGGGCGAATTCGACAAGTACAAGGGTCTTTTCGCCGAGAACGGGGGGTTCGACCTTCCCGAGCACTACACCCTGGGCATCGCGCTTCGGCCCATGGACGGCTGGCTCGTCGCTCTCGACTACAAGAAGATCAAGTACGGCAGCATCGCCTCGATCGCGAACCCCAGCACGAACCAGGCCCCCCTGGGATCGTCCGGCGGCCCCGGGTTCGGCTGGCAGGACGTGGACGTGTTCAAGGTGGGGGTGGAGTACCAGGCGTCGCCGGCGCTCGCGCTGCGTGCCGGATTCGGGCGCACGGACAACCCGATCCAGTCGCGGGACGTGTCGTTCAACATCCTCGCCCCGGGCGTCGTGCAGGATCACTACACGCTGGGATTCACCTACGCGATCGACAACTCCTCGGAGATCACGGGCGCCTACATGCACGCCAAGCGCAACGCCGTCACCGGTTTCTCGTTCTTCAACGCGTTCGCGCCGGGCATGGGCGGCGTGGAGACGATCGAGATGTACCAGAACTCGCTCGGCATCGCCTGGGGCAAGCGCTGGTAGCCTGAGAAGGTAAGGAAGAAGGGATCAGATGAAGGGGACGCTTCCCTTTGTGGAGCACTTTGCTCCACAAAGGGAAGCGTCCCCTTCTTCCTTCAAGGGGAAGCGTCCCCTTCATCTTTCCACGCGCCGGCGGTGCCGGTGACGCGCTCGACATAGCGGGCGCGATAAAGGAGCCGCTCGCGACCGGGGGCGTTCTCGAAGGCGCTTCGCTCGTGCAGGACGTTGTTGCACACGAGCCCCATGCCCGGCACGAGCCGGGTGCGCAGCACGCACTCGGCGTCGCCATCCAGGATCTCCAGCAGTCGCGCCGCCGCCGCCCGGGTTGACTCGTCGTCCTTCCAGGTCACGCTTCGCGTCCGGGCGGTGTAGCGCATGTGCAGGTCGCCCGTTCCGGGCTCGACGGAGAAAACCGGTCCGACAGCCTCGGGCCGAGCCACGCCATCGTCGTCGGTTCGCGCCGGAATCGTCAGGGCGTCCGGTTGCATCAGCGCCCGAACGTGGGCGGGGTCGTCCTCGCGCAGCAGGATGAACGCGAGTTCGTGGTCCAGGAGCGCCGTATCGCCCCCGGAAACGGCATCCCGGACGCAGTGCAGCAGCATCGCGCGGATGCGAAGCCGCGCCGGGTTGTAGTAGCCGTCGGTATGCCAGCGGATTCGGTGCGTGGTGTACGGAATGAACCCCGCCTTCGCCTTGGCGTCGGTCACCGCGATGCGGGTGATGCCGTCCTCGTCGGCCAGGAAGTTGGTGTCGAGCGTGGCGAGCCCGAGCTGTGCGCCGAGGCGCCGGGGAACGTCCTTGTCCTCGTCGACGACGCGGCTCCCGTAGAGCGCCATGTTGTCGCGCCGGCAGCGCCGGACCAGTTCCGCCTTCTCCGTCGCGGAAAGGGCTCTGGGATCGCGAACCTCGACCACGAGATCGCCCGGCGCCCGGGCGCGCGAGGCCAGCTTGCGATCGCGCCAGCGGGCGTAGGCCGCGTCGCCTCCCGCCACGAAAGGGGACTGGGGAGCAGGGACGTTCATGGCATGGTCGGGGACCGCCGGCTCACTCACCCGTCGCGGCCGCGCGGCGCGGCCGTCGGGGCGTGTCGTCGAAGAGCCCCTTCACGCTCTTCGCCACCGTCGCCGCGGCCTCGGGGCCCTCGATCGCGATCACCTGGTCCCAGGTCCAGCGCCGGTCCTTCTCGGGCATGAGCTCGGAGACGAGCGTGGCGAAATAGCGCAGGAAGGCGAAATCCGGGCCTTCGGGGCCGAAATCGAAGTCCGCGTACTCGGCGTTGCGTCGGTTCACGAGGTCCACGAAGCGCGACTTGATCGCGGCAGGCAATTCCGCCTCCAGCAGCCGCGATCGGTTCTCGGCCAGCTCGTCGCCGGTGCGGTTGACGAGGGTGGTCATGAAGGCGGCCCGGCCGGCCTCGTCGTAACGCGGGTAGGCGAGGCGCCAGGCGACCTGGATCGCGAACACCGTTGCCTCGGCGAGAAAATCGAAATACCGCGGCCCCGGGTCGATGTCGAAGTCGGCCCGTCGCATGCTCTTCAGCATGTTCTGGGCGACTCTCCAGGTGATGAAGGCGAGCGCCGCGGCCATCTCCTGCGGCGTTTTTGGGCGCCCGGGACGAAACCAGGTGCTCTTGACCCGGATCGGCGTTCGGCTGGACGTGCTCAAGGCTTGCGCAGGTAGAACTCGAAGGCGCCGCCCCCCGCCCCCGCCGTGCTCACGATCTCGATCCTCGTGGCCTCGGCCCAGCCCGCGATGTCGTCCCGGACGCCGGGGCAATCGCTCACGAGCTTGAGGACTTCGCCGGGCCGCATGCCCTTCAGGAGCTGCCTCGCCTCGACGATGGGCCCGGGACAGGAAACGCCGCGAAGATCGAGACGGACGTGGGCGGCAACGGTGCCGGACCGGCCCTTTCGGACGTGGTACCCGGTGGCGCCGTGCTCCCGGGGCTCCGTGTGGATGACCTCGTTGCCCGTCTGCTTCGCCCAGGCGAAGAGGTCGTCGCGCGTCCCGGGACAGTCCGACAGGAGCAGCAGCACCTGGCCATCGCGAA
Organism: Usitatibacteraceae bacterium; assembly: GCA_035432885.1. GTDB lineage: Bacteria > Pseudomonadota > Gammaproteobacteria > Burkholderiales > Usitatibacteraceae > FEB-7. The sequence goes on from DAORTX010000041.1 coordinate 13,293, forward strand.
GCCCCTCCAGGATCTCGCGCGCGCCGAGGATCGGGCCGGGGCAGGTGAGCCCGGTCAGGTCGACCATGGCGGCCGGTTCGCCCGGCACCTTTGCGTTCATGGGATCGCTTCTCCTTGTCAGGGCGCGCGGCCTATTCGGCCGCGACGATGGTCTTGTGGGGAACGAGCAGGCCGCAGCCCACCGGCTGGCCGCGCCCCAGCCCGGCGCGCTGCAGCAGGAGCGAGTCGGCCGCGCGAAGGTCGTGGACGGCCACCGGGAAAGCGCTGAACCGGCCTTCCTCGAAGCCGATCTCGACGCGCCGGCCGCAGATCAGCCGGCCGCGCACGCCGAGCGCCACCAGCTCCTGCTCGATCTCCTCGAGGAATCGTGCCTCGTCGGCCTCTCCCGTGCTCACGCGCGGCGAGTAGAGGGTCGCGGCCGCCTGGTGCTTGCGGAACGTGCCTTCGCCGACGGTGAGCCGCACGCCATCCAGGTCCAGCGACTCGCGCTCGAGGGCGCTCGCGGAGCAGACGCGGTCGCGCGGCAGCCGGATCACGATTTTCGAGCGGTGGGTGATCATGATCGCGCCGTCGTCCGTCCGCGGGCCGCGCATCGGCAGGATGCCGGCGCGGGGAGTCTTGCGGATCCACGGGACGATGCGGGAGATTTCGCGGTACAGGGGCCATTCGTGGCCGCTCGGCAGGTTTCCGCCGGACACGCCGAAGACCACGTCCACCATCTCCGGCAACTCGGCCACTGCGGGACCGCAGCCCGCGCCGAGAGAGTTGGGTGCGGCGCTCACTGCGATCCCCGGGGATGCGACCGTCCCCAGGCCTGGAGGGCTTCGCCCCAGGTCGCCGCCGTCGCGGGGTCGATGTCGAACACGGTGAAGCGCTTGCCTTCGCGGATGCGCACGCGAAGCAGGCTCATGCCGCCCGCCTCGTAGTCGATCTGGTGCATCTCGATCTGCTGGCCGCCGAGCGGGACGGTGAGCCGGGTGACGGGGTCGGGGCGATCCATGGTCGGGGCCTGGTGGGCGGGGAGGGATGCGGCGCCGGACAGGGCGTCGCGATCGGCTACTTTACGCTCCCGGGGCCACCCGTCGTCTATTCCCCGGGCGAAGGACGGACGGCATAACCCATTCGGGTAGTCTTCATACTCCCCATCGGGGAACACCCTCCACCGTCGGAGGGATGGCGAAACCCCGGGGGGCACCGTAGGATCCTTCGAACCTGGGAGGGTGTGCCCCGCCCCGGAGCCGTTGAATCCGAACGACACACGAGGAGGCTGCTATGGCAAAGAAAATGCACCCGACGCCGTTGCTCGACGAGCTCGAATCCGGTCCGTGGCCCAGCTTCGTGACGGGCCTGAAGCGCCTGGCCAAGGACAACGACATGATGGTCGACCT
>DAORTX010000042.1:0-14655 GCA_035432885.1 Usitatibacteraceae bacterium
TAGCCCCGCAGGTCGGCGGCGACGACGGTGAAGCGCTTCGCCAGCCGCGGCGCCACCTTGTGCCAGATGGCGTGGGTCTGCGGATAGCCGTGCAGGAGGAGAAGCGCGGGCCCGGTGCCGCCGACCACGGCGTGGACGGGTACGCCCCCGGCCGCGAGATCCACCGGGCGAAAGCCGGGAAAGAGCCGTTCTTCGAGGGCCATGCCACCATTATGTGGCCCCGCCTACCCCGGAGGCGCTTGATGCGAATCAACGGTAGATCGCGCCATTGGCCTAAAAAGGTCGGCACGGGAACATGAATCACGATCGGAACGCCATGGACACCTCGCCTGCCGCCCTCGACACCCTCGTGGTGGGCGCCGGCATCTCCGGGCTCGCGACGGCCTTCGGCCTCGCGAGGCGCGGTCACGCGGTCGAGGTGCTCGACGCCGGGTCGAAGCCGGGCGGAGTGATCGGCTCCGTCAGGCACGAGGGCGCGCTCTACGAGACCGGCCCCAACAGCGCGCTCGACACCACGCCTCTCATCGGCGAGCTGATCGCGGCGGCCGGCGTCGGCGCCGAGCGCCTGGCCGCGAGCGCGAGCGCCGACACGCGCTTCGTGGTGAAGAACGGCCGCCCGGTGGCGCTGCCCATGTCGCCCGGCGCCATTCTCGCGACGCCGCTTTTCTCGCCGCTCGCGAAAGCGCGCCTCGCGCTGGAGCCGTTCATCCCGCGCCAGCCCGCGGACCGCGAGGAAGTGATCGCCCATTTCGTGCGCCGGCGGCTCGGCCGCGAGTTCCTCGACTACGCGATCGAGCCCTTCGTCGCCGGCATCTACGCGGGCGACCCGGAGCGGCTCTCGGTTCCCGCGGCGTTCCCGAAGCTGCATGCGCTCGAGCAGCGCTACGGCAGCCTCCTCGTGGGCGCCGTGCTCGGCGCGAGGCAGCGACGCAAGCGCGCCGAGACCGCGAAGAACACCGCGAAGAGCTTCTCGTTCCGCGGCGGCATGCAGGTGCTCACCGACGCGCTCGCGCGCGGCGTCGGGCGCGTCACGCTGGAGGCGCGGGTCGTTTCCGTCTCGCGCCTGTCCGACGGCTCCTTCCTGGTGGTCTACGACAAGGACGGCGAGACGCTCACGCGGCACGCGAGATCCGTGGTGCTCGCGGTGCCCGCCGGCGAGGCGGCGCGCCTCGCCTATCCCCTGGCACCCGAGGCAACCCTCGCGCTCCAGGAAATCGAGTATCCGCCCGTGACCGTCGTCGCCACCGCCTACCACCGCGAGGACGTCACGCATCCGCTCGACGGCTTCGGCTTCCTCGCGCCCCGGGTGGAGCATCGCGCCGTGCTGGGCACGCTCTTCTCGAGCTCCATGTTCGACGGCCGCGCCCCCGAGGGGCAGGTGCTCCTCACCAGTTTCGTGGGCGGGCGGCGCAATCCCGAGCTGGCGCTCGCCGAGGACGCGACCATATTCGGCAAGATCGCGGCCGAGCACCGGTCGCTGCTGGGCGTTCGCGCTCCCGCGCTCTGGAACGCGCTCACCCGCTGGCCGCGCGCCATTCCGCAGTACGGACCGGGCCACCTCGACCGCATCGCCCACGTCGCGAACGCGGAGCGGGCGGTGCCGGGCCTCAGGTTCTGCGCCAACTACCGCGGCGGCGTTTCCGCCGGCGACTGCATCGCGTCGGCCCATGCCACGGCCGAATCGCTGGGCGCGTGGCTCAAGGCGCCCGTGACCGCCTGAGCATTCGTCCCGGGGCTGACGCGCCCTCAGCGGAAGCCCACGTCGTCCAGGAATACCCTCCCGAAGGGCGATCGATCGAAGACGAAACGGACGGAGCGCAACTGCGTCGGCTGGAAATCCCCTGCGCCGGCAGAGAAGTCCGCAAGCGGGAACTCGAAGCTTCTGAACACGGGCTCCGAACGGGGGGCATTCGAGAGGATCCGGCTTTTCAGCATTTCGGCGGCAAATTGCGGGGGCAGGAGGGAGACGCGGCTCAGGGGCAGCCGAGCGGTCCGCCCCGCCCGATCCGTCAGCTCGATCGTGAGGTCGAGTGGAATGCGAGTGTCTCCGGAGGCGTCCGCCATGCGAAAGGTGAGCACCGACTCCCGGGCAAGCCGGAGGTCGGCCTCCGGGAGAGCGATCCGGTAGCTTGCGGCGACCCCCGCTGCCTTGTCGTCCCACCCGAGGAATGCGGCTTGGGTGCCCAGCCAACCCCATTTCAGGGGGACCTGGCCCTCGCTCCATTCACTCAGGTTCTGCGCCGTGATCTTGCCTCCCTCGAGGGTCGTGGTGGTGACGTCGATATCCTCCTCGTAGGTGCACACGAGCCGCGTCGAATCGTCCTGGTATTGCTGGACTTGGACAATGTCGGGGAGCAGTGACTGGGCCGCCCGCTGGTCGCGGAACAAGGTGCGATAGCCTTCGGCTCCGGCCAGGGTCGCGTCGAGGAAAGCCGAGACGTAGACTTGGGCGACCCGCTGCTGTTCCTGCGCGGGCATCAGGGCACGCAGATTCAGGAAATACTTGCCCAAGCCAAGGGAGTCGGCCCGGCCCCAGCTCGAGTTGAACTGCCCGTGGTTCGCATATTCGATGTAGACGGTGGCCTTGAACCAGTCCCCGCCGTCCGTGAAGCGCACCCGCTCGAACTGCCGGGCGCCGTCGAAGCGGGGAACCGGGAAATCGTAACTGCCCTGGAGGGCGAGGTAGTTCACGTTCTCGAGGGCCGTCGGGTTCCCGCCGGGCTGATAGCCACCTTCCGTGGGAGCAAAAGCCACCACGGACCGGATCCCGAAGCCGTTCGAAATCCCGATCCGGGCGTCATCGGGCAGGAAGGAAATGCGGTTGAGCGCCGCGGCCGCGGCCACGGCCTCCCCCCCGAGGGAGTGGCCGATGAGCGCGATCCGTTCCAGATCGACCTTTTCGAAGAAGGGGCTGCCCACCTGCCCGTTCCACTCGCGCCAGAGCCTGAGGTGCTCCAGGAGAAGCCAGCCACGGACCCTGTGCTCGTTGCGCAGGCCAGTCTCGCTAATACGCACCAAGTCGACGATGGCGAGATTCAGGAAGTTCTCGTCGACCGAGGCCACGATGTATCCCCGGCTGGCGAGCAACTGGCCAAGGTAGTCGTATCCCGCATCGGAGAACTCTTCCGCCTTGTGATTGCCGTGGACGATGAGCACGAGCGGGAAGGGCCCTTTTGCTTCCGGGTAGAAAACGCGGGCCTGCAGCGGCAGGTGTCGGGCGTCGAACCCCCAGTAGTTCGTCCGCGCCCAGCCGACGACGCCGTCCCAACCGCCCATCAGGGAAGAAGCGTCCACGGCCGTCGTACGCAGGTCCACGCTCTCGCCGAATTCCGGCCGATGACGATCACGTCCGGTCCCGTAATGCAAAACCCGGGCCTCGTACGGCCCAGGCAGCGAGGGGTCGGGCAGCGTCAACTCGGGCATTCCCCCCGGGGAGCCCGGCGCCGGTCCCGGGGGCACCGCCGGCCCGTCCCAGATGAGCCACCACGCGCACAGGCCGATGAGAGCGTTGCCCAGGACCAGGCTCGTGGCGGCCAATCCGCGCCGCTGCCATGCCCTGCGGGCCTGGACGGGGCGCAGCAGGACCGCGAGACCTCCTCCGACGAGCGACGCGGCCGCCACGGTCAGGGAGACGGCCACGGCCACCCCCGCTTTTCCGATCCCCAAAGGAACAATGAAAAAAAGAAAGGTGGAGCTCACGGCCGCCCATAGGTAGAAGCTGGGAGCCCGGCCCAGCATCGCGATGAGGGCCCAGAAGACCACGCCAAAGAGTGCCGCATACATGAGCCGGACGAGCGGAAAGAGGAGCCCGGCCAGGTTGGGAAACGGTGTGGCGAGGATGAGGCCAACGTGCACGGCCAGGAGCAGGACGACCAGACTCAGGACGCCGAGGGCGGCTCCCCGCCACACGAACGGCTTTTCCTGACTTGGGGTGGATTCGACGTCTGAGGGTGCCATGAGAGTTCCACGTGAAGGCGCGCGCCTCGGACCGCGGCCCATTCCAGGGCGCATACGGCGAAATTTCAAACTCCATTCTAGACGAACATCCACGGCTTCCCGCCGGGGCTGTGGGTCATGACCGCCAATCCGCGGATTTTTTCGGCCGATGAGGGAGGAGAACCTGCGCCGGGCGCCGCTCAGTCGCGCAGCACGATGCCGATCGCGCGCGCGGCATGGCGGGCGATCACGCCCTCCTCGTCCGTGTGCATGACGCGCGCCTCGATCGCGCTCGAGGGCGCGGAGATCGTCGCCGCGCCCCGATCGTTCGCGCCGGCGTCGAGCGCGAGCCCGGTCCAGGCAAGGCGTTCGACGATCCTCGCGCGCACGGCCGCGAAGTTCTCCCCGATCCCGCCGGTGAACACGAGCCGGTCGAGTCCGTCGAGCGCGGCCACCATCGCGGCGATCTCCCGGCAGGCGTGCTCCACGAAATAGTCGATCGCCTCGCGCGCGGCGGCATCCGGCGAGGCGGCGAGCTCGCGCATGTCGCCGGAGATTCCCGACAACCCCGCGAGCCCGCTTTCGCGGTAGAGCAGGGTCGCGATGCGCGCGGCGCCCATCGACTCGCGCTCGAGGAGGTAGAGCACCACCGCCGCGTCGAGGCGGCCGCAGCGCGTGCCCATGGGCAGGCCGTCGAGGGGCGAGAAGCTCATCGTCGTCGCGACCGAGCGCCCGTCGCGGATCGCGCACAGCGAGGCGCCGTTGCCCAGGTGAGCGACCACGATCCGCCCGCGCGCGGTGCCGCCGTCCTCCGCGCCCAGGCGGGCACAGATGGACTCGTAGGACAGCCCGTGGAATCCGTAGCGCCGGACCCCTCGGTCGTGCAGCGCGCGCGGGATCGCGAAGCGCTGGTTGAGCTCGGGCTGGGACCGGTGAAAGGCGGTGTCGAAGCACGCCACCTGCGGCACGCGCGGGAAGGCGGCCATGGCCGCCTGCACCCCCGCGCGATTGTGCGGCTGGTGCAGCGGCGCGAGGGGCTCGAGCCCGGCGATGGCCTCGAGCACGGCATCGTCGATCACCACCGGGTGGTCGAAGCCGGTTCCGCCGTGCACGATGCGATGGCCCACCACCGCCACCTTCGCGTCGGCGGCGTGCTCCTTCAGGGCGGCGAGGATGGCGGCCAGCCCGTCCGCATGGGTGGGCGCGGCGGCACCGAAGCCCGCGAGCGGCCCGTCGTGCGCGATGCCGCCGCCGGCATGGTTCACGCGAAGCCGCGCGCGCGATCCCAGTCCATCGACGAGGCCGCCCAGGCGCAGGCGCGCGACCCCGTCCGCGCAGCCGAACAGCGCGAACTTGATCGACGAGGAGCCGGCGTTCAGCGTGAGGACGTGGTCCGCGTCTTGCGCTTTCACCGCGATCGCCTCCGCTTCATGGCGCGACGGGCAGGATATCGAGCAGCTTCATGCGCTGCACCTTGCCCGACGGACCCCGCGGCAACTCCGCGACGAAATGGATCGCCTTCGGCGTCTTGTAGCGGCCGAGGTGCTCCATGCAGAACGCGAGGAGATCGCCTTCGTCGCAGGAGGCTCCCTCGCGGCGCACCACGCACGCCGCGATCTCCTGGCCGTAGTGCCGGTCGGGCACGCCGACGGCCGCCGCGTCGAGCACCGCGGGATGGCGAAGCAGCACCTCGTCGATCTCGCGCGGCGCGATGTTCTCGCCGCCCTTGATGATGAGTTCCTTGATGCGCCCGGTGATGAAGAAGAAACCGTCCGCGTCTCTCACGCCGATGTCGCCCGTGCGCAACCACCCGCCCGGGAAGAACGCGCCCGCCGTCGCCTCCGGATTGTTGAAGTAACCCGGCGTGACCTGCGGGCCGCGGATGCAGACTTCGCCGGGCACCCCGTCGGCCACGGGTTCGCCGCGCCCGTCGACCACCCGGGCCTCGCACCCCGAGGCGCGCCCGACGGATCCCAGCTTTCGCCGCCCCGGATCGAGCGGGTTGGAGAACGCCGGCGCCACGGTCTCCGTGAGCCCCATCGTCTCGATGATGCCGATGCCGAACTTGTTCTCGAACGCGCGGTGGTGCGCCGGGGGAAGCGCCGCCGAGGCCGAGCGGCAGAAGCGGATGGCCGCCAGCGATTCCCGCGGCGGGGCCTCGCCTTCGAGCAGGTAGCTCACGATCGTGGGCACCACGTTGATCCACGTGCACCCGGACGCCGTGGCCAGTTCCCAGAACCCGCCCGCGGAGAAGCGCGGCGGCATCGCAAGCGATCCGCCGTGGGCGAGCGGCGCGAGCATGGTCACCGCGAAGGCGTTGATGTGATAGAGCGGCAGCACCGCCGCGACGCGGTCGGCGGGCCCCAGCGCGTGCTCCTCGCTGATGGCCTGCGCGTTGGCGACGAGATTGGCGTGGGTGAGCATGACGCCCTTGGGCTTGCCGGTGGTGCCCGAGGTGTACATGAGAAGGGCGAGTGCGGCCGGGTCGGGGCGAGGCGCCGGCGCGGACGCATCCTCGTCGCGCTCCCCCGGCAACCCGGCGGCGTCGGGATCGGCCTCGATCACGCGAATCGGTCTTCCCAGTCCCGCCACCAGTTCCCGCACGCGCGGCGCCCACTCGGGCGAGGCGAACACCAGGTCGCAATCCGAATGGTCCAGCACGTAGCGCATCTGCTCGGGCTGGGCGAGCAGGTTCACCGGGTTCACGCAGAAGCCCCCGGCCATCGCGCCCAGCAGCAGCCGCAACGTCGCGAGCCCGTTGGGCATGACCACCGAGACGTGCGCGCCGGGAGCGAGCCCTTCGCGCGCGAGGAGCCGGGCCACGCGCCGGCTCGCCTCGCGAAGCTCGCCGAAGCGCAGCGTGCGCCCCGTCTGCGTCGCGATGAAGTAGAGGTCGCCGGGCCGCTCGCCGGCCCGGGCCTCGATCAGGTCCGCGACGGTCGCGCCGCGAGCGCCCGAGGCCACCTCAGCGGCCCCAGCGCGCGAAGTACGCGCCGAGGAGATCGTCCACCGCGGGCTCGCGCTCGGGCAGCGGGCGCGAGACGCGGGTCACGTTCAGGTAGTGGCGCACGCCCAGGTTGTCGGAGAAGTTGTTCCGGCCCCAGGTCCCGCAGCCCATCGAGAGCGACACGGGCAGCCCGTTCGAGAAGCTGCCGCCGTTGGCGATGCAGTGCGCCTGGTTCACGATCACGCGCGCCACCGGAAGATGCAGTCCCAGGTCGATCGCGCGCGCCTCGAGCGCGCTGTGCAGCGACACCGAATGCCCGGCGCCCTGGAAGGCGTAGAGGCGCCGGACGATGTCCTGGGCTTGCCCGAAATCGCGCGCGCGGTAGACCGTGAGCACGGGCGAGAGCTTCTCCCCGGAGAACGGATCCTCGGGGCCGATGCCCTCGCCTTCGACCAGCAGCACCCGTGCCGCGTGCGCGGCCGGCAGCGCGAGATCCGCACGCCGGGCGATCGCCGCGGCCGACTGGCCGATCACCGCGGCCGAGAGCTTGCCGTCGGGCCACATCGCCTGCCGAAGGCGGCCGCGATCGTCGCCGGCGAGCCGCACGCAGCCCTGGCGCGACAGCGCGTCGAGCAGGGCCTGCGCCACGGACTCGACCACCACCACGCTGTTCTCGGAAGAGCAGCTCGTCGCGTGGTCGAAGCACTTGGACAGCACGATCTTCGCGGCGGCGGCCTCGATATCGGCCGTCTCGTCGACGATGGAGGCGACGTTGCCGGCGCCCACGCCGAAGGCGGGCGTGCCGCTCGCGTAGGCGGCACGGACATTCGCCTGCGAGCCCGTGGCGACGACCAGGTCGCAGCGGCGCATGAGCTCCGCGGTCGCCTCCTTGGTGATCGGCGCCGGGAGCATCTGCACGAGATCGCGCGGGGCGCCGATGCGGTCGAACTGCGCGTGCACGTATTCGATCAGCCGCGCGCAGGTCGACGCGCCTTTCGGCGAGGGCGCCACGATCACCGCGTTCCTCGCCTTGAGGGCGTTGATGATCTTGTTGGCCGGCGTCGCGGCCGGGTTCGTCGACGGCGTGACCGCGCAGACCACGCCCACGGGCCGCGCGATCTCCACGAGACCCTTCGCCGCGTCCTCCGACACGACGCCCACGGTCTTCATCCCGTCGAGGTCGCGCAGCAGGCCGAGGGTCTTGCGGTGGTTCTTGCGCACCTTGTCCGCGACGTCGCCGATGCCGGTGTCGGCGACGGCGAGTTCGGCGAGCGCGCGGTTGCGGCCGGGCTCGAGGATGGCCCACCCGGCGGCGGCGACCAGCTCGTCCACCCCCGCCTGGTCGTAGGCGTCGGCGATCGCCTGCGCCGCACGGGCGCGCGCGACGAGGCCGGCCACGACGCCGGCGGCGGGCGAGTGCGGCGCCGCCTCAGCCGGGCCGGCCATGGGAAATCCGGGAAGCGCGCAATCGCCCGAGCGCGAGCTTGGCGAGCGGCCAGGCGAGGCCGGCGGCCGCGAGCGCGAGGATGCCGCCGCTGATGGGGCGCGTGAAGAACACCGTCCAGTCGTTGTCGAAGCTCACCATGGTCGTCATGAAATTGGTCTCCGCGAGCGGCCCGAGGATCGTGCCCAGCACCAGCGGCGCGATGGGAAAGCCGTAGCGCTCGAAAAGGAAGCCCAGCACCCCGAAGGCCGCGATCACGTGCAGGTCGGAGAGGTTGTTGCGCGCGGCGAAGGCGCCCACGAAGCAGAAGACCACGACGAAGGCCGAGACGATGGCTTCCGGCGCCTCGAGCACCTTGCACAGCGGCCGGATCGCGAAGAAGCCGAGGATGCACATGCCCACCACGCCGAGGAAGACGGTGGCGAAGACGGTGTAGACGAGATCCGGGCTGGAGACGAACACCTGCGGCCCCGGCTGGATGCCGTGCAGCAGGAAGGCCGCGAGGATGATCGCCGTCGCCCCGCTCCCCGGGATGCCCATCGCGAGCAGCGGCACGAGCGCCCCGCCCACGGAGGCCGTGGCCGCGGACTTCGCCGCGACGATCCCCTCCGGCGCCCCCTTGCCGAGCCCGGCCGCGCGCTTGCCGTACTGGCTCTCGAGCCCGTAGGCCACGAAGGCGGAGACCGTGGCCCCGGCGCCGGGCACGATGCCCACGACGATGCCCGTCGCGGTGCCGCGCGCGAAGGTCGCCTTCATCCGGAAGATCTGCGAGAGACTCGGAAACGCGGTGCGGAAGCGCCCCTCGCCCGCGCCCGCCGCCGCCGCGTCCCCGGAAAATCCCGTGCTCATGCGCGTGAGCACCTCGCCGATGCCGTAGGCGCCCACCATCACCAGCAGGAACTCGATGCCGTCCAGCAGGAAGGGCAGGCCGAAGGCGAAACGCTCCGCGCCGTAGATCGAGTCCACGCCCACGGTCGCGATGAGAAGCCCCAGGCACAGGCTCACCAGCGAATTGACGAGCGACGCCCCGGAGAGCGTCACCACGCTCGCCAGCCCGAAGAAGACGATGGCGAAGAATTCCGGCGTCGAAAACGCGAGCGCCAGGGCCGCCACGGGCTTGGCGAGCAGGACCATGACGACCGCCGAGACGAGCCCGCCCACGAGCGCGGCCACGAGCGACCACCCGAGCGCGAGCGCGGCGTCGCCTCGACGGGTCATCTCGTAGCCGTCCCACAGCAGCGGGACGTCCATGGGCTCGCCGGGGATGCGGAAGAGGATCGCGGTGATCGCCCCGCCGTAGGTGCCGGAGACGTACATCGCCGTGAGCAGGATCAGCGCCGGTCCGACGCCCATCTTGTAGGTGAACGGCAGCGCGAGCACCACGCCCATCACGAGCGTGAGGCCGGGCAGCACCGCGACCAGCATGCCCAGCACCAGTCCCACCAGGAGCACGAGGAAGTTGACCGGCGTGAAGACGAGGCCGAAGCCGAGTCCCAGGTTGGACAGGGTTTCCACGCGGTCCGCCTCAGGAAACGCCGATCGCCGCGAGAAGCGCGATCGACAGCGTGCGAAACGGCCCCTCGCCGAGCGGCAGCGAGATGTAGGCCACGCGCATGAACATCACCACCAGCGCGAGGCTGCCCGCGAAGCCGGTGACCGACACGAGCAGGGGCCGGCGCAGCCCCCCGAACCACGCGAACGCCGCCAGGAAGACCAGGGTCGCCACGAAAAACCCGATCCACGGGACGGTGAGCACGTAGCCGAACACGAGCGCGATGCCCGCCGCGAGCTTGCCCGGGTGCGTGATGGCCGCGCCCGGCGCGCCGGCCGATGCCTCGTCCTCGGGCCCGGTCCGCGGGCGCAGCGCGAGACGCTTGGCGATTTCCCAGGCGCAGAGCAGGCCCATGAAGACGATGATCGCCTTGGGCCAGGCATCGGGCCCGATGCGGCTGCCGCCGCCGGTGTCGGCGTCGATTCGCGTCGCCGCCCAGTAGAGCAGCGCCGAGGCGAGCAGCATGAGGCCGTGCGGCAGCACGAGCCGGAGGTTCTTGGGCATCGCGGAATCCCTTCGCGCGCGCGGGCGGCGCGGGCCGGGCGGCCCGCGCGCGCCGCACGCGGCCGGTCAGGACTTCTTCGGCATGTTCGCTTCGATGAGCGCCAGCTGCTCGGCCATGAACGCGCCGGATTTCGCCGCCGGGATGTAGCTGTCGGCGAACGCGAGTTCGTCGGCGAGGTACTTCTTGAACTCCGCCGACTGCGCCGCCTTGTCGACGGCCGCCGATATCGCCGCAAGCTGCTTCGGATCGGTGCCGGCGCGCATCACGATCGCGCGGAACTGGCTGATCGCGAGCGTGACGCCATGGCTCTTCGCGAGCGCGATGCTCTCGTAGCCCACCTGGGGCTGGTCGGCGAAGAAGACGATCGGGCGCATCTGCTTCGAGTCGAGGAAGGAGCGCACGTCGCCCGCCTGCTCGATCACCACGTCGGCGTGGCCGCCGAGGACCGACGCGTAGCGCTCGCCGGGCTTGGCGAAGGGCACGGGGCGGAACCTGGCCCCCTTCTCGTTGAACTTGAGGACGTGGAACTCGTCCGGGCCGCCGAAGCCGGTGATGCCCACCTTGATCTCGGTCTTCTTCGCGTCGTCCAGCAACTCGTCGAAGGTCTTCCACTTCGCGTCCGACTTCACGAACAGGCCGCTCGGCTGGCGGATCATCACGCCCAGGGGCGCCAGGTCGGCGAGCTTGTAGCGGCCCTTGCCGCCGGCGAGCGTGCCGAGCGTGTCGGCGATGAACACGCCGATCGAATGGCCGTCGGCGTCCGAGGACAGCAGCTTCGCCATGCCCGTGTTGCCGGTGGCGCCGGGAATGTTGAGGATCGGGAAGGACGTGCCCAGCTCCTTCTCGAGCAGCGTCCCCAGGCGCCGGGCGAGCTGGTCGGCGCCGCCGCCCGCGCCCCAGGGCACCACGAAATCCACGGGGCGCGACGGGTACTTGCCCTGCGCGAACGCGAGCCGCGGCGCGATCGCGAGACCCGCGCCGGCGATCAGCAGCGAACGGCGCAGCGAATTCGTCTTGTGGTCATCCATGTTCGTCTCCTCGTCTTGTGGTTTCGTTCGGGTCTCGCGAGTCTTCGTGCCCGCGTGGTCTGCGCTGCGGCGTACACTATCGTTGAGATTGCGGTGCACAAAAGTCCCGTTTTCCTCGAATTCCGAGCCAGCCGAGCCTGATCGCGATGGAAAGCAACCAGTCCAATGCCGCCGCGGTGCGCGCTTTCCGCGTGCTCGAGGTCGTCGCCCTCCACCGCGACGGCTGCGCGCTCGCCGAGATCGTCGCGGCGGTGGAGTTGCCCAAGCAGACCGTGCACCGACTCGTGGGCCAGCTCCAGCTCGCGGGCCTCATCGTCCGGGAACCGGGCACGCGGCGCGTGCAGCTCGCCGGCCGCGTCGAGCGCTTCGCCCTGGGCGCGCTCATGAACGGCCCGGCGCGCGCCGAGCGCCACGCGATCCTCGCCGCGCTGGTCGAGGAGATCGGCGAGACCTGCAACCTCGCCGCGCTCGCCGGCACCGACATCGTGTACCTCGACCGCGTGGAGACCACCTGGCCGCTGCGCATGCTGCTCGCGCCGGGCTCCCACGTGCCGCTGCACGCCACGGCGAGCGGCAAGCTCCTGCTGAGCCTGCTGCCCCGCGCCCAGCGCGACCGTCTGGTCGAGCACGTGAGCCTTCGCAGCTTCACCGAGGCCACCATCGTCGAGCGCGAGGCGCTCGAGCGTGAGCTGGAAGAGACCCGCAAGCGAAAGATCGGCATCAACCGCGCCGAGCACCTGCGCGGGATGTACGGCATCGCGGTCCCCGTCCTGCTCGGTCGCCGCCGCGCCTGCGCGGCCGTGGCGCTGCAGGCGCCGGAGGGGCGGGCGACGCTCGAGGACCTCATGGCGCACGTGCCGAAGCTGCGCGACGCCGCGGGCCGCATCGCGAAAACGCTCGGCGCCACGGGCGACTGAATCACGCGAGCAGGATCCCCAGCGACACGCCGGCCATCAGGATGAGCGTCAGCTGGCGGAAGCGCCGGTCGTTGAAGCGCGGGAAGAGCCGCGTCCCGAGGACCATGCCGCCGTAGTATCCCGGCGCGAGGAGCGCCCCGAGCCCCGCCGCCTGCCAGGTGAGGACGCCGCTCGCCCAGAGTCCGGCGAGCCCCGCGGCGGAGATGGCGCCCACGAAGAAGGTGAGGTTCGCGCGCGTGGTCTCGATGCGGTCCGGCCCCGCGAGGAGGTACAGGATCACCGGCGGGCCGCCCATGCTCGTGGCGCCGACCAATGTGCCCGAGACGGCGCCGATCGCGACCGAGGCCGGCAGGCGCTGCGAGCCGCCGTGGCGCCAGCCCGCCAGGAGCAGGAGCGCGAACACGATCACCGTGCCCGCGATCGCCCGGCGCATCAGCAGCGGATCGGCGCTCACCAGGACAAAGGTCCCGAGCGGGATCGTGACGCAGGCCGCGGCGATGATCGGGCCGATCACGCGCCAGCGCACGAGCGCGCGCGTCTGCACCAGCATGGGCGTCGCGGCGAGCGCCTCGAGAAGCAGCACCACCGGCACGGCGGCGAGCGGCCCGAGAAGAAGCGCGAGCGGCGGCGACATCACCATCGCGCCGCCGAAGCCGGTGATCCCGCGGATCAACCCCGCGACCGCGGCGATCGCGGCGGCGATCGCGATCCGCTCAGGCGCGAACGGATCCACCGCCCGCCCGGGCAGGCGCCCTGCCCGCGGGGGGCACGGGCCTCGTTCGATGGGGGTGGCCCGGCGCGGCCGGCATGGGGTTCATTCGAAAGTGGCGGCCAGGCGCTTCGCGGCCTCCTGGAGGCGCGGCGCGAACTCGATGGCGCGTTGCAGCGGAAGGCGCGCGGTCGCCGCGTGCACCGCGACCGCCGCGATCGTCTCGCCGCCCGACAGGCGAACCGGCACCGCCACGCACGCGACCCCCGTCACGTATTCCTCGTCGTCCACGGCATAGCCCGCCGCGACGATGCGGTCGATCTCGCGGGCGAGGAGCGTGCGGTCGGTCAGCGTGCGGTCGGTGAAGCGCGGCAGCGGCAGTTCCGCCACCAAGGCCTCGCGCTCGGCCTGCGCAAGCGAGGCGAGCAGAAGCTTGCCGCTCGCGCTGCAGTGCGGCGGCACCGTGCTGCCCGCGGGCAGGTGCAGCCGGAGCGGCCAGTCGGCTTCCACGCGGTCGAGGTAGACCACCTCGCCTTTCCTCAGCATCGAGAGATTGCAGGTCTCGCCCACGTCGGCCACGAGTTGGCGAAGGATCGCGCGGCGAAGCGTGGCGACCGCGTCGTTGGTGAGGATCGCGAGCCCGAGTCCCGCAAGCCGCGGTCCCACGGCGTAGGCGCGTCCCGCGGGCTCGCGCTGCACGTAGCCGGCGTCCTCGAAGAGCGCGAGGGTGCGGTAGAGCGTGGGTTTCGGCAGGCCCGTGGCCTGCATGAGTTCCGTGAGCGTTGCCGGCCGCGGCGCGCGCACCAGCGCCTCGAGCACCGCCAGGGCCTTGAGCGTGGAGGAGTTTTCCTGGGCGGGCTCGCGGCGGGCCCGGTCGGTCGCGGGATCGAGGACGGTGGACATGGCGGGGAGCCTACCCCTGTTATTCCGTTATAGCAATCAAACCGTTCCGGTAGACGGAATAATGCCTTGCACCGGCAAAATTGCTGCTATATTGTTCAGCCTTTAGAGACTGTTCATTTCACCCTACAGAACGCGAGAGGAAGACCCCATGAACGACATGGCCCAGGGCAACCGGAAGGTGGTGGAAGGCAAGACGAGGATGACGCCGTCGGAGGCCTTCGTCGAAACGCTGGTCGCGCAAGGCGTGACCGACGTCTTCGGCATCGTGGGCTCGGCCTACATGGACGCGCTCGACATCTTCCCCGCCGCCGGCATCCGCTTCATTCCCGTGGCCCACGAGCAGGGCGCGGTGCACATGGCCGACGGCTACTCACGCGTGTCCGGCCGCCACGGCGTTTGCATCGGGCAGAACGGCCCGGGCATCACCAACTTCGTCACCGGTGCGGCGGCGGCCTACTGGGCGCATTCGCCGGTCGTGCTCATCACGCCGGAGACGGGCTCCATGACCATGGGTCTCGGCGGCTTCCAGGAAACGGAACAGCTCCCGATCTTCTCGAAGATCACCAAGTACCAGGGCCACGTGATGAACGCCAAGCGCATGGCCGAGATCACCTCGCGCTGCTTCGACCGCGCGATGCTCGACATGGGGCCGACGCAGTTGAACATCCCGCGCGACTACTTCTACGGCGACATCGAGTGCGAGATCCCGAAGCC
>DAORTX010000043.1:0-14342 GCA_035432885.1 Usitatibacteraceae bacterium
TGGTCTATGCCAACACGAGCGCGGCGGTCAAGGCGCGGGCCGACTGGATGGTCACCTCCTCCATCGCCGAGAAGATCGTGGGCCACCTGCACGCGCAGGGCAGGAAGATCCTCTTCGCCCCCGACAAGCACCTGGGCGACTACATCCGCCGCGTCACCGGCGCCGACATGCTGCTGTGGAACGCCTCCTGCGTCGTGCACGAGGAGTTCAAGGCGCAGCAACTCGAGGAGATGAAGCTCGCGCACCCCGGCGCGAAGGTGCTCGTGCACCCGGAGTCGCCCGCGGGCGTCATCGCGATGGCCGACGCCGTGGGCTCCACCACCGGCATGATCGTCGCCGCCGAGCGGCTGGGCGCGAAGGAGTACATCGTCGCCACCGACGGCGGCATCATCCACCAGATGCGAAAGCGCCTGCCGGGCGTGAACTTCATCGAGGCGCCCACCGCCGGCAAGGGGGCCACCTGCCAGAGCTGCGCGCACTGCCCGTGGATGGCGATGAACGGCCTGCACAACCTGCTCGAGGTGCTCGAAACCGGCCGCAACGAGATCCAGGTCGACCCCGCGGTGGGCCGGAAGGCGAAAGTCTCCATCCAGCGCATGCTCGACTTCGCGCGCGAGCACCTGCCCGCGATGCGGGGCGGCGGCGACGCCTAGGCGGCCTGCGCGCAGCGCTCCTGCCTGGGGTAGCCCATGCGTGCCGCGAGGTCCGCATAGGGCTCGGGCACGTGGATGACGTAGCCCTGCCCGAAGTCGATGCCCTGGGCGCGCAGGCGCTCGAGCGCCTCGGCGTTCTCCACGCTCTCCGCGATGGTGCGCGCGCCCACGGCCCGGGCGAGCCGGCAGATCGCGTCCAGCACCGCCTGGTTGACCGGGTCGTCCGCGGCGCCGCGCACGAAGGAGCCGTCGATCTTCAGGTAGTCCACGGGAAGCGACTTCAGGTAGGCGAATGAGCTCAGGCCGCTGCCGAAATCGTCCAGCGCGAAACGGCAGCCCAGGTCGCGGAAGCGGCGGATGAAGCGCGCGGCATTGCCCAGGTCGGAGATCGCGGCGGTCTCGGTGATCTCGAAGCACATCGCGCCGGGCGGCACGCCGCTTTCGTCGAACTGCTCCTGGACGAATGCCGAGAATGAAGGGTCCCCGAGACTCATGCCCGACAGGTTGATGCCGAAGCGCGGAAGGCGCCCGGGCTGGCGCGGCGAGGCTCGGTGCCGCGAGAGGCAATGCAGGGCGCGTTCCACGACCCAGCGATCGATGCGCCCCATCAGGTGATAGCGCTCGGCGGCGGGGATGAAGGCGGTGGGCGGCACCGTGCGCCCCTGCTCGTCGCGCATGCGCAGCAGCAGTTCCAGGTACTCGCTCTCCTCGCCGCCGGCCAGAGGCGCGACCCGCTGGCAATGCAGGAAGAACCGGCCCTCCTCGAGCGATCGCGTGATCCGCGAGACCCAGCCCATCTCGCCGTGCCGGGACGACACCTCCGCGTCGTCGTCGCGGTAGACCTGCACCTGGTTGCGGCCCTTGTCCTTGGCGAGATAGCAGGCCGTATCGGCCGCCGAGAGCACGCAATCGGGGTCGCGGCTCGTCGCCGTGATCGCCGCCACGCCGATGCTCGCGCCGAGGGAAAAGACCTGGCCCTCCCAGGCGAACCGGAAGCCGCGGACCGCCGCGAGGATCTGGGCCGCCACGCCCTGCGCGTGGAGCAGGTCGCAGTCCTCGAGCAGCACGCCGAACTCGTCGCCGCCCAGGCGGGCCAGGCAGTCGCCGCGCCGCATCTTCGCCTCGAGCACCCGCGAAAGGGAGCGCAGCAGCGCGTCTCCCGCGAGGTGTCCGCAGGTGTCGTTCACGACCTTGAACTGGTCGAGGTCGATGTAGAGCAGCGAGTGCCGGCGGCCACGCTCCCGCGCCGACTCGATCCGGGTCGCGAGCGTCGCCTCGAACTGCCGGCGGTTCGCGAGATCCGTGAGCGTGTCGTGCGTCGCCTGCCACGAAAGGCTCTTCTCCGCTTCGCGTCGCGCGGCGATGTCGGCGAGCAAGCGCACCACGACGTCGGCCAGCTTCCAGAGCGCCACGCGCTGGCTTCCCGCGAGGACCTTGGCGCGCTCGGCCAGGACGCTCAGCGTCCCGGTCACCGCGCCCGACTCGTCCACCAGCGGCACGCCGGAATAGAAGCGCACGCGGGGGCCGGCGGCGACCAGAGGATCATCGTGGAACCGGAGGTCGAAATGGGCATCGCTCACCTCGAGCGGCGCGCCGGCGTGGAACACCTCGCAGCAGAACCGGCTGTCGCGCGGCAGCACCTCGAGATCGAGCCCGCCGCTGCTGGCGATGGGACGGTGCGCGTGGCCGTCGTGCATCGTGATCACCGCGTAGTCCGCGCCGCAGAGCTGGGCCGCGAGTTCGGCGATGTCGCCGAAGACGCCGTCCGACGACGGCAGGGGCTGCGGCAGGGCGGCGGGGGTTCTGGCGGGAATCACGGCGGGCTCCTCGGGCTGGATCGAGGTTGGTCGCGCCGGAAGCGGCCGGCTTACGCGTCGCGCCTACTTTCCGTAGCGCCGCGACGCCTCGCGCAGGAACTTCAGCTGGCCCTCGAAGTGGCGGCACTTGAGGCAGCGGTCGAGATGCTCGCGAAGCGCGAGCCTTTCCTCCGGCGTGAGCTCGCGCTCGGAGGCGATGGACATCAGCCGCGAGGCCCTTCGGCAGTCGAGGGGCGCGCTAGCCGCCACGGGCGGCCTCCTGGCCGAACCAGCTCGCCTCGAGGCAGGCGCGAAGCGCGATCCGGGCGCGGTGCAGGATCACCCAGCAGTTGGATTCCGAGATGCCCTCGGCACCGCAGATCGCGCCGGTTTCCTCTCCCAGGACCTCGCGCTTGAAGAAGACGCGCCCGCCCTTGGCCGGCAACCGGTCCAGGCAACGCTCGAAGACCTCCCAGAAGCGCTGCTGCTCGAAGGCCGACTCGGGATTGCTCCAGGCCTGCGGCGCTTCCCGCCAGTGCCCGGACTCGTCGAAGAGCTCGTCGAGCCAGGCTTCGTCGTCGCCTTCGTCGCCGCCATCGGCGTACTCGAACCGCTTGCGCTCGGCGATGAGGCGCCGCTGCAGGTCGATCACCTTGAAGCGAAGGATCGACGTGAGCCAGGTCCGCAGGCCCGATTGACCCTGGAAGCCGGGCAGTCCTTCCAGGGCGGCGACGAGCGCCTCCTGCACCGCTTCCTCGGCGAGGTCCGAGTCCCGGAGCTGGGCAAGCGCGTAGCGCACGAGATAGGGCCGGTGGCCTTCGATCTCGGCGAAGCGGGCATCGGTGACGGGCAGCTGCGCCATGGAGGCGCAAAGCTTACCACCACCCGCTACCACCGCCCG
Source organism: Usitatibacteraceae bacterium (assembly GCA_035432885.1). Lineage (GTDB taxonomy): Bacteria > Pseudomonadota > Gammaproteobacteria > Burkholderiales > Usitatibacteraceae > FEB-7. The sequence goes on from DAORTX010000043.1 coordinate 3,351, forward strand.
AGGCCGCAAGAGGGGCCGGGCCGAGGCCCGGTCCCCGCCCGCTCCGGCCGGGATGGGTGCCCGGCGATCAGGCGCCGCTGTAGTGCATCAGGTCCTTCATGAATTTCTCGACCTGCGACTTTTCGAGCATTCCCTTCTTCTTCGAGTCGTGCTTCTCGAACATCTTCTCCACGTGCTTCATCATCTCGGTCTTCGAGACCATGCCGTCCTTGTTGGCGTCGGCCCGGGTGACGAACTTGTCGAGGTCCATGTCCTCGCGGGCATGGGCGGCCGGAAGCGCGAAGGCGGCGGCGGCGAAGGTGGCGAGGGCGAGGCTCCTGGTGATGAGGGTCATGACGGTTCTCCTGGTTGGGGTTGGGGGATGCGCTCGGTGTGTCGGGAAGGCTCCGCCGGACCTTACGAAACCGGCACGCTGCGGGCCTGCGGTAGAATTCGCGGCCACGATTCGCCCCGAAAGCCACCATGACGCGATCCCTGGCCGCGACTTTCCTGGCCGCCCTTTCCCTCGCTTCCGGCGGAACGGCCGCGCAGGCGCCCGGCAAGCCCCTCTATGCCGAGGGCCGGATGCTCGTCCTCGTCCCGCCGGATTTTCCGCGGCAAGCCCTCGAGCAGGGCCGGACGGCGATGGTGGAGGTCTTCGGGACGATCCGCACCGACGGGCTGCTCGAGGGCATCCGCATCGAGGCCACGCCGCCCATCGAAGCCTTCGAGTCGGCCGTGATGGAGGTGGCGCCGATGTTCCGCCTGCAACCGCGAATCGACGCCGCGACCTGCGGTGCCTTCGACACGTCGGGCCACGTCACGTTCTGGTTCGAGATCGCCGACGCAAAGCCGAAGGTGAGCTACGGCGTGCACGCGCCCACCGGGAGCGCCGCGCCGGAGATCCACGTCGACCGCAAGCCCGTGCACATGGTGAATCCCCTCTATCCCGCGCGGCTCGCGCGCAGCCCCAATGCGCCCCGGGAGATCCTCCAGGTGGCCTACGTGGCGGTCGCCGGCGACGGGGCGGTGACCGGCGTGACCCTCGCACCGATGCTCCACTACCGCGAGTTCGAGCCGCTGATCTCCGCCGCGGTCCGGCAATGGAAGTTCGCGCCCCAGGCGAGCCGGTGGTGCGGCGAGGTGAGCTTCAACATGACGCTCAAGTAGGGCGCCGGGGGCCGGCGTCCCGTTTCCGGTAGAATTTCACCCTCGCTGCCCTCTGGAAGTGACGCCGTGACCGCTGCCCCGAACCCCCTCACCTACCGCGACGCCGGCGTCGACATCGACGCGGGCGACGAACTGGTGGAACGGATCAAGCCCTTCGCCCGGCGCACGATGCGCCCCGAGGTCCTGGGCGGCCTGGGCGGTTTCGGCGCGATGGTGGAAGTCTCGAAGAAGTACCGGAACCCGGTGATGGTCTCCGGCACGGACGGCGTGGGCACGAAGCTGAAGATCGCCTTCCGCATGAAGAAGCACGACTCGATCGGCATCGACCTGGTGGCGATGAGCGTGAACGACGTCCTCGTCACCGGCGCGGAGCCCGTCTTCTTCCTCGACTATTTCGCCTGCGGGAAGCTGCGCGTCGACGTGGCCGCCGACGTGGTGAAGGGCGTGGCCGCGGGTTGCGAGATGGCCGGCTGCGCACTGATCGGCGGCGAGACGGCGGAAATGCCCGGCATCTACGACGCGAACGAGTACGACCTCGCCGGCTTCGCGGTGGGCCTGGTCGAGAAGGATCGCATCATCGACGGCAGCACCATCGCTCCGGGCGACGCGATCGTGGGGCTCGCCTCCAGCGGCGCGCACTCGAACGGATACTCGCTGGTGAGGAAGATCCTCGCCATCACCGGCACGGAACTGGACGAGCCCTTCGACGGGCGAACGCTGGGAGACGCCCTGCTCGAGCCCACCCGCATCTACGTGAAGCCGGTTCTGGGCCTCCTGGAGAAGATCACGGTCAAGGGCATCGCGCACATCACCGGCGGCGGGCTCCTCGAGAACGTGCCCCGTGTGCTTCCCGCGAGAACGGCCGCGCGCCTGGAGCAGTCGAGCTGGCCGCGCCCGGCCGTCTTCGGCTGGCTGCAGGAACAGGGCAACGTGTCGGAGCCGGAGATGCACCGCACCTTCAACTGCGGCATCGGCATGGTGCTCGTGGTGCCGAAGCACCAGGCGGGCGCGGCGATCGCCGCCCTCGGCATCCACGGCGTTCCGGCGTGGGAGGTGGGCTCCATCGTCGCGCGCACCGGCGACGCTCCGCAGACCGTCGTCACCTGAAGCGTTGGGGCCGGGTTCGCGAACCTGACCCCGGGGCTGCGGACAGACCATGAAAACCGCGGTCATCCTCATTTCCGGCCGGGGCAGCAACATGCAGGCGCTGGTCGAGGCGAAGCCGGGGCTCGACTTCCGCGCCGTGATCTCGAACCGACCCGGGGCGAAGGGACTCGACTGGGCCCGGGCGCGCGGCATCGAGACCCGCGTCGTGGACCACAAGGCCTTCGCCGCCCGCGAGGAATTCGACGCGGCCCTCGCGCGCGCGGTCGATGCTTTCGCGCCGGACTACCTCTTCCTCGCCGGCTTCATGCGCATCCTCGCCGCGGGCTTCATCGATCGCTACCCGCGCAGCATCCTGAACATCCACCCCTCGCTGCTTCCCTCGTTCCCGGGCCTGGAGACGCACCGCCGGGCGCTCGAGGCCGGCGTGAAGCTGCACGGCGCCACGGTGCACTTCGTGACGCCCGACCTCGACCGCGGGCCGATCCTCGTGCAGGCGGCGGTGCCGGTGGTCGAGGGCGACACGGTCGAGTCGCTCGCCGCGCGCGTGCTCGCGCAGGAACATCGCATCTACCCGCAAGCCGCCCGCTGGCTTGCCCAGGAGCGCGTGGAGTTTCGCGGCGCCGATGTCGTCCACGTGCGGGACTCGGGCGTTGTCTCCGACTGGGCCATCGCTCCCCGGGATCCGCCGTGAGAATCCTCGCCGCCGCCTTCGCCTGCCTCGCATGGTTGCCGGCGCTCGCGGCGCCCGGCCAGGCCGAGGCGCCGGCACCGGCCAAAGCGCCCGCAGGGGTCGAGGCACCGGTGCGGTCCGGGCAACCGACCCGGGTCGAGGCGCAATACCGGATCACCGCGGCGGGGATCGCGATCGGGCGCGTGGCCGAGACCTACCAGCGCGAGGGCGACCGCTATCGAATCGACAGCGTCACGCGCGCCGAGGGCCTGCTGAAGCTCTTCCGCGACGACGCCATCCGGCTTCACAGCGAGGGGCAGGTCGTGGCGGGTGGCCTGCGTCCGCTGCGTTTCGAGCAACGGCGCGACGGCGACCGCAAGCGCGACATCGAGGCGCGATTCGACTGGGACGCGTCCCTGCTGCGCTCGATGCACGGCGGCGAGGAGTCGACCCATGCCCTCGCCCCCGGGACGCAGGACCGCCTGTCGGTCATGTACCAGTTCATGAACGCCACGCCGCGCGGCGACCAGGTTCGCATGCACATGTCCAACGGACGGAAGGTGGACCGCTATACCTACCGCAAGGTGGACGAGCCGACCATCGACACGCCGGCCGGCGCGTTCGCCACGGTGCACTACGAGCGCGTCACGGAGAGCGCGGACGAGAACCGGGTGCAGCTCTGGCTCGCGAAGGACCGCTTCAACCTGGCGGTTCGCGTGGCCTTCGAGGACACGCACGGCATCAGCCTCGAGCAGACCCTCGAGACGCTCTCGACCCGCTAGCCGTGGACTTCCTCAGCCCGTTGGCCCCTGCCCATCGTGCCGCGACCGCGGCGGTCGCCGTGTCGGCCGCCCTGCACGGCGCGGTCCTGGTGGGACTTCGCGCCGCCGACGGCCAGGACGCGAGCCTGGAGGCGCCCGCCTACCTCGCGACGCTGGAGGCGCCGGCGCTGATTGCCGCGACCGCGCCCGTCGCCGCGCCTGCGCCGAAGCCGCGGGCGCGACCGCGGAAGCCCGGGCCGGGCGCCGGCGAAACGGTGGCGATGCTGCCGCCGGCGATCGAAGCGGCGGATCTCGAACCCGCATCCGACGAACCCGACTCGCCACTGCCCGACCTGCTCGCCCTCGCGCAACCGGAGATTCAGCATGCCCCGCCTGCGCTGCCCGCCTTCCGCGCCGAGGCCTTTCCCGGCGAAGTCACCATCGCGTACGCGCTGAGCACCGTCCTCGCCGAAGGGGAAGCCGAGTACACGTGGAAGCGCGACGGCGAGCGCTACGAGATCACCGGCACGGCGCAAGCCGTGGGCTTCTTCACCCTGTTCGTCGAGGGTCGCATCGAGCAGGCGACGAACGGTCGGGTGACGCCCGAAGGACTCAAGCCCGAGCGCTTCAGCGAACGCCGCGGCGACACGCCCGAGGAGGGTCTCTCGTTCGACTGGCAGGCGGGACAGGTCGAGTTCCGGCGCGGCGACAACCGCAGGACGGGCGCGCTCACGGACTCGACCGTCGACTGGCTCTCCATGATCTTCCAGCTCGCCCACCGGCCGCCGGCGGGCGACTCCCTGGACATTCGCGTCTTCACGCAGCGCCGCCTGCACCAGTACCGCCTGCTGGTCCTGGGCGAGGAAGCGCTCGACCTGCCCTTCGGCCGCGCCAGGACGATCCACCTGCGCCACACGGGCGCGGCGCCCGAGGACACGGTCGACGTGTGGCTCGGGATCGAACAGCACTACCTGCCGGTGAAGCTGCGTTACCCGATCGCGAGGAATCGCCTGATCCTCGAGCAGACCGCCACCTCGGTCCGGGCACGCTAGCCCGGCCCACGAAAGAATCGACGCCCCGCCATGACCGCCGCCCTCAGCCGAGCCCAACTCGATGCGACCGTTCACGCCCTCTCCGTGGTGCTTCCGCTCAGGAGCCCGGCCGATGTCGTCCTCAAGCATTACTTCCGCGAGCACCGCGGGCTGGGCAGCCGCGACCGGGCGCTCATCGCGGACACCGTGTACTCCGTGCTGCGCCGGCGCCGCCTGCTCGAGGCCGTCACCCCGTCGGCGTCGCCGCGCGAGCTGGCGCTCGCCTCGCTCGTGAAGCTGCAGGGCGTGGGCATCGGGGCGCTCGAGTCCGTCCTGAAGGGCGAGGAGCGCGCCTGGCTCGCCGCCCTCAAGGCTCGCGACCTCGAGGCGCTGCCCTTCGAGATCCGGGCCGATCTTCCCGACTGGGTGATCGAACGCCTGAGAAAGCGCCTTGCCGACGACGAGATCCTCGCGCTGGCGCGCAGCCTCCAGCACGCCGCGCCCCTCGACCTGCGCGTGAACACGATCAAGGCGCCGCGCGAGGCGGTGCTCGAGCGGCTCGAGGCCGACGGCACGCCGGGCACGGCCACGCGCTTCTCGCCCATCGGCGTGCGGATCCGGGAGAAGGTGGCCCTCAACCGCCACCCGATGTTCCTCGACGGCGCCGTCGAGGTGCAGGACGAGGGAAGCCAGATCCTCGGCCTGCTCGTCGAGCCGAAGCGCTCGGACATGGTGGTGGATTTCTGCGCGGGCGCGGGCGGAAAGACGCTCCAGCTGGGCGCCGCGATGGGTTCCCGCGGGCGACTCTACGCTTACGACGTCTCCGACAAGCGCCTGGCCAACCTCGCGCCGAGGCTGCGCCGCTCCGGGCTGTCCAACGTCCACCCGCAGCGCATTGCGGGAGAGAACGACGCCAAGGTGAAGCGCCTGCGCGGCAAGGTCGACCGCGTGCTCGTGGACGCGCCCTGCACCGGGCTCGGGACGCTGCGCCGCAATCCCGACCTCAAGACGCGGCAGACGGAAGCGGGAATCGCCGAGCTCACCGCGAAGCAGTTCGCCATCCTCGAGGCCGCGGCCGCGCTGCTGAAGCCCGGCGGGCGCCTCGTGTACGGCACCTGCAGCCTGCTGGAGGAGGAAAACGAGGCGATCGTCGAGCGATTCCTCGCCGCGCATCCCGATTTCTCGCTGCTCGACTGCGCGGAGGTGCTGAAACGCCAGGGCATCGAGATCCCCGGCTGCGAGCGCTACCTGCGACTCCTGCCGCACGTGCACGACACCGACGGATTCTTCGCGGCGGTGATGCAGCGCGCCGCGTGAGGACGCGGGCCCCCGCGCTCGTTCTCGGCCTGTGCCTCGCGGCCGCCGCGGCCGGCCCCGCGCCGGGCCCCGCGCCCGGGGCCGCAGGGTCGAGCGTGGAGGCCTACTTCACCCCCGGCGACGACGTGGAGCGCGTGATCGCCGATCGCATCGCGGGCGCCCGCCGCAGCGTGCAGGTCGAGGCCTACCTGTTCACCAACCGGCGGATCGCCGCCGCCCTCGCGAAGGCGGCCCGCCGCGGCGTGGCGGTCGACCTGGTGGGGGACGCGAAGCAGCACGAATCGGGTGGCTTTCCGGTGCTGCGAAGCCTGGAACGCGCGGGCGTGCGCGTCTGGATGAGCGAACGGTTCGCCGCCTTCCACAACAAGGTGATCCTGGTCGATGCGGACTCCGCCGCCGCCATCGTCATCACCGGCAGCTACAATTTCACCCGGTCGGCCCAGGAGCGCAACGCCGAGAACGTCGTCGTCATCGCCGGCAACGAGGCGCTCGCCGCGCGATACGCGCGCGACTTCGAACGCCATCGCCTGCTGTCCCGGCGGTTACAATGAAACGACCATGAGCCCGCTCGAGATGTCGCTGGAGGCTTTCGCCTCGCAAGTCAGCACCCAGGAGGGCGTCATCCAGTTCGCGATCATCGTCGCGGGCCTGGGCCTGGGCTGGCTTTCGGGCGGCGTGCTTCGCCGGCGCGTGGCCGCGAGGGAGCTGTGGAAGTTCGGCTCGGGCGGATTCGACCGCGTGGCCTTCCCGCTCGCCGCCCTGGCGATCATCTGGGGGATGCGCCTGCTGGTCCGCAAGGTGCAGGCCACGCCCTTCGTCGATCTCGCGATCGCGCTCCTAGCCGCCTTCGCGGTGATCCGCTTCGCGGTCTACGTGCTGCGCCACGTCCTTCCCGAGGGCGCGCTCCGGCGCGGCACCGAGCGCACCATCGCGACCCTCATGTGGGCAGGTGTGGCCCTGCACCTCACCGGCCTGCTCCCGGAAGTCTGGGAAGCGCTGGAGTCCGTCGCCTTCACCGTGGGCGACCAGCGCATCACGCTGCTGCTGGTGATGCAGGGGCTCGTGTCGGTGGCGATCACGCTCGCGATCTCGCTGTGGCTCGCGAACCTCGTGGAGGGACGCGTGCTCGCCACGGAGCGCCTGGCGCTTTCCACGCGCGTGGTCGTCGCGAAGCTCGTCCGGGCGGCCGCGTTCCTGCTCGCGATCCTGGTCGCGCTGCCGATCGTGGGGATCGACATCACCGCGCTCTCCGTCTTCGGCGGCGCCCTCGGCGTGGGCCTGGGCTTCGGGCTGCAGAAGATCGCGAGCAACTACGTGAGCGGCTTCATCATCCTGCTCGACCGCTCGATCCGCATCGGCGACTTCGTCGCGGTGGACAACCGGCAGGGCGTGGTGAAGGCGATCGAGTCGCGCTACACGGTGATCCGCAGCCTCGACGGCACCGAATCGATCATCCCGAACGAGACGATGATCACGCAGAGCGTGACCAACCACTCCTACACCGACCGGCAGGTGCTGCTCCGGGTGAAGGTGAGCGTGGGCTACGCCTCCGATATCGATCGCGTCTTCGAGCTCCTCCTGGAGGCGGCGAAGCGCCAGCCTCGCGTGCTCGACGACCCGGCGCCTGCCGCCTGGATCACGGCGCTGGGCGACAACGGCGTGGAGATCGAGCTGGGCCTCTGGATCGCGGACCCCGACAAGGGCCAGCTGTCGCTTCGCGGGGCCATCCTGAAGGATGTCCTCCGCGCCCTCCGCGCCGAGGGGATCGAGATTCCCTTCCCGCAGCGCGACGTTCGCCTGGTCGGGCAGGCGCCGGATTCGCCGGGCCCGTAGAAGTCGCCGCAGGGCCGCGCCGGCGCCCGCCCCCGGGGCGGTCCCGGGCGCGTATTGGGATAAAATGGTCCCCTGATCGGCCCTCCGGGGTCGCCCATCCCCGAACCCGCAGTCGAGCGGGTCATCCGAAAGGCGCCTCCCCATGTTGATGCAAGGCTTGCTGGAGCTTCCCTGGTGGGGCGACCTGATCGCGCTCGCGATCCTCACGCAGATCACGATCGCGGGCGTGACGCTCTACCTGCACCGCTGCCAGGCGCACCGTGCCCTCGATCTGCACCCGGTCGTCACGCACTTCTTCCGGTTCTGGCTGTGGCTCACCACGGGCATGGTCACCAAGGAATGGGCGGCCATCCACCGCAAGCACCACGCGAAGTGCGAGACGGCGGAGGACCCCCACAGCCCGCAGGTCTACGGCATCAATCGCGTGCTCTTCGGCGGCGTGATGCTCTACGTCCGGGAGTCGCGATTCCCCGAGACGATGCGGCGCTACGGGAACGGAACGCCAGACGACTGGCTCGAGCGCTCGATCTACACGCCCTACCACAAGTTCGGGATCATCCTGATGGCCGCGGCCGACATGGCCCTCTTCGGCGTGGTGCCCGGCGCCCTCATGTTCGGCATCCAGATGGCGTGGATCCCGTTCTGGGCGGCCGGCGTGATCAACGGCATCGGCCACTACTGGGGCTACCGCAACTTCCAGACCGAGGACGCGAGCACGAACATCGTCCCGGTCGCGGCCTGGATCGGCGGCGAGGAGCTGCACAACAACCACCACGCCTTCCCGACCTCGGCCAAGTTCTCCGTGCGCTGGTACGAGTTCGACCTGGGCTGGCTCTACATCCGGGCGCTCTCGGCCCTGGGGCTCGCGCGTGCGAAGAAGCTGCCGCCCAAGGTGAAGCTCGACCCTTCCAGGCTCGAGGTCGATGCGCAGACCCTGCAGGCCATCGCGACCAACCGCTACGAAGTGCTGGCCAGGTACGCGAAGTCCATGAAGGTCGCCTGGAACGAGGAGGTCGCCCGGCTCCGCGAGAAGCAGCTCTTCGCGGACAACGCGACGGCCAGGCGCCTGCGCCTGTGGGTGACGCGCGGAACCGCGCAGCTTCCCGCGGAGCGCGAGGCCGTCGCCCTCGCGCTCGAGTCCAGCCCGCGGCTCGCCACGTGGTACGCGATGCGCGAGGAACTCGCCAAGACCTGGGAGCGCTCGACGCTTTCCACGGATCAGCTCGTGCAGCAGCTTCGCAGCTGGTGCGACCGCGCGGAGGCGAGCGGGATCGAGGCGCTCGCGGAATTCTCGCAGCGCCTGCGGCGATACGCCGCGGCCTGACGCCCCATCGCGACCCGGCACGACGGCACGCCAGGCACCGCGCTCGTCTTCGGGGCGAGCGGCTACATCGGAAGTCATCTCGTTCCAGCGCTCGCCGCGCGCGGCTGGCGAGTTCGCGCGGCCGCGCGAACCCTGAAGGTCCTCGAGGCTCGCGGGTGGGAGCGCGTCGAGCTGGCATCCGCCGATGCGCTGAAGCGTGAGACGCTTGCCGCCGCGGTCTCGGGCATCGATGTCGCCTACTACCTCGTGCATTCGATGTCGGCAGGCGCCGATTTCGGCAGACTCGATCTCGTGGCGGCGGAGAATTTCGCCCTCGCGTGCGCCGCCGCGGGCGTGAAGCGCATCGTCTACCTGGGCGGCCTCGTTCCCGCGGGCGCGAGTTCCGAGCATCTCCTTTCGCGCCGCGACACCGGGGAGCGGCTTCGTGCCCATCCCGTGCCCGTGACGGAAATACGCGCGGGCATCATCCTCGGGCCGGGATCGGCGGCGTTCGAGGTCATGCGCGACCTCGTCCTTCACCTGCCGGTCATGGTGACGCCGCGCTGGGTGCGGGCGAAGTCCCCGCCCATCGCCCTGGACAATCTGCTGCACTACCTCGTCGAAGCGCCCGGCGTCCCGGAAATGGCGGGCGGAATCTACGATGCGGCCGGCCCGGAGACGCTCACCTACGAGGCGATGATGCGCGCCATCTGCCGCATCCTGGGGCGGCGCGAGCCGTGGATCCTCCCGGTGCCCGTGCTCACGCCGGAACTCTCGGCCTACTGGCTCAAGTTCGTCACGGCGGTGCCCGCCAACATCGCGCGCGCGCTCATCGGCGGCCTGAAGCACGACTTCGCGGCGAACGACGCGGCGATCCGCGCGCTGATCCCGCAGCGGCTGCTCGGGTTCGAGGAGTCCGTGCGGGCGGCGCTCGCGTCCGAGGCGCGCCACGCGGTCGCGGCCCGTTGGACGGAGGGCGCCTTCATGTTCCGCGACTACCGACCCGACTACGCGTACTACGCCAAGCGCGCGAGCCGCGAGGTCCGCACGCCGGCAAGCGCCCGCGCCCTGTGGCGAGTGGTCTCGGCGATTGGCGCAAGCAATCGCTACTACGCGCACGATTTCCTCTGGACGGTTCGCGAGATCGCCGACTGGATGTTGGGCGGGGTCGCGCTGAACCGGGGCCGGCGGGATCCCGATCACGTCCGAGTGGGTGACGTGATCGACTCCTGGCGCGTGGTCGGCGTCGAGACCAACCGGCGCCTCACGCTCGCCTTCGGCATGAAAGCTCCCGGCGCTGGCGCCCTGGAGTTCGAGATCGACGAGATCGCGCCGGGCGAAAGACGCCTCGCGGTCACGGCCTACTGGCATCCGTCCGGCATGGCGGGGCTCGCCTACTGGTACGCCATGCTTCCCGCTCACGCGGTGCTGTTCGACTCGCTCGCGGCGGCAATCGCGAAGCGCGCACTCGAACAGCAGACATCGTCGACCCCCGGTGCCTTGAGCGGTCCGCCGAAGTAGTAACCCTGGAGGCGGTCGCAATCGAGCCCGCGCAGGATGTCCGCCTGCTCCTGCGTCTCGATTCCTTCCGCCGTCACGTGCAGGCCCAGGCCGTGCGCAAGGCCGATGATCGCCTCGACGATGCGGATCCCCGGTTGCGATTCCGCGAGCGCGAGCGGCGCGACGAACGACTTGTCGATCTTGATGCAATTCAGCGGGAAGCGCCGAAGGTAGCTGAACGACGAATAGCCGGTACCGAAATCGTCGAGCGCGATGCCGACGCCGAGCGCCGAGATTTCGCGCAACTGCGATTCAGTCGAG
>DAORTX010000044.1:0-14003 GCA_035432885.1 Usitatibacteraceae bacterium
TGGAGATGTCGGGCGCGCCGCAGGCCTTCACCCAGATGCTCGAGCACATGAACCACGGCGGCAAGGTGGCGCTCCTGGGCATTCCGCCGCCCGGGATGGCGATCGACTGGAACCACGTGATCTTCAAGGGTCTCGAGATCCGAGGCATCTACGGGCGCGAGATGTTCGAGACGTGGTACAAGATGGTGGCCATGCTGCAGAGCGGGCTGGACCTCTCCCCGATCATCACCCATCACTTTCCCGTCGACGAATACGAAGCCGGCTTCGCCGCCATGCTCTCCGGCGCGAGCGGCAAGGTGATCCTCGACTGGGCCGCCAAATGAAGGGGAAGAGAAGCCCATGAGCAAGTACCCGCCCCTCAAGCTCCACGTGCCGGAGCCGCCCGGCCGTCCGGGGAGGGAGACCGATTTCTCCTACCTGAACCTTTCTCCCGCGGGCGAGGTGCGTCGGCCGCCCGTCGACGCCCGGCCGTCCGAGACCGAGGACATCGTCGATTCCCTGGTGCGCGTGCTGGACGACGAGGGCCGCGCCGTGGGGCCCTGGGACCCGAAGGCCGATCCGGCGCTGCTGATCGCAGGCCTGCGCGCGATGATGAAGACGCGCCTCTTCGATGCGCGGATGCTCATGGCCCAGCGGCAGAAGAAGATGTCCTTCTACATGCAGTGCCTGGGCGAGGAGGCCGTGGCGGTCGGGCAGGCGCTCGCCCTCGATCCGGGCGACATGTGCTTTCCCACCTACCGCCAGCAGGGGATCCTGATCACGCGCGGCTACCCGCTGGTGGACATGATGTGCCAGCTCTTCTCGAACGAGCGCGACCCGGTGAAGGGGCGCCAGCTCCCGGTGATGTACTCGTCGCGCAAGTTCGGCTTCTTCTCCATCTCCGGCAACCTCGGCACCCAGTACATCCAGGGCGTGGGCTGGGCGATGGCCTCCGCCATCAAGGGCGACACGCGGATCGCCTCGGCGTGGGTGGGCGACGGCTCCACCGCGGAGGCCGACTTCCACAGCGCGCTCACCTTCGCCGCGGTCTACCGCGCGCCGGTGATCCTGAACATCGTGAACAACCAGTGGGCGATCTCGTCCTTCCAGGGCATCGCGGGCGGCGAGGCGGCCACCTTCGCCGCGCGCGGCGTGGGCATCGGCATCGCCTCGCTTCGCGTGGACGGCAACGACTTCCTCGCGGTCCTCTCCGCCTCGGGCTGGGCCGCCGAGCGTGCGCGGCGCGGTCACGGCGCCACCCTCATCGAATGGACCACTTACCGCGCGGGCGCGCACTCGACTTCCGACGACCCGTCGAAGTACCGCCCCGCCGACGACTGGAAGCGCTTCCCGCTGGGCGATCCGGTGGAGCGGCTGAGGAAGCACCTCACGGTGACCGGCCAGTGGTCCGACGAGGAGCACGCGCGGACCACGAAGGAGCTGGAAGCCGGGATCGCCGCGGCACAGAAGGAGGCGGAGAGCTACGGCACGCTCGCCTCGGGCCACGTCCACGACGCCTCCAGCATGTTCGAGGACATCTACGAGGAAATGCCCGAACACCTCGTGCGGCAGCGCCGCCAGCTGGAGAGCTGACCATGGCCTCGATGACGATGATCCAGGCGATCCGCTCGGCGATGGACGTGATGCTCGCGCGCGACGACAACGTCGTGGTGTTCGGCGAGGACGTGGGCTACTTCGGCGGCGTGTTCCGCTGCACCGACGGCCTGCAGGCGAAGTACGGCACCTCGCGCGTCTTCGACACGCCGATCGCCGAAGGCGGCCTCGTGGGCGTGGGCATCGGCATGGGCGCCTACGGCCTGCGCCCGGTCGTCGAGGTGCAGTTCGCCGACTACATCTATCCCGCCTACGACCAGATCGTGTCGGAGGCGGCGCGAATCCGGTACCGATCCGCGAACGACTTCACCGCGCCGATGACGATCCGCATGCCCTGCGGCGGCGGCATCTACGGCGGCCAGACCCACAGCCAGAGCCCCGAATCGCTCTTCACGCACGTCTGCGGCCTGCGCACCGTCATGCCGTCCAATCCGTACGACGCCAAGGGCCTGCTCGTCGCCTCGATCGAATGCGACGACCCGGTGATCTTCCTCGAGCCCAAGCGCCTCTACAACGGCCCCTTCGACGGCCATCACGACAGGCCCGTGGTGCCCTGGACCGACCACCCGCTCGCCGACGTCCCCGAGGAGCACTACACGGTGCCGCTGGAATCGGCCGCGATCCGCCGCCCGGGCAACGATCTCACGGTGATCGCCTACGGCACGATGGTGTGGGTGTCCGAGACGGCGGCGCGGGAGACGGGAATCGACGCCGAGATCATCGACCTGCGCAGCCTCTGGCCGCTGGATCTCGCGACCATCGTCGACTCCGTCGAAAAGACCGGGCGCTGCGTGATCGTGCACGAAGCCACGCGCACCAGCGGCTTCGGCGCGGAGCTTGCCGCCCTCGTGCAGGAGCATTGCTTCTATCATCTCGAGGCGCCCATCGAGCGCGTGACCGGCTGGGACACGCCCTATCCGCACGCGCAGGAATGGGCGTACTTCCCGGGGCCCGCCCGGGTCGGCGCGGCGTTCCGGCGCGTCATGGAGGCGAAATGAGCATGCATGTCGTGAAGGTTCCGGACATCGGGGAAGGCATCGCCGAGGTGGAGCTCGTGGCCTGGCATGTCGCGGCGGGCGATCCGGTCTCCGCGGACCAGACGATCGCCGACGTGATGACCGACAAGGCCACCGTGGAGATTCCCTCGCCCGTTGCCGGACGCGTCGTCGCCCTCGGCGGCAAGGTCGGCGAGAAGCTCGCCGTCGGCTCCGAACTCGTTCGCATCGATGGCGGCGCAACGGCAACCGCACCGGTGCCAGGTACCCCAGGATCCGCGGCAGCGCCCCAACCCGCGGCATCGAAATCCGCGACGCCCGCGCCCACGGCACCGGCTGTGTCATCGACGCCCGCCGGAGAGCGTGCCCTGGCCTCGCCCTCGGTTCGCCGGCACGCGCGGGAACTGGGCGTCGAGCTGGGCCAGGTGCACGGAAGCGGCCCCGGCGGACGGATTCTCCTCGAGGACCTCGCCGCCGCCGGGCGAACGGGCGGATCGCGCTACGTCGAGCGAAGCGGCGAGCGGCAGGTCCCCGTGATCGGGCTTCGCCGGGTGATCGCGCAGCGCATGCAGGATTCCATGCGCCGCATCCCGCATTTCACCTACGTCGAGGAAGTCGACGTGACCGAGCTCGAATCGCTTCGCGCGAGGCTGAACGAAGAGCGCGGCAGGACGAGCGGGCGGCTCACGGTGCTGCCCTTCCTCATGCGCGCGATCGTCCTCGCGGCCGCGGACTTTCCGCAGATGAACGCGCGCTACGACGACGAGAACGACGTCGTGACTCGCTACGACGCCGTGCACATCGGCATCGCCACGCAGACCGGGGGCGGGCTCATGGTCCCGGTTGTCCGCCACGCGGAGGCCCGCGACCCGTGGTCGAGCGCGGCCGAAGTCTCCCGGCTGGCGGAGGCGGCGCGCGCCGGCAAGGCCTCGCGCGAGGAGCTCTCCGGCTCCACGATCACCATCACGAGCCTGGGACCCCTCGGCGGCATCGTGACGACCCCGGTGATCAACGCGCCCGAAGTCGCCATCGTCGGCGTGAACCGGATCGTCGAGCGCCCCGCGATCGTCGCCGGCGCCATCGTGCCGAGGAAGCTCATGAACCTGTCCTCGTCCTTCGACCATCGCGTGGTCGACGGCCAGGACGCCGCCGAGTACGTGCAGGCGCTGCGGGGCTACCTCGAGTGCCCCGCGATGCTCTTCGTCGATTGAGGGCTGCTTCCCGCCGGCCTTGAGCGGCGGCGCGCGGTCCCGGTTCGCGACTGTGGGATAATTCTCGCCCTGCCCAGCGCCCCCAGATCACAAGGATTTTTCGTGAAGAAGCTAGCCCTCCTCCTCGCCTCGCTCGCCCTTGCCCTCCTCGCCGCCGGCTGCGGCGGCAAAGGCAGCTCGGCCGATTTCCCCGCCAATTTCAAGGTGACCCCCGGCGATGCCGCGGTCGTCGTGACGTGGACGGCCGAACCCGATGTCGAGTACTGGATCTTCTACGGGCCGGGCGAGGGCATCACGACGACCAACTGGATCGCCAGCGGGGGCGTGGTGATTCCGAACGTCACGTCGCCGCGCGTGATCACGGGCCTCGCCAACGGCAGTACCTACTCCTTCACGATCAACGGCCGCAAGAGCGGCGGGCCCGGGGGCTCGGGCGCGCCCACGCAAGCCGTCGTGCCGCAGATCGCCGGCGCGAACTGGGCCGCCGGCGACCCGCTGGGGAGCGCCCGGCTGAACGCCATCGCCACCGGCAACGTGGCCACGGGAAATGCCGTCGTGACCGTGGGGGCCAACGGCGCGATCTTCACGAGCATTGCCGGCGCCGCGACCACCGCGTCGACCAATCCCGCGGCGCCCGCCGACCTCAACGCCGTGTGGTACGCCGCCCTGGGGTACATCGCGGCCGGCGCCAACGGGACGATCCTCTACAGCACCGATGCGACCACCTGGACCGTGCAGGCGAGCACCACCACGGCAGCGCTCTACGGCGGCACGAGCCTCGGCTCGGGCGGCTACATCGCCGTCGGCGCCGCCGGCACGCTCCTCGGCAGCTCCGACGGCCAGACCTGGGCCGCCGTCGCCTCGGGCACCACCGAGAACCTCTACGCCGCCACCTTCGGCAACAGCCGCTACGTCGCCGTGGGCGCCAACGGCACGATCGTCACCACGGCCGACGGCATCACCTGGGAGGCGGTCGCCTCGGGCACGCCGAATGACCTGCGCGGCGTGGCCTTCGCGGCGATCGGGACGACGATCGACGGGGTGACGGTCGTGACGAACCACTACGTGGCCGTCGGCACCGCGGGCGCCGTCCTCACCAGCTCCGATGGGGTCACCTGGACGGTGCAGCCGCCGATCACGGCGAAGGACCTGCTCGCCGTGGTCTATGGCGGCCAGTTCGTCGCCGTCGGCAAGGCGGGCGGCATCTTCACCAGCCCCGATGGCCTCACCTGGCAGGCCCGGACTTCCGGCACCTCGAACGATCTCGCGGCAATCGCGCGCACGCTCTCGGGCTACACGGCCGTGGGGGATGCGGGGACGAACGTCTCCTCGTTCTGAGCCAAGGCGCGCGCGCTCGCGCGCCCCTTTGCCGTCGGCGCGCCGATGCCCTGCGCGCCACCGACGCCGGGCTTCGTTGCGCCCGGCGAATGAGCGCCTGATCCGAACGGATTAGTGCTTCCGTCCGACCCCGACCAATCCGTCCGTTGAATGGGCGCGGCTTCCGGCCGCGCCGACACTGCCTCCCGTCGTCCTCGACATTTCACCCAAAGGAGGCAGTCATGAATCCGAATCTCGACCCCGAATCGCGGCGCATTCGCGCCAAGGCCGCCGTCCTGCAGGCGACCGTGCTCGTCGCCGTCATCGCCGGCCTGCTCGCCCTGGGCGCCACGGCGCCGGACCGCAAGCGGATGGCGATCAACTGCGCCATCGACACGAGCGGGTCCGTCACCGCCTCGGACGCGATGCTCGAGCTCACGAGCGCCTGCCCGGGCGCGACGCAGGCCGCCACCGGGCCCGCCACCGCGCCCGCCACCAACGCCGACGCGCGCTACGGCGTGCCGGCGGCGTCTTCGGTGCTCGATCCGCGCGCCGAACCCGAACCCCAACCACCGACCTTTTGAGGAGATCGCCATGAAAAAGCCCCTCATCGCCGCCCTGCTGCTCGCCCTGTGCGGCGGCGCCGCCGCCGCACCCCAGGTCTCCGGAGACGGTGCGTGCGGCACCCTCGCCGTGGACAACGAATCGTTTCTCACCTGTACGGACGGCCGCGCGCCGATTCCCCTGGACGGAGAGGGCGATCCGGCTCTCTCCGGGCACGCCGGGGTCCTGCCGATCAGCGCCCGCCAGGCGTGGAAGGTGAAGCGCGACATGGGATCACGCGCCCTGCTCGTCGACATCCGCGGCCGCGCGGAGGTCTTCTACACGGGCATGCCGCTCGGCGCGGATGCGAACGTCCCCTTCGCGGAACCGGCGCCGGACTTCGCGGTGGACGCGAACACCGGCCAGCCGCGCATGGCGATGAACGCCCGCTTCCTCGACCGGATCGAAGAGCTGGTCGCGTCGGCCGGGCTGGGGCGCGGCGACCCGGTCATCCTGCTGTGCCGCTCCGGCGAACGCAGCCCGGTGGCGGCCCGGCTGATGCGGGGACGCGGCTACCTCCAGGTCTTCGCGGTGACCGATGGCTTCGAAGGTCCGCTCGCAGCCAACGCCCACGGCACCTTCACGCGCCATGAGCAGGGCTGGAAGAACGCCGGACTGCCCTGGACCGCCCGCGTCGACCCGGGCTGGCTGGACGCGGCTCGTTCCGCCACGGTTCGCTGATCGTTTCGCCCGCTCCTCCGGGCCTCGGGGCGCGCCTTCGATTTCAGGCTCAAGTCGCCCCGTTTTTTCCTCCGCTCGCCATCATGCGTTGTGCGATGACCACCGCCTCGGTGCGGTTTCGCGCGGCGAGCGCCCGGAAGACGGCGAGCAGGTGGACCTTCACCGTGGCCTCGCTGATGTCGAGTTCGCGCGCGATCAGCTTGTTGGGCCGGCCCAGCGCCAGCAGTCGCAGCACGTCCTGCTGGCGCGGGGTGAGGGAGGCGAGAGGCGCCGGCCCGGCGGCCTCAAGGCCCGATCGGGCGAGCAGTCGCGGCGGAACATACACGCCGCCCGCGAGCACGAGCTTCACCGCTTGCTGGATCACGGAAGTGGAGTCCGACTTGGGGATGTATCCGCAGACGCCCAGCGCGAGAAGGCTCTTCACGAGCGCCGCATCCTCCGTCGCCGAGCAGACGAGGACCGGCAGCGCCGGGTACGCCGCCCGCAACCTTCGCACCCCCAGGAGGCCACCCATGCCTGGCATGTTGATGTCGATGAGGACAAGATCCAGGTCGGAATGCGCTCCGGCGGCCTCCAGCGCGGCTTCCGCGGTGCTCGCCTCGACGAAGGCGACATCGGCTTCGAGCGGCGCGAGCGCCACCTTGAGCGCCACCCGCACCATCTCGTGATCGTCGGCGAGGAGAATCTTCATGGCGCGATGGAACACGGTCCCTTGGCAACGCCAGCAGGCGGGTTCTTGCCGGATACTACAATAGCCGCCGGGCGCGCATCGCCGCGCGCGAGCCGAGGCGTCATCCGATGAACGAGCGAGGCACCGACGCGCACGCCGGTCCTGGGAATCCACGGGCAGGATCGCCCTTCTGGCGAGCGCTCGCGGCCCTCGCCCTCGCGGCCACGCTGGCCGCCTGCACCGGCGCAGGCTCCCCGGCGGAATTCTCCTTCGCCCGCTTCGTGGCGAGCGACGAAGCGTCTCCCCCTGCCGAAAGCGCGGCGTGGACGGTGCAGCGCCTTCCCGACGACTGGCTCGACACGCGGCCCGGGAAGACCGGGTTCGGCTGGTACCGCTTCACCACCACCGTCGCCGCGCCGGGCAATCGGGACTACGGCTTCTACCTCACCGCCTCCCTTTCCAACGCCCAGCTTTTCGTGAACGGCGCCTTCGCCGGGCAGTCGGGGGACCTCCTGGGCGAGCCGCCGAGGCGCTGGGAGGCCGAGCAGCTCTTCGCCGTGCCGCACGCCCTGCTGCGCGAGGGCGGGAATGTCTTCGACTTGCGCATCCACGTGCCCGCGGACTCTCGCGGCGGAATCGGCAAGGTGCTGTTCGGGCCGCACGAGGCGCTCTACCTGCGGGCGCTTCGGGACGAGTTCGGCCACGCGATCGGGCCGGCGGTCGCGAGCCTCACGATCACCGTGCTCGGCATCTTCATGTTCGTCCTGTGGTTCCGTGCCCGCAACGATGCCGACTATCTCATCTTCGCCGCCGCCTGCGTTCTCTGGGGGCTGAACACCGGCGCTTCGCTGCTGCCCCGGGAACCGTTTCCGCGGCCGCATTTCTGGGTGTGGTGGAACGCCGTCTACGTGCTGTTCGTCGTGCTTCTGTGCGTCTTCGTCGTCCGCTTCACGAAGTCGCGCTGGCCGCGCTACGAGCGGGGGGCGCTGCTCTACGCCGCCGCCTCGGTGCCGATCCTGTACGCCGCGCCGGCCCCGGCGTTCGCCTTGTGGGCGGCGGTCGTTCGCCTGGGCGCGATCGCCATCGCGCTGGTCGCCCTACTCGCGGTGATGAGAAACACGCTGCGCACCCGCGACACGCTCGGCTGGCTCCTGCTCGCGACCACCGCCGTGGCCGCGGTGTTCGGCATTCACGACTGGCTTGCCGTGCGCGACCCCGACAACCTCCGGCCCATCTACCTCGTTCCGTACGTGGCCCTGCTGTTCATCGCATTCGTCGGGTGGATGATGATCGAGCGCTTCGCGAGGACCTTGCGGGAGTACGAGACCCTGAATGCCGAGCTCGAGAGCCGCATCGCGGAGAAGTCGCGCGCGCTCGAGATCGAGGTCGCGCGGCAGGCCGAGGCGCGCCGCGACGCCGAAAGCGCCAATGCCTCCAAGTCGCGCTTCCTCGCCGCCGCGAGCCACGACCTTCGCCAGCCCTTGCATGCGCTGGGGCTCTTCGCCTCGGCGCTGGACGAGCGCGTCAAGGACCCCGGCCACCGGGAGCTCGTCGTGCGCATCAACCAGTCCATCGGCGCGCTGGAATCGCTCTTCGACCAGGTGCTCGACGTCTCCCGCCTCGACGCGGGCGCCGTGACGCCGGACATCCAGGCTCTTTCGCTGCAACCGCTGTTCGATCGCATCGCCGTTGACCTTTCCTCCAATGCCGAGGAGAAGGATCTCGCGCTGCGCTTCGTGCCGACGGCGAGGGCGGCCCGCTTCGATCCGTTCCTTCTCGAGCGCATCCTGCGCAATCTCGTCGCCAACGCCATCCGCTACACCGAGCGCGGCGGCATTCTCGTCGGCGCGCGCTCGCGCGACGCCCGGGTGGTGCTGGAAGTGCGCGATTCGGGCGTCGGCATCCCCGAGGCGCACCGGACCCGCATCTTCGAGGAGTTCTACCAGGTGGGCGGCGGCGGGGGCGACCGGCGCGAGGGGCTCGGGCTCGGCCTGTCGATCGTGAAGCGGCTCTGCGACCTCATGGGCCACGGCCTCTCGGTCGACTCCGCGCCGGGGCGCGGCACCGTGTTCCGCATCACGCTGGACGCGGCGCCGGCGCCCGCCGACCCATTGGCGCCTGGCGCGCCCTTTCCGGGGGATGGCACCCTGGCGGGCATGCACGTCGTGGTCATCGACGACGACCCGGACGTGCGCGACAGCATGGAGGAGCTCCTGCGCGCCTGGGGATGCGAGGCCAGCGCCTTCGCGACCCCGGAGGAGGCCATCGCCGCGCGACCCGCGGGGGTTCCGCCACCGGCGCTCCTGGTCGTGGACTATCGCCTCGGCGCGGGCGCCATCGGTCTCGACGCGGCCGCGGCCCTGAGGCGGGCCTGGGGCGAAGCGATTCCCGTGGTCATCATCTCCGGAGAATCGTCCGGCGCGGAGCTCGCGCGCATCCGCGACAGCGGGCTTCTCCTGCTGCACAAGCCCGTGCCGCCGGCGAAGCTGAAGAGCCTCCTGATGCACCTGCGCAGCGCACCGCCGGCGCCCTGAAGGGTCCTACTTGCTGTATCCCACCTTCGGCGGCATGACCTTGCCGCCCTTCACCTCCGCCATGACCGCGATGAAGGTGGGAAACAACTCGTCCGCCTCGAGCCGCCCGACAAGACCGAGAACCTGCAACGCGTCCATGACGGTCTGCGCGTCGCGATCGCCTTCGGCGAACGCGAGGGAGTGCCTCGTGAGCGTGAAGACGCGGGCCAGCTTCCCGTCCAGGCCGAATTCGCGCGCCACGGCCACCATCGAATTCAGCCATTCGTCCGGCACGCTTTCCTCGATCCCCAGCTTCCGGCTCACGGCCGCGAGATCCTCGCCCAGCAATCGCAGTTCCGCGCGGCGCAGCTTGCGCCGCTCGACATCGAACCGGTGCCGATCGATCGTCGGGCGGGCATCCCGACGCCTGCTCTTGCGCTCGACGGGGTGGATCGACGGATCGCCCAGGAGGCAGAACTGGGCGAGGGTCTTGAGCGCCGTGGGGTCGGTCAACTCTCCCTGGTTGACGTAATCATGGCGCGCCATCAGCGCGGCGCGTCCCAGCGACGCGCCGGCCAGCACGCGCTTCAGGAAAAGCTCGCAGATCACGTCGGACCACGTGTTTGGCTGTCCGGGCTTGGGACCGTAGGCCGTGGTGGTGGCGCCGAAGAAGCCGTACGCGCCTTCCTCGAGGTACTGTAGCGCCACGGCGGTCTTTCCCTGTCGCCTGGCGCCGGGCGTGGCCGGGCCGAAGACCTCCGCGCCGAAGCAGCACTCGGCCGCGACCACCGTTCCGCGCGTGACCTTTCCTTTCAGGCTCACGGACGAAATCGCCGCGGGCATGGCTTGCGCCTTGGGGTCGCGGATTCTCGCCTTCTTCAGGTCGCGCTTCGTCAATTCTCCCCGGTAGGCGGGATCGCCGGGGCCACCGTGGCAGTTGATGAAATGCACCCGCGGCCGCAGCTTCGCCCGGCTCCAGCGGTCGAGCTGCGGGGGAGAGGCGAGGAGGTGCCTGCTGCTCCCGAACACCTGCCGCGCCGTCATGGCGCTCGTTCCTTTCCAGGTCGCGGTCGTGATTCCGAGCCAGGCATCGTAGGCCTCGCGGGGCAGGGGCTTCGCCTTCGCGGCGAGATCGAGAACCTTCACGAGGAAAGTCGGGTGGCGCGCGCCCGGAACGTCGGGAAGGCGCCCCACGACGCGCGTGGGCCCCTGGAACTCGTCGGGTCTCGTCGAGAATTTCGCGTCGCAGGCATAGGGCAGGTCGCTGGGCACCTGTTCGTCGGGGTCCCCGCCGGGCCAGAAGTACAGGCTGCCCATGACATTGTCGAGCAGCTGCATCGGCACCACGTCCCAGGCCCCGAGGATCAGGATGTAGTGCGGCCGGAGCTTGCGGTCGATGGCGTCGATGACCCGCTTGGCTCCCTCCCGATCCGTCGCGCCCCGCATCGCAGGCGTCCCGAATGGCCTCACGTCGGCCGCGCGATCGAGGGCCACGAGCCGGGACACGATCCCGCGCTTGGCATCCGCGGCGATCAGCCGGTCGACCGCCTTCATCACCCGGGAAACCGCTGCGCCGTACTTGGCGTCCAGGGCGCGCCGGTGGGTCACGATGATCTTCGTCTCGTCCATGGCCGGTGCCTCCATTGCGCAACCCGTTGCGAAGAAAAGGCGGACTTTCCGTGCTACGGCGACATGCCTGCCGGGAAGACCTCCACCGGCGGCGACTTCGGGGCGAGGCCCTTGGCCGCCGGCGGCATCTTCGCAACCGGTCGTTTCCGGGAACTCGCCATGCGCTGGGCGTGTCCCTCCTGGAGTCCGGGAAGACTTCCCGCCGCGGCCAGCCCCGGGGCGGGAACGGTCTGGCGTCGTGCCCGGGGCGCGGCTAGCGTACACCTGCCAGGGGAGCGGGGCCTAATCCACAGGAGGCGCCCGAGGGAAGGCGAGCGCCCGGGCGGGCGAGGCACGGTTTCATCCACCGGCGCCGTTTCCCCTACAATTCACCCCCCGAATTCCGCAGTCCGTCCCACCCGGGTGGCCACGAGCCCAAGCCCGGCCTACCCTCCCGTCACCTCCAGAGACCCCGGAAATCCCGCCATGACGCCTCGCCATACCCTGGTCCTCGTCCTCGCGATCGCCCTTGCCGCCTGCGGCAAGGGGGCCGAAGCACCCCAAAAGGGCGCCAACGCCGCGACCGCGCAACCGCTCCTGCTCGCCGCCGAGGACGTCCACACGGTCGCGAACACGGCCCTCACCTCCGGACCGGTCATCACCGGTTCCGTGCAGCCCGAGCAGCGCGCGGACCTGCGCGCGGAAGTCTCCGCGATCGTCCTGCAGGTCTTCAAGGAAAACGGCGACCCGGTGCGTCGCGGCGACCTGCTGGCGCGTCTGGACGACACGGCGTTTCGCGACAGCCTCGCCTCCGCCGAAGCGGCGAGCCGCGCCGCGGCGCAGGCCTTCGAGCAGGCCGAGCGGCAATTCCAGCGCATGAAGACCCTGCGCGGCTCCGGCATGGCCTCCGCCCAGCAACTCGAGGACGCGGAAGTGCGCCGCAACAACTCGCAGAGCGATCTCGAGGCCGCGAAGACCCGCGTGGTGCTCGCGCGCCAGCAACTGCAGCGCACCGAGGTGAGAGCGCCCTTCCACGGCATCGTGAGCGACCGCAAGGTCTCCGCCGGCGACACGGCCCAGGTCGGCAAGGAACTCGTGAAGGTGATCGACCCGGCCAGCATGCGCTTCGAGGGCCTGGTGTCGGCCGACCACATCGGCGAGGTGCGCGCCGGCCAGGGCGTGTCCTTCCGCGTGAACGGCTATCCGGACGACGAATTCACGGGCAAGGTGAGGCGCGTCAATCCCGCGGCCAACCCGACCACCCGCCAGGTCGAGGTGCTCGTCGACTTCACCGGCACGAAGCAGCCGCGGCTCGCGGGTCTCTACGCCGAGGGCCGCCTCGAGACCGTCATGACCACGAGCCTCACCCTTCCGGCGACCGCGCTCGTGCGCGACGGCGACAAGACCTCGGCATGGCGCGTGAGGGACGGCAAGCTGCAGAAGGTCTCGATCGGCCTCGGCGAGCGCGATCCGCGCAGCGGCGACTTCTTGCTGAAGACCGGCCTCGCCGAGGGCGACCGGGTGATCCGCCATCCGAGCACGCTGCTGAAGGACGGACAGCTGGTCCAGGCCTCGGCGCCCGCCGCGCCGACCAAGGCCGCCGCCACGGGCGACGGGCAAGCCCCGCGGAGGAACTAGCCATGTTTCTTTCCGACTTCGCCATCAAGCGGCCGGTCTCGACGGTGGTCGTGATCATCGGCCTCATGTGCCTGGGGCTCCTCGCGCTGAAGAACCTGCGCGTGAACCAGATCCCGGACGTCGAGCAACCGGTGATCGTGGTGAACATTCCCTACCCCGGCGCCTCCCCGGAGACGGTCGAGCGCGAGATCGTGAACCGCGTCGAGAAGGCGCTGCAGTCGATCTCGCAGGTCTACCAGATCCGCTCGACCTCGGCCGAGAGCGCCGCCTCGATCGTGATCATCTTCAACTTCAAGAAGAACATGGTCGAGGCCTCCGACGAGATCAGGAACGCCATCGCCTCGGTGCGCCACAAGCTGCCCGTGGAGATGCGCGAGCCGATCCTCAGGCGAATAGACCCTTCCGCGCAGCCCATCATGCAGATGGGGCTGTCGTCGAAGACGCAGTCCCACGCCGAGATCTCGCGGCTCGCCGAGGACGTCCTCGCCGACCGCTTCCGCGGCATCGACGGCGTTGCCGTGGTGAACGTGAGCGGGGCCCTGCGCCGGGAGCTCTCCGTGCTGCTGCGCGCCGAGAAGCTGCGCGAATACAACATCTCCGTGACCGACGTGGTGGCCGCGCTGCGCCAGCAGAACACGACGGCGCCCGTCGGCCGCGTGAAGGGCGCGCTCGACGAGCAGAGCATCCGGCTGGTGGGACGCATCGAACGCCCGGCGGAATTCGAGCAGATCGTGGTGAAGCGCCGCGGCAACGAGGTGGTCCGGCTGGGCCAGGTGGCGAGCGTCGCCGACGGCTTCGCGGAGCTCTCGGGCTTCAGCCTGCGAAACGGCAACCCGAACGTGGGCATCTCCGTCACGCGCTCGCGCGACGCGAGCACGGTCTCCGTGGCCAACGGCGTGCGCAAGCTGGTCGAGGACATCAACAAGACGCTTCCGGCCGGCACGAAGCTCGAGGTCACCCGCGACGGCGGCGAGGACGCGGAACAGAGCCTGATGAACGTGATCGAGGCGCTGATGTTCGGCGCGATGCTCACCATCTTCGTGGTCTACGCGTTCCTCAACTCCTGGCGCTCGACGCTCATCACGGCGCTGTCGCTGCCCACCTCCGTGGTCGCCGCCTTCATCGCCGTGTGGGCCTGCGGGTTCACGCTCAACTTCATGACGCTGCTGGGGCT
>DAORTX010000045.1:0-13944 GCA_035432885.1 Usitatibacteraceae bacterium
TCATCGTCGTCGAAGGGCCCATCGGCTGCGGCAAGACCAGCCTCGCGAAGCTGCTCGCCCGGCGCCTGGGCGCGAACGTGGTGCTGGAGGAGCCCGAGGCGAACCCGTTCCTGCCGCTCTTCTACCGCGACATGAGGCGCCACGCGCTCTCGACCCAGCTCTTCTTCCTCTTCCAGCGCCTGCAGCAGCTGGAGAGCCTTCGCCAGCCCGATCTCTTCGGCAAGGCCACGGTCGCCGACTTCGCCCTCCAGAAGGACCCGCTCTTCGCGCGCCTCACGCTCGACGACAACGAGTTCGGCCTCTACTCGCGCATCTTCGACCACGTGCGCCCGCAGGCGCCCACGCCCGATCTCGTCATCTACCTGCAGGCCAAGGTGGAGACGCTGCTCGAACGCCTGCGGCGCCGCGGCAACCCGATGGAGGCGGGCATTTCCGACGACTACCTGCGCGCGCTCTCGGACACCTACACGCGCCACTTCTACAACTACGAGGACAGCGCGCTCCTCATCGTGAACAGCGAGCGGCTCAATTTCGTGGACGTGCCCGAGCACCTGGACCTGCTGATCGAGCGGGTGCAGTCGATCCGGGGCGGGCGCGAGTTCTTCAACAAGGCCTAGGAGTCCCCATGCGAGTGACCATCCCCAAGCTCCAGGAGCGCGCCCGCGGCGGCGAGAAGCTCGTCATGCTCACCTGCTACGACGCCTCCTTCGCGGCGATCTCGGAGGCGGCCGGCGTCGACATCCTCCTCGTCGGCGACTCCCTCGGCATGGTGATCCAGGGGCACGATTCGACGCTTCCCGTGACGATGGAGGAGACCGAGTACCACGTCCGCATCGTCGCCCGCGGCAGCGCCAATGCGCCGGTTCTCGCCGACATGCCTTTCGGCAGCTTCCAGGAATCGAGGGAGCAGGCCTTCCGCAACGCCGCGCGCCTCATGGCCGCGGGCGCCCAGATGGTGAAGCTCGAGGGCGGCGCCGCGATGGTGGAGACCACGCGCTTCCTCGTGGAGCGCGGCATCCCGGTGTGCGCGCACATCGGCCTCACGCCGCAGTCGGTCCACACGCTGGGCGGCTACCGGGTGCAGGGCCGCGACGACGACACCGCGGGGAGACTGGTCGCCGATGCGATGGCCCTCGAGGCTGCCGGTGCCGCGATCGTGCTGATGGAAGCGATGCCGGCCGGCGTCGCGAAGCGCGTGACCGACGCGCTCTCGGTGCCCACCATCGGGATCGGCGCGGGGGTGGACGTCTCGGGACAGGTGCTGGTGGTCTACGACATGCTCGACATCTACCCGGGAAGGAAGGCGCGCTTCGTGAAGAACTTCATGGAGGGTGCGCCCTCGGTGAAGGCCGCGATCGAGGCCTACGTGAAGGCGGTGAAGGCGAAGCGCTTTCCGGCTCCGGAGCACTGCTTCTGACGATGGACCTGATCCGCACGATCGACGAACTGCGCGCAAGGCTCGCGCGCGAGGCGTCCATCGTGCTCGTGCCGACGATGGGCAATCTCCACGCCGGGCACCTGTCCCTCGTCGAGGAGGCCAGGCGGCACGGCCGCTGCATCGTCGCCTCCATCTTCGTGAACCGCCTTCAGTTCGAGCCCGGCGGCGACTTCGACCGCTATCCGCGGACGCTCGAGCGCGATGGCGAAGCGCTCGAGAAGGCGGGCTGCCACGTGGTCTTCGCGCCCGACGAAAAGGAGCTCTACCCGCAGCCCCAGGAGATCCGCCTCGCGCCGCCGAAATCGGCGGCGCAACTCTGCGGCGACTTCCGGCCGGGGCACTTCGAGGGCGTGGTGACCGTGGTCGCGAAACTGTTCAATATTGTTGCACCGCACACAGCCGTCTTCGGGCGCAAGGACTACCAGCAGCTCTTCGTGATCCGGGCCCTGGTGCGGCAGATGAACTACCCCGTGGCGATCGTCGGGGTGGAGACGAAGCGCGAGCCCGACGGCCTCGCGATGTCGTCCCGGAACGGCTATCTCTCCTCTGAAGAGCGCACCGAAGCGGTGCGTCTGAACCGCAATCTCAAGCGGATCAAGGACCTGATCGAGGGCGGGCGGCGCGATTTCGCCGAACTTTGCGATTTGGCGAGCCGGGACTTGACGGCGGCGGGCTGGCGCGTCGATTATGTTGCACTGCGCAATCAGTCCGGATTGGCCGTTCCGGGCCCCGGAGAGCGCGACCTGGTGGTGCTCGGGGCCGCCTGGATCGGCAGGACCCGGCTGATCGACAACCTGGACATTCGCGCCTGAGCGATCGACGGACCGGCGCCACAGCTTTCGAGACATTGCTCTAAAGATGCCCGATAGACTGGCGACAGTCGTCCTTTCCGGAGAAGTGAACATGCAACGCACCTTGCTCAAGTCGAAACTGCACCGCGTGACCTGCACGGGGTCGGACCTGCACTACGAGGGGTCGTGCGCCATCGACCAGGAACTGCTCGCCGCCGCGGACATTCGCGAGTACGAGCAGATCCACATCTACAACGTGAACAACGGCGAGCGCTTCAGCACCTACGCCATCGCGGCCCAGCGCGGCTCGGGGATCGTTTCCGTGAACGGCGCGGCTGCCCACAAGGCGCGCCGGGGCGACCTGCTGATCGTCGCCTCCTACGCGGACTACACGGAAGCCGAGGCGGCGAAGGCCAAGCCGACCCTCGTCTACGTGGACGAGAACAACGCCTTCAAGGACAAGCGCGACTCGATTCCCGTGCAGATGGCCGCCTGACCGTACGGGGCATCGAACGTCTCGCCACGGGCGCCTTCGGGCGCCCGTTTCGTTTCGGCGGGCGCGGTATCATTTGCCCATGCAAGCCACGACGCAGCAAGGCAGGTCCCCGGGGCCCGGCGCGATGGCGCTCTCGGCCGCGGCGAGCGCCTGGCGGGGGCTTCGCTTCGGGGGCGAGGCGCTGGCGGCGGCGCTGTCGCCCGCGACCTACACCCCGGCCGTGCGTTCGGCGGTGGCGCGGCAGGTCTGCGCCAGCGCATGGGACGTGCTTCCGGGCGTTGTCCTCGTCTGCGGGCTTCTCAGCTACGTGGTGATCCGCATCGTCGCCGAGACCGCTCGCGACTACGGCCTCTCGGCGTACGCGCTGGACATCTTCGTGCGCTCGCTCGTGCTGGAACTGATCCCGCTCTTCATCGCGCTCTTCGTGGCCCTTCGCTCGGGGGCGGCCCTCGGCACGGAAGTCGCGATGATGCTCGCCCGTGTCGGCGCGCAGGGCACGCGGCAGGCGGATGTGAGTGCGCTGCGGGCGCAACTTCTGCCGCGCGGGATCGGCAACGCTGTCGCGGTGATGGCGCTCACGGCGATCGGCGGCGTGGTCGCGCTCGCGGTGGCCTACGTGGGCCTCTACGGATTCTCGCCCTGGGGGCATCCGGCGTTTTCCCGCGCCATCGGGCAGGTGTTCGAGCCGCTGCTGCTCGCCGGGTTCGCGCTCAAGGTCTCGCTCTTCGCGCTGGCGGTCGGGGCGATTCCCGTGGCGACGAGCCTCGGGTCGGGGCACGAGCTTCGTGACGTGCCGCAGGCCGCGCCGCGCGGGCTGGTGCGGCTCTTCGTGGGCCTCGCGCTCGTCGAGACGATCGCCCTCGCGGCGAAGTACGTGTGAGGCCATGCCCATGACCGGACCCGAACCCGCCGGACCGCCCCGGGAGCCCGCGATCGCGCCCGTTCCCGAAACCCGGCACGCGGAATTCAAGGCGACGGTGCTGCTCGTCCTTTTCGCGGCCACCGTGATCGGCTTCGTGCTCTACGTGCTCTACGCCCGGGGTGTCTTCGAGAGCACGCAGAAGCTCGTGCTGATGGCCGACGACGGCGCCGGCGTCACCGTGGGCATGGACCTCACGTTTTCGGGGTTTCCGGTGGGGCGCGTGCAGCGGATCGAGCTGGCCGCCGACGGCAAGGCGCGGATCGAGATCGACGTCCCGCGCAAGGACGCGAAGTGGCTGCGCGCCTCCAGCGTGTTCACGCTCGAGCGCAGTCTCGTGGGGGGCGCCCGGCTCCGGGCCTTCACCGGCAACCTCGAGGACAAGCCCCTGCCCGAGGGCGCGGTCCGGCAGGTGCTCCGGGGCGACGCGACGGAGGAACTGCCCGGGCTCATCGCGACGATGAAGCGGCTCCTGGAGAACCTGGAGCGCATGTCGGGCGAGGATTCCAGCCTGAACGCGAGCCTCGCCAACGTGCGCAGGCTCACCGACCGCATGAACGGCCCGCACGGCGCGCTGGGCGGGATCCTGGGCAGCGAGGAGAGCGCGGGGAAAGTGATCGTCGCGATCGACCGCGCCAATGCGCTGCTCGCCTCACTCGACGGGCTGTCCGGAAAGCTCGAGCGCACGCTCGCCCGGGCGGACGAGAAGATCCTCGGCGCCGATGGCATGGTCGACGAGGCCCGCAAGGTGGCGGTCCAGCTGAACGCCGTCCTCGTCGATGCGCGGGAAAGCCTTCGCAAGGTCGACGCGGTGCTCGCGGACGCGCAGAAGATCAGCGCGAGCACGGCGGCCGCGACCGAGGATCTCGCCTCCCTGCGCGCCGAAGTCGAGGCGAGCCTTCGCCGCGTCTCGCTGCTCATCGACGACGTGAGCCGCCGCTGGCCCTTCGGCCGCGACACCGAGGTGAAGCTGCCATGAGGGCGATCCTCGCGCCGGCGATCCTCGCCCTGGCCGCGTGCGCGGGCTCCGCGCCTGCGCCCGAGTGGCAGCCGCGCGCCCACGGGGCGCTGCGCAATTTCGAGGCGGCCTGGCTCGGCGGCCAGTCCCGGCTTGCGGAGCAGGAGTTCGCCCGGGCGCGAGCGTCGCTCTCGGCCACGGGACGCGCCGACCTCGTGGCCCGCGCCGAACTCGTTCGCTGCGCGGCTCGGGTGGCGAGCCTCGACTTCGACGACTGCCCCGGATTCGGGAAAATCGCGGGCGATGCGCCGGCGCCGGAGCGCGCCTACGCGGCCTATCTCGCGGGCCGCGCGAGGGGCGAGGACATCGCGCTCCTGCCTGCCCAGCATCGGTCGGTCGCGGCGGGCGGCGACGAGATGCTCGCCGCCATCGAGGATCCGTTCTCGAGGCTCATCGCCGCGGGGGTGCTGTTTCGCGAGGGCCGCGCCACGCCGACGACGATCGTGACGGCCGTCGAGACCGCCTCCGCGCAGGGCTGGCGCAGGCCGCTCGCCGCGTGGCTCGGCGTCCAGGCGCGGCGCGCGGAAGCGGCGGGCGAGCGCGACGCGGCGGCGGCGATCCGGCGGCGCCTCGATCTGGTGACGGGCGAGGACATCTCCCGCCAGGAACCCCGCCGGTAGGGGGAAGATCGGGCGGGTGACGGGCCGTCAGGCCTTGCTGCAGTTCATGCCCGCCAGGGTGCATTCCGTCCGGGCGCGCTGGAGCCGTGCCGCCGCCCGCCGTAGTCTGGCGCCATGAACACCGGGAACGAGGAAATGCCGCTCTCCGACACCACGAAGCAGAACCTGCGCGAGCTGCGCGACGCCGCGGTGGAACTGTGGTGGCGCTTCTTCGACTGGCTCGCCGTGGTGCCCTGGAAGACGCTCGCGATCGTCTCCGTCCTGATGCTCGTGCTGGGCGGCATCCTCCAGTCCCCGCAGCCGTTCTTCATCCTCATCGTCGCCTCCTTCATCATCAAGGCGGTGGCGGGCGGCAAGCGACGGGCCGACCTGACGGCGAGCCAGGCCATCCAGCGCGCCGATACCGAGCAGCACGAGCGCGCGATCCTCGAAGCGCACCTGGCCGCGCTCCAGGCGCAGATCGAGCCGCATTTCCTCTTCAACACGCTGGCGAGCATCGACCAGCTGATCCTCACGGACCCGCCGCGGGCCTCCCGCATGCAGCAGAGCCTGATCCGCTACCTGCGCTCGGCGATGCCCAAGATGCGCGACGGCGCCCGGCCCACGCTGGGCCAGCAGGTGGATCTCTCCCGGGCCTTCCTGGAGATCATGGCGGTGCGGATGGACGATCGCCTGCGGACGGCGTTGCACGTGCCCGCCGGTCTCCAGTCCGCCGTCTTCCCCTCGATGATGCTGCAGACCCTGGTGGAAAACGCCATCCGCCACGGCCTGGAGCCGAAGGCCGAGGGCGGGCTGCTCTCGATCCACGCCGAGGTCGCCGACGGCAAGCTCGCCGTGCACGTTCGCGACACCGGCGTGGGCTTCGCCCCGCAATCGGCCGCGGGCGTGGGGCTCGCCAACATCCGCGAGCGGCTGAAGGTTCTCTACAACGGGCGCGCGGAACTGGTCATCGGCGTGCCGGCCGACGGGGGAACCTGTGCCACCATCACGGTGCCCTACGAAATCGCCGCCGCCGACGCGGCCTGATCCCCGGAGCGAACCGATGCAGGACACCCGAGCGCCCACCGCGGTCATCGCCGACGACGAGCGCCTGATGCGCGAGCAGATCGCCGCCCGCCTTCGCGACGCGTGGCCGGAGCTGCGGATCGTGGGCGAAGCCGCCAACGGCCGCGAGGCGGTGGCGCTGGTGCGCAGCCGCGAGCCCGACATCGTCTTCCTGGACATCCGCATGCCCGAGATGGACGGCATCGAGGCGGCGCAGGCGCTCTCGGGGTCGGCGCACGTGGTCTTCGTCACCGCCTACGACGAATACGCGATCACCGCCTTCGACCACGGCGCCGTCGACTACCTCCTGAAGCCCGCGGACCCCGAGCGCGTGGCGATCACCTGCCAGCGGCTTCGCGAGCGCTTGGACACCAGGCCCGAGCCGATGGGCGAGCTGCTGGCCGAACTGTCGCAGCGGCTCGCGGGCGGGGCGGCGAGGCCCCGCGATCACCTGCGCTGGGTGCAGGCGAGCGTGGGCAACGGCATCCGCATGATCCCCACGAGCGACATCCTCTTCTTCCGCGCCGACGAGAAATACACGCGGGTGCAGACCGGGGTGTTCGAGGCGCTCATCCGCAAGCCCATCAAGGAACTCGTCGACGAACTGGATCCCGACGAGTTCTGGCAGATCCACCGCGCAATCCTGGTCCGCGTCGACGCGGTGGACAAGGTGAGCCGCGACGATCGCGGGCGCCAGGTGGTGACGGTGAAGGGGAGCGGGGAGAAGCTGGAGGTGAGCCGGTCCTTCGGGCACCTCTTCAGGCAGATGTAGGGTGGCGCCTCCGGAGCCCGGTTCGCTCAAACGAGAACGATCTGGGATCTCATGCTGTAGAGGGCGAACAGCACCTCCTCCTGCTCCCGCTGCCCGATCTTGTTCTTCTGGAGCGCGGACAGGGCATCATCCAGGACCGCCGTGAATTCCACTGCCGAGATGTTCATCCCCTTGTGCGCCGCCAACAGGTCCTTTCCCTTGTAGACGTCCGGGCCGCCGGTCGCGGATATGAAGAAGGTGGCGGCGGCGTTCTTCAGGTGGGAAACGTCGGACTTGGCAAAGCGGGTGGCGATGGCCTTGTTCGACAGGTGGTTGTCGATGACGTCGCCCGCGAGGGCGGTGATGCCCTTTGTCGCGCCCAGTCTTTCGTAGAGTGACTTGTCCATTCGGTGGCCTCCGGGTAGAAGAAAACGTCGATTCGGGCGTTGCTCGGATGATGCCGTGAACAGAGGTTAGCGGTGCCTTCGCGGGCCGTGAAGTACAGGATCTGTAGCGGCTGGACCGGAGCGCCGGCGCCTCGACCGGGGGCCGCGCCGAGGCGAGGCGTTCCACTTCGGGAGATCGAATGAAGACCTACGGCCAATTCTGCCCGCTCGCGCAAGCCACGCAATTGCTGTGCGAGCGCTGGACCTTGATCATCGTGCGGGAACTGATCGCCGGAAGCACGCGATTCGGCGAATTGCGCAAAGGGGCGCCATTGCTTTCGCCAACGCTGCTTTCGTCGCGGCTCAAGCAACTGGCGGACGCCGGCGTGATCGAGGCCCGTGGACGCAAGGGCAGCCGGACCTACCACCTGACCCCGGCGGGGCTGGAGCTGCGCCCGGTCGTCGAATTGCTGGGCGCATGGGGCCATCGCTGGGTCCGTTCCGACCTGGGCAAGGTGGACCTGGACGCGGGTCTCCTGATGTGGGACATGCGCCGGAGCATCGACAAGGCGAGGTTTCCGGATCGCCGGGTCGTCGTCCAGTTCGAGTTCCCCGACGCGCCGAAGGGGTCGGGCAACTGGTGGCTGGTCTCCGACGACGGCGAGATCGACCTGTGCCGGACGGACAACGGCTTCGAGGTCGACATCGTGATCCGGTGCTCGCTGAAGAAGATGACCGAGATCTGGACCTGCCAGCTGGCCTTCGACGACGCGGTCCGGAGGCGGGAGGTCAAGGTGACGGGCGACGCCAGGCTCGCCGCGAGGCTCCAGGGCTGGTTGCAGAGCAGCGCCTTGTCGAGACTGGGTGCGCGCAAGGAATTGCCCAGGCTTGAATGGGGCACCCCCTGAGCCCGTCCCGGCG
Organism: Usitatibacteraceae bacterium; assembly: GCA_035432885.1. GTDB lineage: Bacteria > Pseudomonadota > Gammaproteobacteria > Burkholderiales > Usitatibacteraceae > FEB-7. Next base: position 8,385 of record DAORTX010000045.1, read on the forward strand.
AGGGGCCCCGCGGGCGAGATGAGGGCGGCGGGGACGCCGGCTACCAGCGGCAACTTCCCTCGCCGATTTCGTTCGCCAGAAGGGGAATGACGGCGAGCAGCCCCAGGCCCTTGTAGGCGTCGCGGCAGTCGGGCTTCCTCGCGTTCTCGATGGCGATCTGCTCCTTCGTCTTGCGCTCGGGCGGCGGCGGCATCGGGAACGGCAGCAGCGACCGGTTGCCCATCCCTTCGCGAGCCACGGCGCGGGCGGTCGCGCGGGCCGCGTCGAGATCGATCCGCGGCCCCGTGCCCGGGATGGGGACCGAGGTAGCCGGCGGCTTGCGATTGTCGAAGATCGGGGAATCCCGCGGGGGACTGCCGCCGGCCGCGGTTTCCGGACCACGGGGAGAGAGGCGCTCCGGGGCGGGCGCAGGGGCGCGCTCGGAAGTCGACGGCGCGGCGTCCGGCGAAACGGGGGCCGCGTCCTGCCGGGCCGGGGGCGCGATGGGCGCCAGGTCCGCCGCGGGGGCCAGTCCCGGCGCAACGACGGGAACCGCCGAATGCTCGAGCAGCGGCGCGGCGATCACGGGCAACTCCGCGGGCGGCGCGATCACCGGCGCGAGCGCGGGCGGGGCGAGCAGCGGGGGAGCCGCCGCCGGCGCCGTCCGCTCCGACAAGGGCGCGGGGACCGCCGCGGTCGGTATCGGCGTGGGCTGCACCCGCACCGAGGGCGCCAATGCCGGCTCCGTCGCCGGTCGCGGCGTGAATTCCAGTAGCGGCGCCGTCACCACCGGCACCGGCCGTGCGAGGGGATCGACCCGGGGCGCGGGCATCAGGTCCGCCGTCGCGGGCGTGATCGGGGAGAGCGTCAGCGCCGGCGCCGGCCGCAGGACCGGCGTGACCGGCGGTGCGGCGATCGGCTCGGGCAAGGGCGCCGGGTTTTCCTGGAGCTTCGTCGCGTCGAGATCGGGCACCAGCCGGACCGGCGGCGGCGGGGCGGCCGCCGGTGGCGGCGTTTCTCGCGCCTGCGTCGGGCGCTCGGTCGGCGGGGGGCGCAGCAGGCGGGCATCGGCACCGCGGTCGGCCTGGAGGCCGATGCCGGGTTCCATCAGCGGCCCGCGGATGGTCACGGCGAGCGAGCCCCACATCGCGGAACCCTCGCGCGAGCCGCCCGCGGGAGCCCCGAAGAGGAGGATGAAGAACGCGTGCAGCAACACCGAAAGCAGGACGAACTGCGCCATGGAAGGCCGGGCGTTGCCGCGCGCGCGGGACCGGTGCGATCGGCGCGACGCCGGCGGGCGCGGAAACGGCGCCTCGAGTCGTCGGGAAGCGGCGGTGGGCAAGGGGGTCCTGGCGGGCGGCGAGCGGCGCGCGCGAAGGCGCCGGGCGATTATCGCCTTGGCGGGCGCAGGAAGTCGAAGTCCACGCCTTCGTCGGCCTGCGTCACCGTGTCGAGGAAGAGCTTCAGGTATCCCCGCGCCGCCGTCGGAGGCTCGATCGGCCGGGCCGCCCGGCGCCTCGCGAGTTCGCGGTCGTCCACGAGCAGGCTGAGGGAACGGCCCGCGACGTCGAGCGCGATCCGGTCGCCCGTCTCGACATATGCCAACGGCCCGCCGAGCGCGGCCTCCGGCGTCACGTGCAGCACGATGGTCCCGGCCGCGGTGCCGCTCATGCGCCCGTCGGAGATGCGCACCATGTCCTTCACGCCGGCGCGCGCGAGCTTCTTCGGGATCGGCAGGTAGCCCGCCTCCGGCATGCCCGGCGCGCCCTTCGGCCCGATGTTCTTCAGCACCAGGATGTCGTTCGCGTTCACGTCGAGATCGTCGCGGTCGATCCGGCTGGCGAGATCCTCGGCGTTCTCGAAGACGACGGCGCGCCCCTCGTGCTGCATGAGGGTCGGGTCCGCGGCCGATTGCTTGATGATCGCGGCGCCGGGGGCCAGGTTGCCGCGCAGCACGGCGATGCCGCCCTGCGCGAAGATCGGCCTCGCGAGCGGGCGGATGACGTCCTGGGAAAAGCCCGGGCCGGAAGCCTCGATCTCCTCGCCCATCGTGCGGCCGGTGACGGTGATCGCGTCGAGGTTCAGGAGCGGCTTCAGTTCCCGCAGCAGGGCCGGCACCCCGCCCGCCTTGTGGAAATCCTCCATGTAGTGCTGCCCGGAGGGCTTCAGGTCCACGAGCACGGGCGTCTCGCGTCCCAGGCGGTCCAGGTCGGCGAGGTCCACGGGGATGCCCAGGCGCCCCGCGATGGCGGTGAGATGGATGATGCCGTTGGTGGAACCGCCGATCGCGAGCAGCACGCGCAGCGCGTTCTCCACCGATTTCGCGGTGATGACGCTCTCCGGCGTGATGCGCGTCTTCGTGAGCGCCACCGCCGTCGCGCCCGTGCGCTCGGCCACGCGGATGCGGTCGGCGGTGACGGCCGGCGGCGAGGCGCTCCCCGGCAGCGCCATGCCCAGGGCCTCGGCCACGCAGGCCATGGTGCTCGCCGTCCCCATCACCGAGCAGGTGCCCACGCTCGCCACGAGCTGGTCGTTCACGCGCGCGATCTCGGCGGCGTCGATTTCTTCGGCGCGGTAGCGCGCCCAGTAGCGCCGGCAGTCGGTGCATGCGCCCACGCGCACGCCGTCGTGGGAGCCGGTGAGCATGGAGCCGGTGACGAGCTGCACCGCGGGCACGCCGGCGGAAGCCGCGCCCATCAGTTGCGCGGGAACCGTCTTGTCGCAGCCGCCGATCAGGACCACGGCGTCCATGGGCTGCGCGCGGATCATCTCCTCGGTATCGATCGCCATGAGGTTCCGGAGGAACATGCTCGTGGGATGCGCGAAGCTCTCGTGCACCGAGATCGTCGGGAAGTCGATGGGCAGTCCGCCGGCGAGCATCACGCCGCGGCGCACCGCCTCCAGGAGTTGCGGCGCGTTGCCGTGGCAGGGGTTGAAACCGCTCGCGGTGTTGGCGATGCCGATCACCGGGCGCGAGAGCGCGTCGTCGGTGAAGCCCGCGCCCTTGATGAAGGCCTTCCTGAGGAACAGGGAGAAGCCCGAGTCGCCATAGCTGGTGAGGCCCTTCGCGAGGCCGTCGTTGCGCGGCGGTTTGTTGCCCTTTGCGTCCGAGTCGTGCGCCATGTGCGGCAAGCCGGATAGAATGTGGAAGAGGGAAAGCCTACCCGAAAACGGGGGCGCGACCCTTTTCCCCGGGTGGCCGAGCACTTGCGCCGCCCAAGACGAAACCGCAGAGACCTCCCCCATGCCCACGCCCAGACTCGACGAGACCGCCAAGGGGGTCTACCTCATCACCGTGACCCCGTTCCGGGAAGACGGCACGCTCGATCTGGACAGCACCGACCGCCTCACGGACTTCTACCTGGACAAGGGCGTCACGGGATTCACCGTGCTGGGGGTCATGGGCGAGGCGCCGAAACTCACCGCGGACGAATCGCGCACCTACGTGAAACGCGTGCTCGCGAGGGTGGGCGGCCGCGTGCCGGTGATCGTGGGCGTCTCCTCGCCGGGCTTCGCGGCCATGGGCGAGATGGCCCGGAGCGTGATGGAGCTGGGCGCCTCGGGGGTGATGGTCGGGCCGGCCTCCACCGTGAAGACCGACGACCAGGCCGTGGCCTACTACGAGATGGCCGCCGAGACGCTCGGCGGCGACGTGCCGTTCTGCGTGCAGGACCATCCGCTCGCCTACGGGGCGCAGCTTCCGGTGCCGGTGCTGCTGCGCGTCTTCAAGTCGATTCCCACCGCGGTGATGTTGAAGCACGAGGACTGGCCCGGGCCGGGGCTCGCGAAGCTCGCGGCGATCCGCGCGGCGAGCGAGAAGGGCGGCATGCGCCGCGTCTCCATCCTCGCGGGCAACGGCGGCGGACTCTTTCTCCCGGAAGAACTCTCCCGCGGGGCCGATGGCGCGATGACCGGATTCAGCTATCCCGAGATGATGGTCGGCGTGGTGGCCGCCCACGCGGCGGGAGACCTCGACCGCGCGCAGGATCTCTTCGACGCCTACCTCCCGCTCGCCCGCTACGAGCAGCAGTCGGCCCTGGGCCTCGCGGTTCGCAAGTACCTTCTGCTGAAGCGCGGCGCGATCGCCTCGGCCGCCATTCGCAAGCCCGGCCCGAAGCTCTCGGCCGCGGATATCGCCGACATCGATCGGCTCATCGTTCGCCAGGACAGGCGGCTCAAGGAACTGAACTGATGGCACTGGACAAGAAAGTCGTCTCCACCCTGTCGCAGATCACCACCGCGACGATCACCACGCTGCTGCTGAAGAAGGGGCTGCGAAACGTCTGGATGCGCGGCACGATCCCGTTGAATCCCGGCCAGCCGCGCCTCGTGGGGCAGGCGTTCACGCTTCGCTTCGTGCCGGCCCGCGAGGATCTCGCCACGCCGGAATCGTGGTCCAAGCCCATCTCCACGCGCGCCGCGATCGAGGCGATGCCCGAGGGCTGCATTGCGGTGGCCGACGCCATGGGCGTCACCGATGCCGGCATCTTCGGCGACATCCTCTGCGCGCGGATCAGGAAGAAGGGCGTCGCGGCGCTCGTGACCGACGGCGTGGTGCGCGACGTCGCCGGCGTTCGCGCCACGGGCCTTCCGGTGTGGTGCCAGGGGGCGGCGGCGCCGCCCTCGGTCGCGGGTCTCACCTTCGTGAACTGGAATGAACCCATCGGCTGCGGCGGCGTGGCCGTGTTCCCCGACGACGTGGTGGTCGTCGACGACGACGGCGCGGTGCTGATCCCGCAGGCGCTGGTCGACGAGATCGTGGCCGCCGCCCCCGAGCAGGAGCGCCTCGAGAGCTGGATCATGGCGGAAGTGGAAAATGGCGCCTCGCTCCCCGGCCTCTATCCGCCCAACGCCGAGAACAAGGCGCGCTACGAGGCGTCGAAGAAGGGCTGAGGCCCGCGATGATCGCCGGCCTCGTCCAGATACTCCTCTTCCAGGGCATCGGCGAGATCGTCGCGAAGTTCTTCCTGCCCCTCATTCCCGGCCCGGTGATCGGGCTCGTGCTGCTCGTCGCGTGGCTGCAGGTTCGCGGGAAGGTGCCGGAATCGGTGGACTTCGTCGCGACGGCTTTCAGCCAGCACCTGGGCCTGCTCTTCGTGCCGGCCGCGGTGGGTGTCGTGATGTTCTGGCCGAGCATCAAGTCGCACGCGGTGGCCGTCGTCGCGGCCCTCCTCGCGAGCGTCGTGGCGACGATGGCGGTGACGGCGCTGGTGCTGCGGGCGCTCGCGAAAGACGACGGGGGCGCGCCGGAATGAGCCCGTCGATCCCCGCCATCCAGGAAATCTGGGTCTACCTTTCCGGCAGCCCCCTGCTCGCGCTTGTCCTTACGCTCTCCGCGTACCAGGTGGGCGTCGTCGTCTACGAGCGCGCCGATCGCAACCCGCTCGCCAACCCGGTGGCGATTGCGATCGCGATCGTGGCCGCGGTGATCACGCTGATCGACATGCCCTACGCGAAGTACTTCGAAGGCGCGCAGTTCGTGCACTTCCTGCTGGGAACGGCGACCGTGGCGCTCGCGGTGCCGATCTACAAGGGATTGGGTGCGCTTCGCGGGAGGATCCTGCCGCTACTCGCGGCACTA
>DAORTX010000046.1:0-13724 GCA_035432885.1 Usitatibacteraceae bacterium
CGGCACCCGGTCGCAAGTCCTTGATTTTCCGGGGCGGTCGCTCGCCATGTTGCAGTGCAATAAAAAACCACCCAACCCCCTTGACTTCACTGCTGAATGGCCTAAAATTCGTTTTGTGCAGTGCAGCAAAACCGCTGCCGAAGCAATCCCCCCGCGATTCCCAGTCCAGGAGACCACCATGATCAAGATCGACCAGTTCAGCGTCGCCAACGAAGCCGCGATCAACCAGTTCGCCCACTTCGCCCAGCTCTCCCTCGCCAACCTCGAGAAGTTCGCCGAGATCGGCCTCGATGCCGCCCGCGATTCCGTCGAGCAGGCCACCGCGCACGCCGCGGCCCTCGCCGGCGCGAAGGACGTGCACGAAGTCATCGCCATCAACTCCGCCGCCCTCGAGCCGGTCATGAAGCGCGCCTACGCCTACTCGCGCACCGTGTACGAGACCGCCGCCGAGACCAACGCCGAAGTGAAGAAGGTGCTGGAAAAGCAGTCCGCCGATGCCAACAAGTCGGCCGTGTCCAGCCTGGAAGAAGCGTTCAAGTACGCGCCCGCCGGCTCGGAAGCCTACCTGGGCAACGTGAAGTCCGCGATGGCCGCCGCGCAGAACGCCTACGCGAACCTCGCCGCGATCAACAAGCAGCTCTACGACACCGTCGAGAAGACCGTCGAGCAGAACGTCGCGACCGTGCGCTCGGCCGCCAAGGCCCCGAAGGCCCCGGTCCGCAAGGCGAAGCGCAAGTAGTCCCGCGCGCCCCGCGAGGGGCGCGATGCGATCGTCCGATGAAACCCCCGGTCTAGGCCGGGGGTTTTTTTTCGCCGTCCGTCCGGTCCGGGGCCGTTTCGCCGGTCCCGTCGCCGGACAGCAGCCCGGCGATACGGGCGGCGCGGGCGTCGTGGATCGCGGCCGGCACGGACTGCGGATGCGCCCGCGCGATCGCGGCCGCGTCGATTCCCTGGGCGGCTGCCAGGGCGCCATGCAACCTTTGCCGCGGGACCTGCCGAGAGAGCCCGCGCGAGCGCAGGTCCGCTTCGCAGACTTCCATCAGCCGGTCCAGGCGCTCCGGGCGCCGGAAGGCGTCGGCTCTCTCGAGCAGGGCGAGCAGGGCCTCGGCGCCCAGCGCGCTCGCGCCTTCCACCGCGGCACGCTCGCGGGCGGCGAGCCCGGCGAGGTCCCGGCATTCGCCAGGGGCGTTGATCCGCTCGCACAGCGCGGCCACCGATCCGGGCGCGAGGCCGCCGGTGAGGCAGGCAAAGCGCACGGGAAGCCCGTAGGCGGTGCTTGCGGCGAGCCGCGCGGCGAGCAGGGCGCCGTCATCGCGGGCCGACTGCGAATCGACTTCCGGCAAGGTCCGCGCGAGCGCCCCGCACTCGCGCAGCACCGCGATCATCCGCGCCGGTTCCTTCTCCTGGAGGCCGCGCGCGAGCTCCTGCCAGACGCGTTCGGGCACCAGGTGATCCGCCTCGCCGGAACGGACCATGCCCTGCATGAGCGCCATCGTCTCCGGCGCCACGGCGAACCCGAAGCGCGCCGCGAATCGGGCCACGCGCAGGATCCGCACCGGGTCCTCGGCGAAGGCCTCGCTCACGTGCCGGAGGATTCCCCGGCGAAGGTCCTCGGCGCCGCCGAAGGGGTCGACGAGCGTTCCGTCCTCGCCGCGCGCGATGGCGTTGATCGTCAGGTCGCGCCGGCGCAGGTCCTCCTCGAGGGTCACGTCCGGGGACGCGTGGAAGCGGAAGCCCTTGTAGCCGGGCGCGGTCTTGCGCTCCGTGCGCGCGAGCGCGTATTCCTCGTGGGTCTCGGGGTGGAGGAACACGGGGAAATCGGCGCCCACCGCTCGGTAGCCCAGCGCCGCCATCTTCCCGGGATCGGCGCCGACGACCACCCAGTCGCGATCCGTGGAAGGGTGGCCGAGCAGTTCGTCCCTCACGGAGCCGCCGACCGCGTAGACCTTCATCGCACCGTCTCCGGTCCGCGCCTCAGGGCCGCGGCGGCTCCGCGTAGGGCTCGTCCTCGGCCACGAAATGCGTCTCCGCGAGCGCGCCCTCGATCCAGGCGCGCACGCCGGGCGCGCGCTTCATCGCCTCGCAGTAGCGCGCGGTGACGGGCCCGCAGGCCACGCCGTAGGTCGCCAGGCGCATCACCACGGGCGCGAACATCGCGTCGGCGGCCGAGAACTCGCCGAAGAGGAAATCGCCGCCGGCACCGAAGCGGGATCTCGATTCGCGCCAGAGTCGCTCGATCCGGTCGATGTCGGCTCGCACCTCGGGCGTCATGCCCTTGCCCGGATGGCTCGCGCGGATGTTCATGGGCATGTGCGTGCGCAGGTTCCGGAATCCCGAATGCATCTCCGCCGCCGTCGACCTTGCAAAGGCGCGCGCTTCGGGATCGGCGGGCCAGACGGACTGCTCGGGGAACCAGTCCGCCACGGTCTCCATGATGGCGAGCGAATCCCAGACGGCGATCCTTCCCCGCCACAGCACGGGGACGAGGCCCGAGGGCGACCAGCGGCCGATGCCCGCGTCCCAGTCGTCGGTGTGGAAGCGCAGCAGCCGTTCCTCGAACGCGATGCCCAGCTGGGAGAGCAGCACCCAGGGGCGCATCGACCAGGACGAGTAGTTCTTGTTGCCGATGACGAGGGTCAGTCCTTCCACTTCACCTCCCGGTGCGTCGTCTGTAATCCGCGAACCTTCCCTGCATTCCCGCTTTCGCCATGTAGGCCGGGACGATCGATTCCATCGCGGCCGGCGCGAAGCCGAAATCGGCCGGAAACGGGCAGGCGCACACGCTGTCCGCCTTCATCGAGGCGAGATTGTCGCGCGTCATGAGCGGCCCCGGCAGGTGCTCGAGCACGTAGGCCTGCGCGAGCGCGGCCCACGCGGGCAGCCCGACGACGAGCCGGCGCCGGCCCTGCAGTCCCGCCACGTAGCGAACGATCTGCTCGAGCGTGTAGGTGCCGGGCCCGCAAAGATCGTAGGACTTGCCGAAGCAGCGCCGGTCGTCCAGGCTGGCGGCCACCGCGCGCGCCACGTCCTCGACCCAGACCGGCTGGAACCTCGTTCGCGCTCCCGCGAGCGGAACGACCGGGAAAGGCTTCACCAGCGCCGCGAACAGGTTGAGGAAGCTGTCGTCCTGGCCGAAGATCACCGAAGGCCGGAAGACCGTGACCGCGAGCCCCGCGCCTTCCTGGACGATCGCCTCCTCCCCGCGCCCGCGCGAACGCAGGTACTCGCTGGGCCCGCGGCTCGAGGCGTTGAGCGCGCTCATCTGCACGAGGCGGCCCACGCCCGCGGCGCGGCAGGCCCTCGCGAGGCGCCGGGGAAGATCGACGTGCACCCGCTCGAAGGGTTCGCGCCGGCTCTGGTGGAGGATGCCGACGAGGTTCACGGCCGCGTCGACGCCGTCGAGCGCGCCCGCGAGGTCGCCGTCGTCGTGGGGACTGCCGGAAACGATCTCGAGATCGGCGAAGACCTGCAGGGGCCTTGCCTTGAGCGTGCTGCGCGTGAGGGCGCGGACCGCGACGCCCTTCGTCGCCAGGTGCGCGCAGACCGAGCGGCCGACGAATCCGCTGGCGCCCAGCACGAGGGCGCGGCCCGCGCGCTTCACGGGATCGAGGCCACGTTGGCCGCCTCGCCCGCCTCGCGTCCGGGCACCGTTCCCATGAGGTCGTGCAGGCGGGCCCTGCGACCCGTGAGGCGGTGCGTGTAGTACCACGCGTTGGCCATGACCTTCTTCACGTAGTCGCGCGTCTCGTCGAAGGGGATCGACTCGGCGTAGATCGCGCCTTCGAGCGGCTTCGCGTCGCGCCAGCGCTTCGCCCGTCCCGGTCCCGCGTTGTAGCCCGCCGTGGCGAGGATCGGGTCGCCCAGGTCCGCGAGCACCCGGTGGAAATAGTAGGTGCCCATGGCCACGTTGACCTCGGGCTGGGAAAGCAGCGCCGGGCGGTAGGGCTGGACCGGAATCTGCTTCGCGACCCATCTCGCCGTCGCGGGCATGAGCTGCATGAGCCCCGTCGCGCCCGCGCGCGAGCGGATGGTCGGGTTGAAGCGGCTTTCCTGCCGGATGATGCCGAAGAGCAGGGCCTCGTCGACGTCCCACTTCCGGGAGGCGGCGGCCAGCGGCTCGCGGTGGTGGGTCGGGTAGCGGCGCGCGAAATCGTGCAGCGACGCGGTCTGGCTCGCCGCGGCGATGGCGCGGTCCGCGAGACCGGCCTGCGCGGCGACCTCCGACGCGGCGAGGAAACTGCGGTCGTCCATGGCGCGAAGCCCGTGCAGCCACTCGCGATACGCCTCCGCGTTGAGGTCCAGTCCGTAGAGCGCGATGGCGCGCGCGACGGCGGGAATGGCCCGCACGCGGGCGAGATCCTCCTCGGGGACCGGCCACTCGCTCCAGTCCGGGCTCTTCGCGATGCCGAGATCCTCCGCAGCGAGCAGCCCGTAGAAGTTTCTTTCCCGCGCCAGGGGACGAAGGATCGTCTCGGCCGCCGGCCTGGCGCCTTCCTCGGCAAGCGCCCGGGCGAGCCAGTAGCGCCACGCGGGATCGCGGGCCGACTCCGGCGACATGAGGTTCACCGCCGCGCGAAGCGCCGGCCAGTCGCCCGCGCGAAGCGCCGCCCGGGCCTTCCACTGCAGCTGCGCGTCGCTGAACGGGCCCTCGCCCGCCTCGGCGTACCACTCGAGGGCGCGCGGATGGTGCTTCAGCGCCGCCACGTGCGCGACCCGCGCCCACCCGTACCGGGAATCGTCGGGACCGAGCGTGGCGGCGTGGGCGCGCAGTTGCTTCGCGGCCTCGTCGGGGTCGGATCGCGCGAGGCGCGAGGCGGCGAAGAGCAGCAGCTCGTGGACCGCCCGCCCCGGGACCCGCGACTTCTCGCCGGCGAGATAGCGAGCGGGGTCCGCGCTGGCCCGGTCGATCGCCCGGTCGCTCATCTGTTCCTTGGTCGCGAGGAAGGCGTTGGCGCGGCGGGCCTCCTTCACGAGACCGGCGGCCAGGAGCTTTCGGATGCGCTCCCACGTCTCCGGGGAGCCGATGAGGCGTTCGCTCGCCGCGGCCTCGAACGCCGGCGTGCAGGAGGCGGGCGCTTCGCGCCCGGCAAGCCAGAGACCGCGGGCTTCTCCCAGCGCGTCGGCGTCCCCGCGGGCGATCCGCTCCTGGAGCGAGTAGCAGGCGATTTCCGGGTCTTCCTTCGCCAGGGCGGAAAATTCCTGCCGGAACAGGTCCCATTGCCGGGCGGCTCCGAGGCCGCGCAGCCAGTCGGCGCGCAGCGCGTCCGCGAGCGGGCCATCGGCGTTCCTGGCGAGAAAGGCGCGAACGGTCTCGGGCGAAGCCTTGTCGAGCGTGGCCGTGAGTTGCCAGTATTCCGGGTACGCCTCCAGCACGTGGCCGGCGGTTTTCGCGCGCAGCGTCTCCAGGGCCTTCAGGTTGCCGCGCTGGGCGGCATCGCGGGCGGCCACGATGTCCGCGTCGGCGGCGCGAGCGGGCGCGGCAAGCGCCAGGCAGGCAAGCGCCGGAAGCAGAATCTTGAAGGAGGTCAACGCCAAGGGCACTCCGATCGCCTATTGTCGCGACCATTATAGAGCCATGGCACGGCCGTCCCCGGGAGGCGCGGGGTGAGGCGAGGCGGTGGTCGGCTGCGCACGGCGTGCCCCGGACGATACGGGGCGGCAATCGGAGGAAGGCAAGCATGGGCGAATTGATGTCGGCGCAGTTCTGGGGCGGGCTGATGGCGATCATCGGCGTGAACATCGTGCTCTCCGGCGACAACGCGGTGGTGATCGCCCTCGCGGCGAGATCGCTCCCGCCGAAGCAGCAGAAGGCCGCGATCTTCTGGGGCAGCGGCGCGGCCATCGTGATGAGGATCGTACTCACGATCGTGGCGGTGGAGCTCCTGCGCCTTCCCTATCTCAAGCTGGTCGGCGCCGCGCTCCTTCTCTGGATCGCGGTCCAGCTGCTGATGCCCGAGGAGGGCGACGGCGACGGCGGGCCCGAGACCGGCGGCCTCATGGCGGCCATCCGCACCATCCTGATCGCGGACCTCGTGATGAGCCTGGACAACGTGATCGCCGTGGCCGCCGCGGCCAAGGGCAGCCTCACCTTGCTGGTCCTGGGGCTCGCCATCAGCATTCCGATCGTGATCTTCGGCAGCACCATGCTTCTCAAGCTCATGGACCGCTTCCCGATCATCATCACCATGGGCGCGGCGCTGCTGGGGTGGGTGGCGGGCGACATGGCCATGACCGACCCGGCGATCCGGGGCTGGGTGGACGCCGGCGCGGCCTGGATGCACACCGTGGCGCCGGCGGCGGGAGCGATCTCGGTCGTCGCGGTCGGCAAGTGGCTTGCGGGTCGCGCGACCGCCCGTCACGAGTCGGGCGCCACGGCGGATCTCGCCCGCGCCGAGCCGCCTGCCGGCGGCGCGACGTGAGGCGGCGCGAACCGGTCGAACGGATCGATGGACTTGCAAGGGGAGAATGAAATGTTCCGGGTACTGGTCGCAGTCGACGGGTCGAAATCCTCGGACCGAGCCGTCGCGCAATTGCTGAAGAAGCTCCCGTGGTACCGGGAGAAAGTCGACATCCACCTGCTCAACGTCCAGTCCGCGGTGCCGGGCAACGCGTCGCACGTCGTGTCCACGGAACGGCTCGAGGCGTACCACCGCGAGCAGGGCGAGGCCGCGCTCGCGTCCGCACGGGCCATCCTGGACGGCGCATCGGTCGACTACGCCACCCATATCGGCGTGGGCGATCCGGCCTCCGTGATCGCCCGCCATGCGGGCGAGAAGGCGGTCGACCAGATCGTCATGGGCGCGCGCGGGCTGGGGGGCGTGGCGGGAATGCTGATGGGGTCGGTCACCACGAAGGTCCTGGGCCTCACGGAGATCCCCGTCCTGCTGATCCGGTAGCCGCCGGCCGCCGCGATTGACGCGGGTCAAGAGACTCGCGCCCCCTGCCGGCCCTAGAATGGCCCCGCCGCCGTGAAGAGCGGCTTCGCCGGCGCCCCGGACGCACCTGGTCCGCACGGGTTCCTCGCGGGATAGAATCAGGCACGCCGTAAACCATTACGTCCGCCCACAAGTGAGGAGAGACATGAAAACCATTCCCCCGCATCGCCGCACTTTCGCGAAGGGCCTGCTGGCCGCCGTCGTGGCCAGCGCCTTCTCCGTCCTGACCCCCGCGTTCGCGTGGGAACCCACCAAGACCGTCGAGTTCATCGTGCCCGCGGGCACGGGCGGCGGCGCCGACCAGATGGCGCGCCTCGTCCAGGCGATCGTCGCCAAGCACAACCTCATGAAGGAATCGATGGTTGTCGTGAACAAGGGCGGCGGCGCGGGCGCCGAGGGCTTCCTCGACGTGAAGGGCTCCAAGGGCGATCCGCACAAGATCATCATCACGCTCTCCAACACCTTCACGACGCCGCTCGCCACGGGCGTGCCGTTCAGCTGGAAGGACCTGACGCCGGTGCGCATGCTGGCGCTCGACCAGTTCGTCCTCTGGGTGAACGCCGAAATGCCGTACAAGTCGGCCAAGGACTACATCGAGGCGGTGAAGAAGGCCGGCCCGAGCAAGATGAAGATGGGCGGCACCGGCTCCAAGCAGGAAGACCAGATCATCACGGTCGCGCTGGAGAAGCAGACGGGCGCCAAGTTCATCTACATCCCGTACAAGGGCGGCGGCACGGTGGCGACCCAGCTGGTGGGCAAGCACATCGACTCCTCCGTGAACAACCCGATCGAGGCCGTGGCGCAGTGGCGCGCCGGTAACCTGCGCCCGCTTTGCGTCTTCGACGACACGCGCATGCCCTACAAGGAGAAGATCACCAAGGACATGAGCTGGAACGACATCCCCACCTGCAAGGAGTCGGGCGTGAACACCGACTACCTCATGCTGCGCGGCATCTTCATGGCCGGCGGCGTGACGCCGGACCAGGTGAAGTTCTACGTGGACCTCCTGGAGAAGGTCCGCCAGACGCCGGAATGGAAGAAGTTCATGGAGGACGGCGCCTTCAACCAGACGGCGCTCACCGGCAAGGAGTACGCGGACTGGGTCGAGAAGGCCGACAAGCTGCACTACGGCCTCATGAAGGACGCGGGGTTCCTCGCAGCCGGCAAGTAGTCTCTGTGACGCCGGGGGCCGCTGCGCGGTCCCCGGCGCTTTCGGCGTCCGAGAATCTGGGAGATCGGGGATGGAGGGGAAGAAGCCGGTAGCGTCGATGCGAACCGCCGAGTTGGCCATGGCGGCGCTCTTTCTCGTCCTGGGCGTGCTGGTCATGTGGGACACGCGCCGTCTCGGGGCGTCGTGGGGTGAAGACGGCCCCCAGGCAGGCTACTTCCCGTTCTACATCGGGCTGATCATCGTCGTGTCCTCCGCGGTGACCATCTTTCGCGCGCTGAACCTGGGCGAAAGGGGGCGCGAGTCGTTCGTGGAGTGGGGCCAGCTGAGGATGGTCCTGCTGGTGATGGGGCCCACGGTCGTCTACGTGGCGCTCATCGCGAACCCCTGGCTGAGCCTCGGAATCTACGCGGCCTCGGCGATCTTCATTTCGTTCTTCATGTGGTACCTCGGCAAGTACCCCTGGAAAAGAATCCTGCCGATCTCGCTGGGCGTCGTCGTCTTCTTCTTCGTGATGTTCGAGATCTGGTTCAAGGTGCCCCTTCCCAAGGGGCCCATCGAAGCCGCGATCGGCTTCAACTAGGAGACGACGCAACATGGAAGAAATCCGGGCCCTGATGGGCGGCTTCGCGGTCGCCATGACCTGGGTGAACCTCGCGCTCATGCTGGCGGGCGTGACCCTCGGGGTGCTGATCGGGGTGCTCCCCGGCCTCGGCGGCGCCAACGGCGTGGCGATCCTGCTGCCGCTCACCTTTTCCATGGCGCAGTCGCCCGGGGGCGCCACCTCGGCGATCATCCTGCTCTCGTGCATCTACTGGGGCGCGCTGTTCGGGGGAGCCATCACCTCCATCCTGTTCAACATCCCCGGAGAGCCGTGGTCCGTCGCGACCACCTTCGACGGCTATCCGCTCGCCCAGAACGGGCGCGCCGGGGCGGCGCTCACCGCGGCCTTCACGTCCTCCTTCGTGGGCGCGCTGGTGGCGGTGGTCCTGATCACGTTCATCTCGCCGATCATCGCCCGATTCGCGCTGAAATTCGGGCCGCCGGAGTTCTTCTCCGTCTACCTGCTCACCTTCAGCGCGTTCGTGGGGATGGCCAAGGGTTCCCCGTTCAAGACGATCACGGCGATGATGGCCGGGTTCGCGCTGGCCGCGGTGGGCATCGACACGGTCACGGGCCAGCTTCGCCTCACGTTCGGCTTCACGGAGCTGCTCGCGGGCTTCGACTTCCTCATCGCGGTGATCGGCCTCTTCGGCATCGGCGAGATCCTGCTCACCATCGAGGAGGGGCTCGAATTCCGGGGCGCGAAGGCGAAGTTGAACATGCGCGTGGTGCTCGAGACGTGGAAGGAGCTCCCGAGGTACTGGAAGACCTCCATCCGCTCCGCGGCCGTCGGCTGCATGATGGGCATCGTTCCCGGGGGCGCCACGCCGGCCTCCTTCATGTCCTACGGCCTCGCGAAGAAGATGTCGCGGGACGGCGAGAAGTTCGGCACCGGCATGGTGGAAGGGGTCGTCGCGCCCGAGACCGCGGCCCACGCCGCGGGAACGTCGGCCCTGCTGCCGATGCTCACGCTCGGCGTCCCCGGCTCGCCCACGGCGGCCGTGCTGCTGGGCGGGCTGCTGATCTGGGGCCTGCAGCCCGGGCCGCTCCTCTTCGTGGAAAAGCCCGACTTCGTCTGGGGGCTCATCGCGTCGATGTACCTGGGCAACATCGTGGGCCTGATCGTCGTGCTCACCTGCGTGCCGCTCTTCGCGTCCATCCTGCGGGTGCCGTTCTCGATCATCGCGCCGGTGATCCTCGTGATCTGCGCCATCGGCGCCTACACGGTCCACAACTCGATATTCGACGTCTGGCTGATGGTGGTCTTCGGCATCCTCGGCTACGTCTTCAAGAAGCTCGACTACCCGATGGCGCCGCTGGTGCTGGCCCTCGTGCTGGGCGACCGGGCCGAGGATTCCTTCCGCCAGGCGATGCTGGGCTCCCAGGGCGACGTGAGCGTGTTCTTCTCGAACCCGCTGGTCGGCTCGATCACGGGCGCCGCGCTCCTGCTGCTCTTCTGGCCGCTCATCTCGAAGCTGATCGCCATCGCCCGCGGCCGAAACGGCGGGACGAACGCGGCGTGAAGCGGGTACCAGGCAAGGGAAGGAGTCCGACATGGCGGTGATCGCGTTCACGCAGGAGATGGCCACGCTCGGCTCGGACGTGGCCACAGGCGTGTGCGAAGCGCTGGGTCTCGAGATGGTCCGCCACGAGGTCGGCGACCAGGTCGCGGGCAGGATGCACGTGAAGAAGAGCCTCATCCGCCGGCTTCGCGAGGGCAAGGCCGGCCGCTTCGAGCGCTGGACGGCCGACGAGAAGACGATCTCCATCTTCACGGCCGAGGAGGTGCTCGAGCGCGCGGTGAAGGGAAATGTCCTCGTGCGCGGCTGGGGCGCGACGATGATCCTGCGCCCGGTGCCGCACGTGCCGTGCATCCGCGTCTGCGCGCCGATGGACCTGCGGATCGAGCGGCTCATGAAGCGCCTCGAGACCGACGACGAGAAGCTCGCGCGCCACGAGATCGCGGTCGACGATCACGCGCGCGCCTCGCGAATGGGGGAGCACTTCGGCGTGCAGTGGGGCGACCCGACCCTCTACGACCTCACCCTGAATACCGAGCGACTGCCGGTCGCGACTTGCGTGGACATGATCGTCTCGCTGGTGAAGAGCGTCCCGTTCCAGGAGACCCCGGCGTCGCGCCAGCACCTGGCGGACCTGGCGCTGCGTGCCCGCGCCCGGTCCGCGCTGAAGGCCGATCCGGCGACGGCCGCCATCGAAGTCGCCATCGAGGCGAGGCAGGGCCGGCTCGTCCTGCGCGGCATCGTCGCCAACGAGGCCGAGCATGCCCTCTGCCACCAGGTCGTGGGGGCCATCGCGGGCGCCCAGGGAATCGAGGATGAGCTCACGACGATGTCGGGGCGCATGAAGCGCTTCCCGACGCAGCCCAAGAGCCGCGTCCCCTAGAGCAGGTCGCGGCCGATCTTCTGCGCGAAGCTGCGACCGTACTCGGCGCCCAGGAAGCTCGTGAGGATCGTCTCCGCCTCGCGCAGCGCGACGCGAAGCTCCTCCGGCGTCTTGCAGCGCTCGACCCGGAGCGCGAGCGCATCCCCGTTGGGTCCCAGCCGATGGGAGATCTCGTGCATCGCGCGCCGGCGGACCTCCTTGAAGTTCTCCTGGCTCACGCTCGAGCCGGCTCCCCGCGCGCCTGCGGCCGGGTCCGGCGAGACCGCGGCGAGCGTGCCCCCGGCGAGCGTCACGAGCCCCTTTTCCTGGAGCTCCGCGAGGATGGCTTCGATTTCCCCGGGGCGAAACATGGGCGAGAGCTGCGCAACGGACTTCACGCCGTCGACGAGGATGAGCGCCCGGCGCATCTTCGGAGACAGGCTCAGGGCGGGCGTGGCCATCTCCGTGGCGCCGTTCTCGGTCTTGTGGAAGACGAGACTCTCGTCGAGCATGGGACTGTCTCCTTGGCGGGACTGGCGGGACCGCAAGCCACTATAGGACGGGCGGTTCGCTTTCGCCAGCTGGGGAACGCCGGCTCAGATCTTGCCGGCGTGCTTCAGGCGCGAGAGCGTCTCCGCGGACAGGTTGAGGTAGGAGGCGAGTTCCTTCTTCGGCACGCGCTCGGCGAGCTCGGGGTGCTTGCGGACGAACCGGTGCACGCGGCCCGGCGCATCCAGGAGGTGGAGCGTGATCGTGTGGGCCATGACCTCGCTCATGAGGTGCATCACCTCGTACTCGAAATCCTCCTTGAGGTCGGGATGCCCGTCCAGGAACTCCGCCCATTGGGGAAGGGGCAGTTTCGCCACCCGGGCCCGGGTGACGGCGCGGATCGAGTAGGGCGCCGGCGTGCGAAGGCGCCACGCGGCGTAGCTCGTGTCCATGTCGTCCTCGGCGGCGAAGCGCAGGATCATCTCCTTGCCGTCGGGATTGGAGACCACGCGCTTCAGGACCCCGTCGATCACGAAATACTGCTCCATGTCGTGGGCGCCCTGGGTGAGCAGGACATCGGCCTTGCGGTAGTCCACGACCGAAAGCAGCGGCTCGAGCTCGGCGAAGGAGTCTTGCGCCAGGCGCCGCAGAACGATGTTCTTGCGCAGCTGCGCGCTGATGTCGGCGCGCTCGGGGTGATTGGCCAGCAGGGTCATGGGAACGGGACTATTGACCCGCATCAAGGCAGTGCGCTCATGCGGTTGCCTACCATTCTAACGCGATTCAATGCGGCCGGACCCGAGGCATCGCGGCCGGCATGGGACCATTGCCGGCGACTTCGCCCGCGTGGCACCAAATGGCGCCGGCCCGCAAGCCCTTCCCCGAGGAGAACAGCATGGCAACCGTCACCGATCCGGCCCTCACCGGCCAGGCCACAGCGAAAACCGCCGAACAGGCGGGCAGCGGCGAGCGCGTCGCCGGCGCGCAATCGCCGGAAATGACCGACGGCTTCCACCTGGTGATCGACGGCCTCAAGCTGAACGGCGTCGACACGATCTTCGGCCTGCCGGGCATCCCGATCACGGACTTCACCCGCATGGCGCAGGCCGCGGGCATCCGCGTGATCTCCTTCCGCCACGAGCAGAACGCCGGCAACGCCGCCGCCATCGCGGGATTCCTCACGAAGAAGCCCGGCATCTGCCTCACGGTATCGGCGCCGGGGTTCCTCAACGGCCTGACGGCGCTCGCCAACGCGACCACCAACTGCTTCCCGATGATCCTGATCAGCGGTTCGAGCGAGCGCGAGATCGTCGACCTGCAGCAGGGTGACTACGAGGAGATGGACCAGCTCGCCATCGCGAGGCCCCTGTGCAAGGCGGCCTTCCGCGTGCTCCACGCGGAGGACATCGGCGTGGGCATCGCGCGCGCCATCCGCGCCGCGGTTTCGGGCCGTCCGGGGGGCGTCTACCTCGACCTGCCGGCGAAGCTCTTCGCCCAGACCCTCGAAGCCGAGGCCGGAAGGCGCTCGCTGATCAAGGTGGTCGATCCGGCCCCGCGCCAGCTCCCGGACGCGGAGGCCGTGAAGCGCGCCCTGGAACTGCTGAAGGGGGCCAAGCGCCCGCTCATCCTGCTGGGCAAGGGCGCGGCCTACGCCCAGGCCGACGCGGACATCCGCGCCCTGGTCGAGAGGACCGGCATTCCCTACCTGCCCATGGCCATGGCGAAGGGCCTGCTGCCCGACACCCACGAGCAGTCCGCCGCCGCCGCGCGCTCCTACGTGCTGCCCGAGGCCGACGTCGTGATGATCGTGGGCGCGCGCCTCAACTGGCTGCTCTCGCACGGCAAGGGCAAGACCTGGGGCGGCAAGGGCCACAAGGACTGGGGTGGACAGAAATTCATCCAGGTCGACATCTGGCCGCAGGAAATGGACAGCAACGTGCGCATCGACGCCCCGGTGGTCGGCGACATCGGCTCCTGCGTCTGCGCGCTCCTCGCGGGCATCGGAGACGACTGGGCCAGGCCGTCCGCGGAGTGGCTCGGCGCGATCGCCGAGCGCAGGGACAAGAACGTCGCGAAGATGGCCGAGACGCTCGCGAAGGACCCGGTGCCGATGAATTTCCACAGCGCGCTCGCCGTGGTGCGCGACA
>DAORTX010000047.1:0-3367 GCA_035432885.1 Usitatibacteraceae bacterium
GCGTGGAAGCCGGCGACCTTCAGCCACACGAGCGTCGTGCCGGGCACCTGCGCCACCTGCCACAACGGCACGACGGCCACGGGGAAATCCGCCTCGCATTTCGTGACGACGCGCTCCTGCGATGCCTGCCACAGCACCACCAGGTGGATCCCGGCGACGACGTACACGCACCTCTCGCCGTTCTACAAGCAGCACGGCTCGAAGGTCGCGTGCAGCGGCTGCCACAAGAACAACAACGAGCAGCTCGCCTGGCCCTTCCCCGCCTACAAGCCCGACTGCGCGGGATGCCACGCGAGCAAGTTCAAGCCCGACCCGCACACCAAGGTCGACTCGCCGAAGCTCCTCTACACCGTCGCCGAGCTGAAGGACTGCGCCGGCTCCTGCCACGTCTACAAGAACGCGACGCTCACCACGATCAGCAAGCAGCGCACCGGCGAGCACCGGGCCACGTCGGGGGGGTTCTAGATGCCGGATGGACGAATGACCGCGGCGAGCCCGGCGCGGACGAAGACGCCGGGCCTGCGCGCCGCGGCCGTCGCAACGCTCGCGGCACTGCTCCTCGCCGCCGCGCCGGCGAGGGCGCAGATCATCGACAGGCTGGAGGTGGCCGAGCGCGGCGAAAACGCCGAGATCGCGATCCGCTTCGGATCCACGGTGCAATACCTTCGCCACGCGCCGCCGGGCAAGGGCCGGCTGCTCGTGATCGAGCTGCAGGTGACCGGCCCGCAGGACAGCGAGATCGGCGGCCGCCTCGTGTCGGAGACGCGGGTCTCGCCGCGCACGGATCTCGTGCCGGCGTTCGAGGCCACCTACGTCGCGGCGCGAAAGTCGCTCACCGTCGAGTTCAAGCGCGAGGTCTCCTGGCGCGTGCGCGGATCGGGCGATGGCCGCGCGATCTACATCCAGGTGCCGTTGCCGGCGGAAAAGCTCGCGAAGTCCGCGCCGCCTGTCGCCCGGCCATCGGCCGATGCGCGGCCCGCGGGACCCGCGACGCCGCCCGCGAAGCCCTCCGCCGGGCCCGCCGCCGCGCCGGCCCCGCCTGCGAAGGCCGCAGGCGAGCCGATCCAGCCCGCGTCGTCGCCGGAGGCCGAGAAGGACGGCGCGGCGAGCCTCGCGAAAGCGAAGGCGTCCCTCGAGGCGGGCCGCTTCGACGAGGCGATCGAGACGCTCAACCGCGTCTTGAACCTCCCGCCCGGGGGCTTTTCGCGCGAGGCCCAGGAACTCATCGGGATCGCCCGGGAGAGAAACGGCGAGCCGTCGAAGGCGCGCGCCGAGTTCGAGCTCTACCTCAAGCTCTACACCGACCCCGAAGGCGTGGCCCGGGTGAAGGCGCGGCTCGCCGCCCTCGGGAAGGCGCCGCCGCCCGGCGCGGCCGCGGTCCGCGAGGCGAAGCCGGTGAAGAGCGTGTACGGCAGCTTCTCCACCATCTATTACCGCGGCGCCACGAAGTACGACGCGACCATCCTGCCGCCGCAGCCGGGGCTGCAGCCCGACCTGATTTCCCTCACGTCGACGGACCAGTCGTCCTTCGTGACCAACATCGACCTCACCGGTCGCTACCAGCAAGGTCCCTGGGACCACAAGCTCGTCGTGCGCGACACCTGGACGGCGTCGCTGCTCGACCGCGGCCGGGACGAGAACCGTCTCGCCGCCGCCTACTACGAGATGAACCAGAAGGAACGCGACTGGTCCCTGCGCGTGGGCCGGCAATCGGCGGTGGGCGGCGGCGTGCTCGGAAGATTCGACGGCGCCTGGGGCCGCGCGGGGCTTCGGCCCGGCGTGCGCCTGAACGTCGTGGGCGGTCAGACCGTCGAGTACTACTCCGCGCCCAAGCGCAACCTCTTCGGCGCGAGCGTGGACCTCGGGCCCTGGAACAACGCGCTCTCGGCGAGCCTCTATGCCATCGAGCAGCGCCTGGACGGCCTGGTGGATCGCCGCGCGTTCGGCACCGAGATGCGCTACTTCGACGCGAAGCGAAACGGCTTCCTGCTGCTCGACTACGACACGCGCTTCAGCGAGCTGAGCATCGCGATGCTGCAGGCCAACTGGCTCACGGACGCGGGCACGAACCTCGCGTTCCTCTACGACCGGCGCCGCTCGCCGCCCTTGCAGGTCTCCAATGCGAGCGCCGCCTACAGCGGGGCCGCGATCGGCGACCTGGTCGGCTCGGGCATCTCCTACCGCGACCTGCTGGAACAGGCGAAGCGGATCACGCCGGTCTCCGACCTCCTGTCGCTCGGCGCGACCCATCCCCTGGGCAAGCGCTGGCAGGTGGGCGCCGACGTGAAGCTCTCGCGGGTGAGCGGCACCGGGGCCGCGGGGCAGCTCGCCGCCTCGCCCGACAGCGGCGACCTCTGGATCTACACGCTCCAGGGCATCGGCACGGGGCTCGCGAACGCGAACGACGTGCTGGTGACGAGCGTCTCCCTCAACCGCGGGCGGGTGTTCGACGGGTTCACGGGCTCGCTCACCTACCTGCGCGTGATCGACCGCTGGCGCGTGGAAGGCAACCTCAAGTACTACGCGCAGACCGACCGGAACGATATCGAGCTGCGCCGCTGGACGCCCAGCGCGAGGGCCGGGTACCGCTGGGGCGAGCACCTCACCTTCGAGGGGGAGGCGGGCGCGGAATTCACGCGCACCAGCGGCCCCGCGCAGACCGAGGACACCCGCCGCCACTACTTCAACCTCGGCGTGCGCTGGGATTTCTACTGAGCCGGGCGGCGGCGCCACGCCCGACCGGGCGGCCCGGCAGGACCCTCCGGCGGCATTTCGCGCCTCCTTTTCCGCATTTCGTCGCTTTCCGCTTCCGGCCCGCGCCGCGCGTCCCTAGTCTGGCGGCAAGTCGAAAGCGCCCGCCGGGCGCCGCGCCGCGAAGGAGAAGTCGCCATGAACCACGTCGAGAAGCTGGACCTGATGGGTGTCTCGTCACTCGCCATCGTCGCCGCCGCGCTGCTGGTCGCCTGGATGGTGAACACCCCGGGCGCCAACCGGGCTGCGGCGCAGGAAGCCGCCGGGGCCGGCAGCGTCATGCTCTCCGACGACGGCCGCATGAAACTCGTCGTGACCGCCGACGCGGGCGAGGCGCGCGCGCCGGCCCGCGCCCTGCGGACCACGGCGGTTCGTCCCGCCGGCAGCCCGTCGCTCGAAGTCGTGCTGCCCTTCGCCTTTCGCCCCTAGGCGAGCGCCGTGAAATCCGCCGATCCGGTTTTCGCGACGCACGCCCTGGGCGTGTCCACCGCGGTCACGGCGATCGTGGCGGGTTGGTTCGCGCTCACCTTCGCCATCACGCTCGGTGCACTCGTCCTGCACGCCTGAATCCCCCGTTTCGATCCGACCCCCGCCTGGCTCCGGCGGGGTTTTTTTT
>DAORTX010000047.1:3467-13595 GCA_035432885.1 Usitatibacteraceae bacterium
CGCGCCCGTCGCCGGGTGGCGCGCCCCGATGCCGCGCCGGCGCGTTTCGTCGCAGGACCGTGGATTCCCCGCGAGGCGCCGGCTAGCCTTGCCGCAACTGGAAGAGGAAAACCGTGAACCGACCCGACCGACCGATGTACGCGCCCTGGCGTTCCCGCCAGGGACCCGGGCCCGCTCGCCCTCCGGCCGCCGCCGGGCCCCGGGTGCCCGCCCCCTCTCCGCGCCCCGGCATCGCCGAGCGATGGAAGCCGCGCGACCGCCTGCGCGCCGCGCCCGCCTGATACGCTGCCGGTCCATGAACCGCCCCGCCCGCCCGTGAACCGCTACGCGCCCCTCTTCGAGGGCCTGACCCTCCGGCGCGTGCTGGTGGTGTCGCTGCTGTGCGTGTTCGTCGCGTCGGTGCTGGTCTGGTTCTTCATCAACACCTGGCTCGACCTCCTGGTGAGCGCGCTGTGCGTGGGCTACACCAGCATGGTGCTCTTCACCGCGGCCACGAACCTCCCGCAGCGACGCCTTCCGCCCTGGGTGGCGCAGGTGATCTCCATCATCCTGGGATCGTTCCTCGGCACGGTGCTGGCGGGCCTCGTGAAGGGCCGCGGCATCGCCACGATGTTCAGCGAGCGCTTCTTCGGCGTGCTGATCACCATGGGCCTGGGCATCGGCTTCGGTTGCTGGGCGGTCTGGATCTACTACACGCGGCAGCGGGAGGCGCGCCACGCGGCGGAACTTGCGCGCGCCCAGGCCGAGCGCTCGCAGCTCGAGAAGAACGTGCTCCAGGCGCGGCTCGCCCTCATGCAGGCGCAGGTCGAGCCGCACTTCCTCTTCAACACGCTCGCGAACGTCCAGCACCTGGTGGAGACCGATCCCGCCGCGGCCTCGCGCATGCTGGAGAGCCTGATCCAGTACCTTCGCGCGGCGCTGCCGCAGATGCGCGAGGACGCGACCACCATCGGGCGCGAGACGGACATGGCGCGGGCCTTCCTCGACATCCACCGCATGCGCATGGGATCGCGCCTGGACTACGAGCTCGAGGTGCCCGAGGCCCTGCGAGCGCGCCCCTTCCCGCCGATGATGCTGATCTCGCTCGTGGAAAACGCCATCAAGCACGGCGTCGATCCCTGCTGCGAGTGCGGCACGGTGACGATCCGCGCCGCCGAGGAGGCGGGCACGCTTCGCCTGTCCGTGGCGGACACCGGCGAGGGCATCTCGGTGAAGAAGGGCACGGGCGTCGGGCTCACCAACATCCGGGAGCGCCTGAAGACCCTCTACGGGCCGGGCGCGCGCCTGGTGATCGAGGAAAACGCGCCGCGCGGGGTCGTGGCCACCATCGAGGTGCCCGGGCAGGCGGCGGGCCCGGCCGACGGGCCGGCGCCCGACCCCGTTGCCAGGGGGGGCCCGGCGACGGCATGATCGCCCGATGGCCGCTGCCCCCACCGCCGTCATCGCCGACGACGAGCCGCTGCTTCGCGCGCAGCTCCGGTCGCGGCTCGCGAGGCTCTGGCCCGAGCTCGCCATCGTCCGGGAGATGGAGAACGGCCGCGACATCGAGCAGGTGATCGCCGACCATGCCCCGGGGCTCTTCTTCCTCGACATCCACATGCCCGGGGTGAACGGGCTGGAGGCCGCGCGGGTGATCGGCAAGCGCGCCCACGTGGTCTTCGTGACCGCCTTCGACCAGTACGCGGTCGAGGCCTTCGAGCAGGGCGCGATCGACTACGTCCTCAAGCCGTTCAACGAGGAGCGGCTGGCCAACACGGTCGAGCGGCTGCGCGAGCGCGTCGGCGGCGCCCCGCCGGCGATGGAGGAGCTGGTCGAGCGCCTCGCGGGGCGGCTCGCGCCGCGCAACGGCGAGCACCTGCGCTGGATCAAGGCGAGCGTGGGGCAGAGCGTGCGCATGATCCCCGTGGAGGAGATCCTCTTTTTCCAGTCCGACGAGAAGTACACCCGCGTGGTGACGGCGGAGGCCGAGATGCTCATCCGCAAGCCCATCCGGGAGCTCCTCGGGGAACTGGACCCGGAGAAGTTCTGGCAGGTCCACCGCGCCACGATCGTGAACGTGGAGGCCATCGCCTCGGTCCGCCGCGGCCTCAAGGACCAGGCGGAAATCGCCCTCAAGGGCCACGGCGCGACGCTCCTCGTGTCGCGCAATTTCACCCACCTGTTCCGCCAGATGTAGGGGCGGGGGCGCCCCGGGGCCCGGCCGCGCCTTGACCGGGGGGCGCCAGCCGTCCCCGATTCCTGCATTTCGGCCCCCGATTCCTGCATTGCGCCGCTTCCTCCTCGCCCCGGCGCCTGCCCGGGCCTAGGGTGGCGGCATCGAGGCCCGTCTTCCCGGCGGGCCCAATCCACAGGGAGTCCGGACCATGTCGTTCATCCAGTCGCTCGGGCCGTCGGTGTCCACGATCGTCGTCTTCTTCGGCGTGCTCATGCTTTCCGCCGTCATCGCCGCGGTCGCGGTGCTCGAGGACTACTGACCCGCGAAGCCCTTCCGGGTATCGTCCGGGGGCGGCAGGAACCTCCAAGGCCATGAATCCCATTTCCAATCTCGTGCACCGCACGCCCTGGTGGGCGCTGATCGCCGGCGGCCTCGCCGTCATCGTGTCCCTCGCCCTGTTCGTGACGCCCTTCCACATGATCGAGTATCACCGGGAAGGCGCCACGCCCGAGGAGTCCAAGGCGATCAAGCGCGAGATCGACAACACCTTTGCCGAGGGGGCCATGGACATCGCGAGGAGCGCGATCCTCGCCATTCGCGGCGCCACGAAGGACGCCGCCAGCCGAGAGGAACTCGATCGCGCGCTCGCGGAAATCGACAGCGCCCGGGCGGAGCTGCGCGATGCGGGCCGCGAAGTCCTCAGGGCCAAGCGCGAGGCGATCGACACGGCCCGCGAGGCCGCGCGGGAGGCGGCGTCGGCCATCGAGGACGCCCGGCGCAGTGCCGAGGAAGCGCTTCGCGAAGCCGGCGTCGAGAACGACCGCGTGAAGCGCGCCCTGGAGCGCTCGCTCAAGTCCGCCCAGGAGGCCGAGGAGGAAGCGAAGGCGGCCCTTCCCGGCGATGCCGGGGAGCGCAAGGGCATCGTGATCGGCCCGGGCAAGGGCCTCACGGGCTCCATCACGATCGACCTGGACGACGGGCCGAAGGTTTCGCCCCCGGTGCCGCCCACGCCCCCCCTGCCGCCCGAGCTGCGCGCGGAGATCCGCCGCAACGTGAGCGGCGACCTGAAGAAGATCGGCGTCGGCGCGGGCCTCGTCCTGCTCTTCATCCCGCTCTTCATCCTCACCCTGGTCGCCAAGTTCTTCATCGACCGCTCGCGCGCCTCGCAGCGCGTGGCCGAGGCGAAGCGCAAGGAAGCCGAATACCACCGCATGAGCCGGCAGGTGACGGAGGCGAAGCTCCAGGCGCTGCAGGCGCAGGTCGAGCCGCATTTCCTCTACAACACGCTCGCCAACGTGCAGGCCCTCACCGAGGTCGACCCCGCCCGGGCCAACACCATGGTGGGACACCTCATCCAGTACCTGCGCAACGCGCTGCCGAAGATGCGCGAGGCGTCGTCCACCGTCGGGCAGGAGCTGGAGCTGGTGCGCGCCTACCTGAACATCCTGCAGATGCGCATGGGCAAGCGCCTCGCCTTCGACATCTCGGTTCCCGAGAGCCTCACCGCCACGCCGTTCCCGCCGCTCATGTTGCCCTCGCTCGTGGAAAACGCGATCCAGCACGGGCTCGAGCCGCAGCGCGAAGGCGGCGCGGTGCTCATCACCGCCCACGCCGGGGACGGGCGGCTCCGGCTGGTGGTTTCCGACACCGGCCGTGGTTTCGGCGAGACCGTGGGCCAGGGCGTGGGCCTCACCAACATCCGCGAGCGCCTGGCCGCGCTCTACGGCGACGCGGCGAAGCTCACCCTGGAATCGAATGCGCCGAGCGGCGTCATCGCCACCCTGGAGGTGCCGCTGGACGGGCTGCGGCCGGGCGCGGGATCGCCGCAGGCCGATGCGGGCTCCTTCGCCGGCATCGCCCCCGAGGCGGCAAGCGCCGCGCCGAAGACCACGACGGGCAAGGTGCTCTCCGTCATGGGGTCGGTCGAGCGCACCTGGCGGAAGGCCCTGTCGTTCACCTTTGTCGCGCTGGTCGTGGTGGCGGCGGTGGTCGCGGGGCTGGGCGCCTTCGGCGTGCTGACGGGACTCGTGCCGGTGCAGGTGGGCACCGAGACCCTCACCGGGCCGAGCGGCGCGCTGCTCGGCGCCGCGGGCATCGCCATCGCCTTCTCGGTCCTCGTGCTGGTGCTCGCCATCGTGGCCGCCGTCGTCTACGGGTTGGGATGGCTCATCGTGGGCCTGGCGATCTTCATCCCGGTGGTGATCGTGATCGCGGCCTCCCCGGCCCTCGCGCCGGTGGTGCTGCTGATCCTTCTCATCTGGTGGCTCTTCCGCAAGAAGAAGGCCGCCGCGCCCGCGCCGTCGCCGAAGGTGGAGCCGGTGATGATGGCCGGGACCGACGCCGCCGCCGGGCCGGCGCCCGCGCCGCCCGCGAAGGACGAGCCGCCGGCCGGGTAGAATCGCGGCCATGGCGAACCCCACGGCGATCATCGCGGAAGACGAGCCGATCCTCCGCGCGCAGCTCCAGGCAAAGCTCTCGAAGCTCTGGCCCGAGCTCGAGGTGATCGCCGCCGTGGAGGACGGCGCGGCGGCGCTCGAGGCCCTCGAGGATCGCGCCCCCGATTTCATGTTCCTCGACATCCGCATGCCGGAGATGACGGGCGTGGAAGTGGCGAGGCACGTGGGCGGGCGCTCGCACGTGGTCTTCGTCACCGCCTACGACGAGTACGCGATCCAGGCCTTCGAGACGGGGGCGGTCGACTATCTCCTCAAGCCCTACACCGACGAGCGGCTCGCCGCTTCCGTGGAGCGCCTGAAGCGCAAGCTCTCCAGCCCGCCGCCCGATCTTCAGTCGATCGTCGCGCAGCTCGCCACGCAGCTTCGCGGGCCGGGCCGGGAGCGGCTGCAGTGGATCAAGGCGAGCTTCGGGCAGAGCCTGCGCCTCATCCCCGTGGGCGACGTGCTGTTCCTGCAGTCCGACGAGAAGTACACGCGCGTGGTGACGGCCGATGCCGAGGCCCTCATCAAGACGCCCATCCGCGAACTGCTGGACGGGCTCGACCCGGAGGTGTTCTGGCAGATCCACCGCTCGACGGTCGTGAACGTGAACGCGATCGCCGGCGTCACCCGCGACTTCCGCGGCCAGGCCCACGTGAAGGTGAAGGGCAAGGACGAGAGCCTCACCGTCTCGCGCATCTACTCGCACCTCTTCCGGCAGATGTGACGCCGCCGCCGGGTTCGCGGACCCGGCCCCGTTGCGACAGAATGGGGGTTCCCGACCCCGCGAGCCCACCGTGATCTACGAACTGGATGACCGGAAGCCCGTCCTCGAAGGCGACAACTTCGTGGCCCCCAACGCCGCCGTCATCGGCTCCGTCATCCTCAAGCGGGGCGCGAGCGTGTGGTGGGGCGTCACCATCCGCGGCGACAACGACGGCGTCACGATCGGCGAGAACGTGAACGTGCAGGACGGCACGGTCATCCACACCGACCTGGGGATTCCCGTGGTCCTCGGGCGCAACGTGAGCGTCGGCCACCTGGTGATGCTGCACGGCTGCACCATCGGCGAGAACAGCCTGGTCGGCATCGGCGCGATCGTCCTCAACCGCGCCGTCATCGGGAAGAACTGCCTCATCGCGGCCGGCGCCCTGGTCCCCGAGGGCAAGCACATCCCCGACGGCTCGCTCGTGATGGGCGTGCCGGGCAAGGTCGTGCGCCACATGAGCGACAAGGACATCGCCAACAACACGTGGATCGCGGAGCACTACGTCGAGCGCTCCGCCGCCTATCGCAAGGGGTTGAAACCTGCCGGCTAGCGCCGAACGCCATCGCGGGGCGCTCGCCGTCTGGGCGCTGCTCGTCGCCTACGCGAGCCTGTACCCGTTCGGGCCGCTGCGCGTGCCGGCGCCCGACGCGCTGGGCGTGTTCCTGCGGCCGCGCATCGTGCTGGAGTTCGACCTCGCGCTGAACGCGCTCGCCTACGTGCCGCTGGGGGCGCTCGCCTGCCTGCTCCTCCTGTCCCGCCATCCGCCCTGGGCCGCGCGGGCGAAGGCGGTGGCGTGGTGCGCGGCCTTCAGCCTCGCGATGGAGGCGATGCAGCTCTTCATCGCCACGCGCGTCGCCTCCGGCTACGACATCGCCGCCAACGCCGCGGGCGCCTTCGCCGGGACGCTCGTCTTCGCCGGGCCGATGCGCGAGCTGGTGATCCGGCCCCTCGCGCAGGCGAGAGAGCGCCTGGTCGCCGGGGGCGGCTGGGGCGACGCGGGACTGGTCCTCGTCGCACTCTGGCTCCTCGCGCAGCTGAACCCGGCGATGCCGTTCTTCGAGGCCGGCAACATCGGCGGGGAGGGCGCCCCCCAGCCGGGCGAGTTCCTCGTCACCGCGGGCTCGGTCTCGCTGGCGGTCGCGGGCTTCGGCCTTTTCGTTTC
The DNA here is from genome assembly GCA_035432885.1 of Usitatibacteraceae bacterium. Lineage (GTDB taxonomy): Bacteria > Pseudomonadota > Gammaproteobacteria > Burkholderiales > Usitatibacteraceae > FEB-7. The sequence goes on from DAORTX010000047.1 coordinate 9,989, forward strand.
CGTGCTCCTCAAGGGGCCGGGCGGGGCCCTGCGCTGGACGCTGCTCCTGCTCACGGTGGCCCTGTGGTTCAAGTTCGCCACGACCTCGGTGATGCTGAAGCCCCACCTGGCGGCGGGCTGGGTGTCGGAGGGCCGCGCGGCGGGACTCGCGACCGGGCTCCTCTTCTTCCTGCCGCTTCGCACGCTGGGCCGGGCGGCGAGGATCTACCTCGCCATCATCCTCACGCTGGCCGGCGCGCTCTTCGCGAAGATCTTCGGCGCCTACAGCGCCCTGGGCGATTTCCTGAGTCTCTTCAGCTGGCCCTACGGGCAGCTCGCGACCTTCGCCACGCTCACGCGCGCGATCCACGAGGCCTGGCCGGCGCTGGCACTCGCGTGGCTGATCGCGCTCTTCGTCTGGCGCCGCGACGAGCCGCTACAATGACCGCCCCCGTGACGAAAGCCCCCATGAGCCACTACAAGCACCACGTCTTCTTCTGCCAGAACCGACGCGACGCGCCCGAGGCGTGCTGCGCCAACCACGACGCCGTGGCCATGCGCGAGTACTGCAAGGGCCGCGTGAAGGCGATGGGCCTCGCGGGCGAGGGGAAGGTGCGCGTGAACCAGGCCGGGTGCCTGGACCGCTGCGAGGAGGGCCCGGTGCTCGTGGTCTACCCCGAGGCCACGTGGTACACGTACGTCGACCAGGCGGACATCGACGAGATCATCGAGGAGCACCTGGTGCACGGCCGCGTGGTCGAAAGGCTGCGGATTTGAGCCAGGCGGAAACGCACCGCGCCACCATCGAGGGCGCGGCCGGCGCGATCGAGATCGCCTATGCGCTCCCGGCCCATCCCGCCGCGGTGGCGGTCGTGGCGCACCCGCATCCGCTCTTCGGCGGAGCGATGGAAAACAAGGTGGTGACCACCGTTGCCCGGGCGTTCGTGCAGGCGGGTGCCGCGACCTTCCGCTTCAACTTTCGCGGCGTGGGCGCGAGCGAGGGCGCGCACGACGAGGGCCGCGGCGAGACCGACGATTTCCTCGAGGTGGCCGCGCACGCCGCGCGGACGGTGGGCGAGGTTCCGCTGTGGATGGCGGGATTTTCCTTCGGCGGCGGCGTGGCGCTGCGCGCGAGCACGCGAACGCCATTCGCGCAGCTCGTGCTGGTGGCCCCGGCGCTGCGCCGCATCACCGGCCACGGACTGGGCGAGCCGCCGGACCCGGGCGACCCGGGACTCGGCGCGGCGGGGCGGCACGGCCCGGCCAATACCGTCGTCGTGCACGGCGACCGCGACGACACCGTGCCCCTGGCCGACTCGCTCGCCTGGGGCGAGGCGCGCGACGTCCCGGTGCTCGTGATCCCCGGCGCCGATCACTTCTTCCACCGCAAGCTCCACGTGATCCGGGACCTCGTGGGCCGCCTCGTTCGTCCCGCCGGTGCGTAGGCGCGCGCCGCGGTGACGGGCATCCTCTCGGCGCGCGGGCTGCGCAAGCGCTACGACGGCCGCGCCGTGGTCGACGGCCTGGACATCGAGCTCGCGCGCGGCGAGTGCTTCGGCCTCCTCGGCCCGAACGGCGCGGGCAAGACCACGACGCTGCGCATGCTGCTGGGGCTCGCGTCTCCCGACGAGGGCGAGATCGCGCTCCTGGGCCATCCCGTGCCGCAGGCCGCGCGCGAGGGCCGCGTCCGCGTGGGCGTGGTGCCGCAGGTCGACAACCTCGACCCGGACTTCACCGTGCGCGAGAACCTGCTCGTCTACGGGAGCTACTTCGGGCTCTCCCGCGCGCAGGTCGAAGGGCGCCTGCCGAGGCTGCTGGAATTCGCCGCGCTGGAAACCCGCGCCGATGCCCGCATCCAGGCGCTCTCCGGCGGCATGAAGCGCCGCCTCGTGCTCGCCCGGGCGCTGGTGAACGACCCGGAACTGCTCTTCCTGGACGAGCCCACCACGGGGCTCGACCCGCAGGCCCGCCACCTCATGTGGGAGAAGCTCCGCCTGCTCCTGCGCGAAGGCCGGACGATCCTCCTCACGACCCATTTCATGGACGAGGCCGAGCGGCTCTGCGACCGGCTCGCGATCATCGACCACGGCCGGATGCTCGCGCAGGGCGAGCCGCGCGAGCTGATCGACCGGCACATCGAGCCCGAGGTGGTCGAGGTGTACGGCGAGGGCGTGCTGGCGTGGTTCGAGTCCCACGGGAAGCGGCTCGCCGCGCGGGCCGAGCTGCACGGCGAGACCGCGTTCTGCTACCTGCGCGACGCCGCGCCGGCGGTCGAGAGCCTGAAGGGCGCTCCGGCGCTGCGGTTCCTGCATCGCCGCGCGAACCTGGAGGACCTGTTCCTCAAGCTCACGGGCCGGGAGATGCGCGATGGCGCGTAGCCTCTTCGCCGCGCCGGACTTCAGCCGGGCGTGGATCCCGGTGTGGCGCAGGAACTACCGGGTCTGGCGCAAGCTCGCCGCCGAGAGCGTGCTCGGCAACATCGTCGAGCCGCTCTTCTATCTCCTGGGTTTCGGGCTGGGCATGGGCACGATGATCCCGGAGGTGAACGGCGTTCGCTACATCGCCTTCCTCGCGGGCGGGACGATCTGCTACGCGACGATGCTCTCGGCCTCGTTCGAGTCGCTCTACTCGGGGTTCGCGCGCATGCACGTGCAGCGCACCTGGGAGGGGATCCTCAACGCGCCGGTGAGCCTGGAGGACGTGCTCCTCGCCGAGTGGGTGTGGGCCGCCTCGAAGAGCCTGCTCTCGGGCACGGCCGTGCTGCTGGTGGCGATCGCGCTGGGACTGTCGCAATCGTGGACCATGGTGCTCATCGTGCCGCTCGCCTTCCTGATCGGGCTCGCGTTCGCCGGCATGGGCCTGGTGATGACCTCGTTCGCGAGGAACTTCGACTTCTTCATGTACTGGTTCACGCTCTTCCTCACGCCGCAGATGCTCCTCTCGGGCGTCTTCTACCCGATCGCGAACATGCCCGGCTGGCTGCAGGCCGTGTCCTCGGCGCTGCCGCTCACGCACGCGATCGCGATCGGCCGGCCGCTCTTCCTCGGGCAGTGGCCCGAGTCGGTGCTGCTGCACGCGGGCGTGCTCGCCGCCTACGGGATCGCGGGCTTCTCGATCGCGGTGGTGCTGTTCCGGCGGCGCCTGCTCGCCTGAGGCGGCGCGCGGGCCGCTAGCGGGCCGCGCGGGTGCGTGAGGGCATGTTCGCCCTTCCGGCGAAGAGGACCCTGCCCAGCGCCTTGCGGTTCTTCACCACGTCGGCGAGCGTGAACTTTCGCAGCTCCGCGTAGAACGCCTCGACCGCGTCCGCGAGCACGAACTTCAGCTTGCAGTCGGCGGTGATGGCGCAGGTGTTCGATTCCCGCTGGAAGCATTCGGCCGGCACGTCGCCGCCTTCGGTGAGGCGCACCACCTCCCCCACGTTGATCGCCGCCGGCGCCTTCGCGAGGAGGAGCCCGCCGCCGCGGCCGCGCAGGTTCTCCAGATAGCCTTCCTTGCCGAGGAAGTGCACGACCTTGGTGAGGTGGTGCTCGGAGATGGCGTAGGACTGCGCGATCTCGGCGATGGTGGTGCGCCCCTCGGGGTGCGCGGCCACGTACATGAGGACGCGCAGGCTGTAGTCGGTGAAGGT
>DAORTX010000048.1:0-13584 GCA_035432885.1 Usitatibacteraceae bacterium
TGCCGCGGGCAGCGCCTTGGCGAGGACGCGGCGAAAATCGGCCTGGATGCGCGCGAGGGCTTCGTCGGTATCGGCCTCGAAGCGCAGCACGATGACCGGCGTGGTGTTGGAGGCGCGCATCAGGCCGAAGCCGTCGGCGTATTCCACGCGCAGGCCGTCGAGGGTGATCACCTCCGTGGCGCCCTCGAACCGCGCCGTCTTCTGCAGCCTCGCGATGAGGGCGTGGTTCTCGCCCTCCCGGTCGAGGGCGATGTTCAGTTCCGGCGTCGCGATGGAATCGGGCAGGCCCTCGAGGGCCTGGTTCAGGTCCGGCGCGCGCGAGACGATCTCCAGCAGGCGGGCGGCGGCGTACAGGCCGTCGTCGAAGCCGTACCAGCGCTCCTTGAAGAAGATGTGCCCGCTCATCTCGCCGGCGAGCGGCGCGCCGGTTTCCTTCAGCTTCGCCTTGATGAGCGAGTGCCCGGTCTTCCACAGGACCGGCACGCCGCCGTGGTCGCGGATCCAGCCGAAGAGGTTCCTCGTGCATTTCACGTCGAAGATCACCTTCGCGCCGGGGTTTCGCTGCAGCACGTCGGCGGCGAAGAGCATGAGCTGGCGGTCCGCGTAGATGATCCTGCCGCTCTTGGTCACGACGCCAAGCCGGTCGCCGTCGCCGTCGAAGGCGAGGCCCAGCTCGGCGTGGCCCTCCTTCACGGCGCGGATCAGGTCCTGGAGGTTCTCCGGCTTGGACGGGTCCGGATGGTGGTTGGGGAAATTGCCGTCCACCTCGCAGTAGAGCTCCTGCACCTCGCAGCCGAGCCGGCGGAAGAGCTCCGGCGCCACGGCGCCGGGCGACCCGTTGCCGCAGTCGATCGCCACGCGGACCAGGCGGCCGAGCTTCACGTCGCCGGCGATGCGCGCGAGGTAGGCCTCCTTCATGTCCTTCGTCTCGCTGGAGCCCTTGCCGGCGGCGAAGCTGCCGGCTTCCACGAGCTTGCGCAGGTCCTGGATCGCCTCGGCGGCGAGCGTGTCGCCGGCCACCATCATCTTCAGGCCGTTGTACTCGGGCGGGTTGTGGCTGCCGGTCACCATGACGCCGCTGCCGGTGGCGAGTTCGTGCGTCGCGAAGTAGACCATGGGGGTTGCGACGACACCGATGTCGGTCACGTCCATGCCGGACGCGTTGAGGCCGCGCGTGAGCGCTGCCACCAGGCGCGGGCCGGACAAGCGGCCGTCGCGCCCGACCACGAAACGCGTCACGCCGCGCTTCGCGCCCACCGTGCCCAGCCCGAGGCCGATCCGCTCCACCGCCTCTTCCGTAAGCGTCCTGTCGACGATGCCGCGGATGTCGTAGGCCTTGAAGATCTCGGGGGCGATGGTCGTTGCCATGGGGGTCATTCCTGGTGGTCGAAGAAATGCAGCAGCCGCTGCGGCAGCCAGCCGATGTGGCCGGGGAAGGGTCCGCACACGAAGCCCACGTGGCCGCCGCGAGAAGGGAATTCTATCGTGACGGCGGGCGAGACCTCGCCGCCGGCGGGAAGGGCCGCCTCCGGCAGGAACGGGTCGTCGCGCGCGTTCAGCACGAGCGTCGGCACGCGGATCGCGGGCAGCAGCGGCTTGGCGCTTGCCCGCGTCCAGTAATCGTCGGTGTCGCGATAGCCGTGCAGGGGCGCGGTCACCACGTCGTCGAACTCGCGAAGCGTGCGCGAACGGCGCATGCGCCCGAGGTCGAAGGCGCCGGGAAAGCGCTCGTGTTTGGCGGCCGCGCGCGTCCTCAGCGTCGCGAGGAAGTGCTTCGCGTAGACGAGCGCGAAGCCGCGGCCCAGCGCCTCGCCCGCGGCCATGAGGTCCAAGGGCGCGGATACGGCGGCCGCGCTTGCCACCAGCGGGACCGCTCCGCCGCCTTGCTCGCCCAGCCACTTGAGGAGCGCATTGCCGCCCAGAGAGACACCCGCCGCGTGCACCGGAGCGCTTCCGGCGAGCGCCCGGACGCGGCGCAGGATCCAGTCCACCTCCGGCGAATCCCCCGAGTGGTAGGCGCGGACGAGGCGATTGGGTTCGCCGCCGCAGCCCCGGAAGTTCACCACGAGGCCCCGCCATTCCCGCGCCGCCACGCGCGCCATGAGCGTGCGCGCGTAGGCCGACGCCGACGAGCCCTCGAGGCCGTGGAAGAGGACGACCCACGGGCGGTCCGGCGCGGCATCGACGTGGTCGACGTCGACGAAGTCGCCGTCGGGCGTCTCCCAGCGCTCGCGGCGGTAGCGGATCGCGGGCCGCGTGGCGAGGAGGGAGCCGTAGATCGTCTGCAGGTGCGGGTTCGCGAGCCACCAGGGCGCCCGGAAATCCGGCGCGGGCATCAGCGAATCTCGATCGCGCGCGCGCCGTCGGCTCGCCGAGCGCCGAGCAGGTTCAGCAGGTCCTCGAGGTCGCGCTCGCGTCCCGGCTCGGCGCGGGCTTGCCCGGAGAAGGCGAATCGCCCCCCGGGAATCGCGAGCGCGCCTTTCCCCGACAGGCGCAACGGGCCCTCCGTGGTCGCGAGTTCGACCCGCAGGGACGATCCCTCGCCGGCAGCCAGCGCGCGCCAGCTTCCGAGCGGTCGCACGGGCGAGAGGGCGAGGGAGGCGTCCCGCCACTGGGCGGCTGCCGTGCCGCTTGCCTGCTCGCCGTTCCACGACAGCGCTTGCGCATCGATCGCGAGGGGGCCCGCGGGCTGCCACGCCGCGACGAGCGGGAAGAAGGCCGCGAGCGCCGCGGCATCGCCGCCCGCGTGGAAGTCGTCCAGGTGCCACGCCGTGATGCTTCGAGAGGCTTCGCCGCGGGCTTGCAGCGATGCAAGGCCCGCCTCGATATCGAACGCGAACCGGCCGGCGAGAAGGCGCGAGGGCAGGAAGCGCCAGCGCGCCTGATCGAGCGTGAACGCGAGGCCTGGGGCGGCGACGTTCACCTGCGCCGAGCCTTGCCACACGGTGCCGGTCACCGCGGAGAGCCTCACCACGCCGGCGCTGGCCGCGGCGATGCGGGAGGCGGCCACGCCAGCCGGCAGCGTCGCGGCGAGGAAGGCGCCATAGGCGAGCACGCCGAGGACGAGCGCGCGCAGCGGCGTCACGTCAGGCGCCGGCCAGGACGACGTCGGCGCGCACGCGTCCGGCCGCGGGGAGCGCGTCGATCGTCGCTTCCTCGACCACCAGCCCATGCGCCGGCCCGACCGTCGCGAGCCACGCGACGAGCCGCGTCCACGAGGCGTCCTCCGCCGTGAGGCGCACGCGCCTCGCGTCGAGCGCGGTGAGGCGCCCGCCCGGGATCCCCTGCGCGAGCGCGCCGGAGGCCACGAGGTTCGCGAGCGAGGTGGCGGTCGCGGCCCGGGGGGCGGGCAGCGCGCGAATCGCCGCGGCCTCCGCGGCCTGGGCCCGCATCGCGACCACCGAGGCGCGAAGCGGCGGCAATTGCGCGGCGATCCTCGCGCGCGCTCTCTCCATCGGCAGCCAGGCGAAGGCGATCACGAGTAGCGCCGCGGCGACGGCTGCCGCCCAGCGAAGCGCCGCACGCTCGCGCGGGCTCCGCGCGGTCCAGAACGCCGGCGCGTTCATGGCCTCGCCTCGCCGCGGTCGATTTCTAGCCGGCCGGCGGCATAGGTGATGCGCCGGGCGGGCGCGGCGTCGCGCGCGGCCGCGGCGGTGGCGAGCGCGAGGAAGTCGCTCGCGGAGGCGCGGCCGTGGGCCCGCTGAAGGTCGGCCAGGTTGCGCCGCATCTGCAGCGCCGGGTCGACGATCGCCTTCGCCTCCGGGAACGCCGCCCGGAAGATCGCCTCGCGCTCGGCCTCGAGCGCCAGGCGTTCGCGCTCGAGCCGCCACCCGTCGGCCGCCGTGAAACCGAACTGCAGGACGACGATCGCGGCGGCGAGCGCCCAGGCGAGTCGCGGCAGGCGAAGCGATCCGAGGGCCGGAGACGTTGGCGCGAATTCGCCCGCGAGCAGGTCGATCGCCGTGGCCGCGGCCGGCGCGCAGAGCGACGGCCGGGACGGCGCGACCGTCACCGCCATGCCGGCTCGCTCGCCCCACAGCGCCGCATCGGGCGGCGCGACAGCGCCCTCCACCACGACGTGCAGCCGCTGCGGACGGGCGTCGCGCTGCGCGGCCTCGTCGGCGGCGATGCCCACCGCGAGCGGCGGTTCGGCGCTCGTGGGCCGGTCGAAGGCCACCGCGTGGCCGTCGTCCTCGACGAGAAAGCACCGGTCCTCGCCGAGCACCGCGTGCCAGGTGCCGGGCCGAGCCGGCAGCAGCGCGGTTTCGCACAGGGCGCGCGTGGCGACGATGCCTTCGCCCGCGAGGACCGCGAGGGCGCCGGACAGCCAGGCGCGGTCCACCACGGCCACGAGCGTCTCGCCGCGGGCGTTGGTGGCGCCGGGCACGGCGTGGATCTGGTCGGGGTCGGCGAGCAGGCGGTCCTCCACCGCGAAGGGCAGCAGTTCCCGGATCGTGGCGGCGTTCACCTTCGGGAGCTTCAGGCGGGCGAAGAGCACGCGCGAGGCGGGCAGCACGAGTTCCACCGTCCCGGCACGCGGCACGCCGGGGAGCGTCGTCCTCGCCTCGCGAAGCGACTCGCCCCGTGCGTCGGCGACCGCCCACGCGAAGGAGGCGTCGGCGTCGATGCGGTCGACGGCGGGAAGGAGAAGGCGAAGGATCATGGCGGGCGACGAAACGCCATTCTAGCGCCGGCTCGTTCCACGGCCACGGCTAGTAGAGCGAACGGCGCCAGATCATGGCCGTCGCGGGCGTGGCGCCAGGCGCGGCCCGCGAGACGAGCGCCTCGGCGGCGACCTGGACGTCGTCCTGGGAGACGCCGACCTGGACGAGGAAGTGGTCGCTCTTCACGTCGAGACTCGCCTCGATGGCCGTGCCCCCGGCCTGGTTCATGCGCGCCTTCAGGTCCGCGCGGTCCCTGAACGGCTGCTTGCGCCGGGACTGCACGAGGGCGCGGATCTCGTCGCGGGACAGCGCCGGCAGGATGGCGGCGAGCACCTCCGGGGCGGCCGTGTTGGCGTTCACGGGCGCGCGCACCGGCAGCGCGGTGACGAAGGGCCGCAGTTTCGCGACCGCGCCGGCGTCGAATCCCCGCACGTCGTAGAGCTCCTCGACCTGCCCCAGGGGCCGGTTGGCGGCGCGGTGGGGACGGGCCAGCGAAAGGTAATAGGCGTCCTCGGCGCCGCCGCCGCCGGAGAGATCGGCGTCGGCGTCGATCCAGTCGAGCACGGCGAGCGCGAGCCCCGGATCGAGGCCCAGGGACTCGAGGAGCCGGCCGAGGATCTGCACGTCGGCATCGCTTCGCCGGCCGGCATTCACGAGGTTGTTCAGGTTGAAGCGCGCCTGCTGGTCGATGATCGCGCCGCTCACCACCGCGCGCTCCACGGGCAGCCCGGCGAGAGGCCGCGCCCAGTCCTCCTCGAGCGTGTCGATCGCGCTCCCGCGCGCGTCCTCGGCCAGGATGCCGCGCGCCCAGTCGAAACCCGCCTGCGCATAGGAATCGGCCTGCGCCCGCGAGGCGACGAGGGCGGTCTGGTTCAGCGTCGCCGATTGCTGGGCGAGCATGTAGGTCGCCGCCGAGGCGGCGACCGCGACCACGAGGATCGCCGTCACCACCGCGACGCCGCGCTGCGGGCCGCGCCTCATCGCGGGATGTCCACGACGCGAACGATCGTCTCGCCCGTGGCGAGCTCCAGCGTCATTTCCACGGCGAGCGGCTTGCCCTGCGCGGTCGGCAGGGCCCAGTCGCGGCGCCATTCGAAGCCGCGGTCGAGAAAGCGGAAGGCGAGCGAGCGCACGTTGTCCAGCACCGGCGTGGCGCTCGCCTGCGCGCGCGGGCCCGCGTCCACGGCGGGCCAGGCGAGGCGGTCGACGCGGCCCTCGGCCAGCCGGTAGCCGACGCGCTGCGGCGCCGCCAGCGCATTGGCATGGAGCGTCGCGCCGGCGCGGGTGAGGGCGAAGCCCACGGCGCCCGCGTCGGCGAGGTCGAGTCGCGTCGAAACCGCGCCCAGGGTCGTGCCCGACGCGCCGGTGGCCGGGCGATCGAGCACCGCCTGCACGTCGCGCTCGAAGCGCCCGACGAAGAGCGCGACATCGCGCCACTTGCGCGAATCGCGGTCCAGGGCCTCGCGGCTCTCCAGCATCACCGCGAGTCCGCGGTAGGCGAACGCCGCGAGGAGCGCGAAGATCGCGAGCGCGACGAGAAGCTCCACCAGCGTGAAGGCGCGCTGCGGCCTCATGGCCTCACCAGGAAGGCGGTGTGGGTCGCGAGGACCCGGCCCGGCACGCGCGCGTCGGAAATGGAAAAGTCCACGCGGCGGATCGTGGGGTTGGGCGTGTCGGTGACGGTCTCCTCCACCACGAGGGAGAGCCCGCCCTGCTCGACCGTGGCCGTGGTGACGGCGGGCGCGGGGAAGAGCCCGCGGGCGCGCATCTCGGCCATGCGGTTGCCGGCGCTCCAGGTGGCGAGCAGGCGTGCCCGCGTGTCCCGCGCGCCGTCGGTGGCGAGGCTCGCCGCGCGCGTGGTCGCGGCAAGGGCGATCGCGAGGATCGCCATGGCGACGAGGATCTCGACCAGCGTGAAGGCGCGCTCGCGGCTCATTTCACGATCGCGCGCACCGCGCCGGCGGCGTCGCCTTCGATGGCCTTGGGCAAGCCGCGCACGGTGAGCGCCACGCGGAAGGCCACCCCCAGGCCGTCGGGCAGGAAGATGAGGAGCTCTCCCGCCTCCACCGGCTTGCCGTCGATGGCGAGCGATTCGATGCGCATCGTGTCGGGCAGGCGGCGCTCGCGGCCGGGAACGGGCGACCACGACCGGTCGGCGGCGAGCCGAAGCACCCGGAGGCGGCCCTGGGCGAGCGACACGGCGGCCGGCCGGCCGCCGAACCAGGCGTCGTCTCGCGCCGCCTCGATGTCGAGGGCGAGGAGGGAGGTCTCGCGCCGCGCCACTTCCTCGTCGCCGGGAAAGAGGTTCACCGCGGCCACCGCGAGCACGATGCCCGCGATCGCGACCACCACGAGGATCTCGATGAGCGTGAAGCCCGCGCGCGCCCGGTCGGCGCCGGGCAGGCGCCTACTCCCAGTTGCCGATGTCGGCGCCACTGCCATCGCCTCCGCGCGCCCGGTCGGCCCCGAGGCTGAAGACGTCGATCTCGCCCTTCACCCCGGGATTGAGGAACTGGTAGTCGCCGCCCCAGGGGTCGCGGGGCAGGCGCTCGAGGTAGCCGCCCTGCTTCCAGTTGCCGGGAACGGGGGTGGACGCCGGTTTCTGCACGAGCGCGGCGAGGCCCTGGTCGGTCGCGGGGTAGAAGCCGTTGTCCAGCCGGTAGAGTTTCAGGGACTGCACGATCGCCGCGATGTCGGCTTTCGCGGCCACGCGCTTGGCCTCGTCGGGCCGGTCCATGATGCGCGGCACGACGATGGCGGCGAGGATGCCCAGGATCGCCACGACGACGAGGATCTCGATCAGGGTGAAGGCGGATTGTCTTTTCATGGTCCTAGCGGCCGACGAGCTGGTTCAGGTTGAAGATGGGCAGCAGGATCGCGAGCACGATGGCGAGCACCACCGCGCCCATCACCACGATCACCGCGGGCTCGAACACCGCCACCGCGGCGGCGAGCCGGGTCGACAGGTTCGCCTGCTGCTGGCGCGCGGCGCGCTCGAGGGCTTCGTCGAGACGGCCGGTGGCTTCGCCCCCGGCGATGAGATGCACCATCACCGGCGGGAAGGCGCCGGTGGCGGCAAGCGCGCGGGAGAGCGGCATGCCCTCGCGCACGCCGCGTGCGGCCGCCTCGAGCGCCTCGCGCATCGGCAGCAGCGCCATCACGCCGCCGCCGGCCTCCAGCGCGGCGAGGATGGGCACTCGGCTGCCCACCAGGATCGCGAGCGTGGCGGCGAGCCGCGCGCTGTCCAGGTGGCGAAGCACCTTTCCCGCGAGCGGGGCGCGAAAGAGCAAGCCGTGGATCCTCCGGCGCGGGCCCGGACGCGCGAGCGCCGCCCGCAGGCCGAGCGCGGCGGCCACGGCGAGCGCGATCCAGGCGGGCCAGGTGGCGGCGAGGAATCCGGATAGGGCGATGAGCGCGCGCGTGAGGACCGGCAGCGCCTCCTTCGCGTGGCTGTAGACCTGCACCACCTGCGGCACGACGTAGACCAGCAGGGCCCCCATCACGAGCAGCGACACCCCGGTCACGATGGCCGGGTAGATGAGGGCCAGCGAGAGGCGGCTGCGCAGCGCCTGGCGCTCCTCGAGGTAGTCGGCGAGCTTCGCGAGCACGCGCGTCAACTGCCCCGAGGCTTCCCCCGCGGCGACGAGCGTGCGGTAGAGCTCGGGAAACACGGCGGGAAAGGCGGCGAGCGCGCTGGCGATCGTCGAGCCCGCCATCACCTCGCCGCGCAGGGCCGCGAGGACCTGCCGCTCGCGCTCGTTCTCGGCCTGCTCGATCAACGCGTTGAAGGACTGCTCGACGGTGAGCCCCGCCTCGATGAGGGACGCGAGGCTCCGGGTGAGGCGCGTGAGTTCGCCCGCGGAGAGCGAGATGCGGCGAAAGCGCGAGCCCCCCGCCGGGTCGTTGGCGGCGATGACCTCGACCCGGAACGGCGTGAGGCCCCGGTCGCGGATGATCGAGCGCGCCTGGCGCGCGCTGTCGGCCTCCAGCACGCCCTTGCGGAGGCGGCCTTCGATGGTGTACGCCTGGTAGCGGAAGCCTGGCATGGGATCTGTTTTCCGCTCCCTCCGGAACGAGGGCCGGCGGCGAGGGCCCTAGGTCCTCGTCACGCGCAGGACTTCGTCGAGCGAAGTCGTGCCGTCGCGCACCCAGCGCAGGCCGTCCTCGCGAAGGCGCGTCATGCCGCTCGCGATGGCCTTCTCGCGGATCGAGCGCTCGGCGGCGGTGTCGTGCACGAGGTGGCGCAGGTCGTCGTCCACCACGAGGAGCTCGTAGATGCCGGTGCGCCCCTTGTAGCCCGTGAAGTTGCACGCGGCGCAGCCCGCCGCCCGGTAGAGGCGCTCGGGCGCGTTCTCGCGGAACACCGAGCGCTCGGCTCCGTCGGGCTCGCCCGGCGTCCTGCAGGCCGGGCAGAGTTTCCTCACCAGGCGCTGCGCCAGCACGCCGGAGAGCGTGGACGCGAGCAGGTAGGGCTCGATCCCCATGTCCGCGAGCCGCGTCACCGCGCCCGGCGCGTCGTTCGTGTGCAGCGTGGCGAGCACCAGGTGGCCGGTGAGGGAGGCCTGGACGGCGATCTGCGCGGTTTCGAGATCGCGGATCTCGCCGATCATCACCACGTCGGGATCCTGGCGCAGGATCGCGCGCAGCGCCCGCGAGAAGGTCATCTCGATCTTCGGGTTCACCGGCGTCTGGCCGATGCCGTCCAGCTCGTATTCCACCGGATCCTCGACGGTGAGGATGTTGCGGGTCTTGCGGTCGAGCCGCGACAGGGCGGCGTAGAGCGTGGTGGTCTTGCCCGATCCCGTGGGGCCGGTGACGAGGAGGATGCCGTGGGGCTGCTGGATCAGCAGGTCGACCGCGTCCCGCGAGGCCGCGCCCATGCCGAGGGCGTCGAGCGTGAGGCGCCCGGCCTGCTTGTCGAGCAGGCGCAGCACCACGCGCTCGCCGGCGGCGGTGGGAATGGTGGAGACGCGCACGTCGATCGGCCGGCCGGCCACGCGAAGGGCGATGCGCCCGTCCTGCGGCAGGCGCTTTTCCGCGATGTCGAGCGCGGCCATCACCTTGAGGCGCGAGACCATGGCGGGGTGCAGGCCGCGCCGGGGCTCGACCACGTCGCGCAGCGCCCCGTCGACGCGGTAGCGCACCAGCGCGCGGCTCTCGAAGATCTCCAGGTGCACGTCGGAGGCGCCTTCGCGAACGGCCTGGGTCAGCAGCGCGTTGATGAGACGGATGATGGGCGCGTCGTTCTCGGCTTCGAGGAGGTCGGCGACCTCCGGCAGCGACTCGGTCAGGCGCGCGAGATCGAGGGATTCGCCCATGTCCTCGACGATCATCTCGGCGGCATTGGGCTCGCGCGTGTAGGCGAGCGCCAGGCAATGCTCGAATTCCTCGGGCGCCAGCAGGATCTCGCGCAGCGGCCTGCCGGCGATGCGGCGCACTTCGGCGAGCGTGGCCGCGAGCGGCACCGGTCGGATCCACACCTCCAGCACGCCGCCGGCCACGCGCGCGGCGATGACGCCCTTCGCCTTGGCGAAGGCGTAGGGCAGCAGGCGCACGGTGGCGGGATCGAGGTCCTGCGGGTTCACGGTTCGTTCCAGCGGCGCGGTCATCGGGCGGGCTTCGGCGCGAGCGGCGGCAACTGCTCCGGCGCCACCTCGGGAAGCAGGAGGTTGCGCTCGAACCCCATCGTGCCCTGGAGGTTGCGGATGTACTCGTAGCGGTCGGCCGTGAGCGCGCGCGCCGCGCCGTCCTCGCGCAGCACGTAGGGCCTGAGGAAGACCATGAGGTTCGTCTTCCGGTGACTCCTCGACTCGTACTTGAAGAGGCTGCCGAGGAAGGGAATGTCGCCCAGCAGCGGCACGCGGTCGATCGAGGACTGCTGGTCGTCCTGGATCAGGCCGCCCAGCACGATGATCTGGCCGTCGTCGACGAGCACGGTCGATTCCAGCGAGCGCTTGTTGGTGATGAGGTCGGCGCCCTTCACCGTCGCGTCTCGCGAGATGGACGACACTTCCTGGAAGATCGCGAGCTTCACCGTGCCCGCCTCGGTGATCTGCGGGCGCACCTTGAGGGTGAGGCCGATGTCCTTCCTCTCGATGGTCTGGAAAGGGTTCGTCGCGCTGGTGGCCGAGGGCGTGTAGCTGCCGGTGATGAAGGGCACGTTCTGGCCCACGAGCAGGCGCGCCTCCTCGTTGTCCAGCGTGAGCACGTTGGGCTTGGAGAGCACGTTCACGCCCGTGTCGCCTTCCAGGGCGCGGGCGAGGACGCCGAGGTTCAGGACCTCGATGTTCGTCCCGTCGGGGCCGGGGATCGTGATGCGGCCGTTCACCACGCCCACGTTCAACCCGGTGCCGATGGACGCGAGGTTCTGCGCGAGCCCGACGATGTTGGTGCCGAAGCTCGTGGTCGCGGTCGGGCTCGTGGAGAAGTTGGTGCCGCCGACCACCTGCCGGCCGTCGCGTCCGATGCCCGAAAGCCCCTGGAACTGCACGCCGACTTCCGAGGCGCGGCCCGTCTGCACCTCGACGATGAGCGCCTCGACCAGCACCTGAGCCCGGCGCACGTCGAGCTTGTCGATGACCGAGCGCAGCGACCGGTAGACGGGTTCCGGCGCGGTGATGATGAGGGAATTGGTGGGCGCGTAGGCCTGGACGATGGACGCCGGCGCGGAAGCGGCGGCGGCGATCGGCAGTCCCGATGCCGCGTTGGCCGGCGTGGCCGGCGTGGCACTTGCCGTGGCGGTGGCCGAGCGGCCCGCCTCGGCGCCGGAGAGCAGCCCGCGCAGGGTCTCGGCGATCTTCGTCGCCTCGGCGTTTCGCAGGTAGACCACGTGGATGTTGCCCGCGCCGGCGCCCGGCGAGTCCAGGCTCGCGGCGAGCGACCTGATGCGCGCGATGAGCGCCGGATTGTCGCCGCGCACGAGCAGGCTGTTGGTGCGCGGGTCGATCGCGATCGCGGCTTTCGGGGGCGCGCCCGGGGACGAGGGCGACGGGGACATCTCGGCGATCACGCCCTTGATCGTCTGCGCGACGTCGACGGCGGAGGCGTGCTGGAGGACCACGACCTGCACGTCGCCGCCCGAGGGCTGGTCGATCGCGCGGATGATCGACTCGATGCGCCGCACGTTCTCGGCGTAGTCGGTGATCACGATCGCGTTGTTGCTCGCGTAGGCCGCGACGAAGTTGTTGGCGGTGACCAGCGGGCGCAGCACGGCGACCAGTTGCAGGGCCGACTCGTTCTGCAGCAGGAAGACCCGCGTGACGATCCGGTCGCCGGGCACCTTGGCGCCGGCGTCCCCCACGGGGCTCGCGCCCGTCTTGCCCTCGGCTTCGGGGACGATCTTCACGAAGCCGTTGGATTCCACCGCCGCGTAGCCCTGGGTGCGCAGCACCGAGAGCAGCATCGGATAGAGGAGGCTCTTGGGCACGGGCTTCTCGGAGACGATGTTCACGGTGCCGGTCACGCGCGGGTCGAGGATGAAGTTCTTCCCCGTGTGGCCCCCGACCGCCTTGATGACGGAGACGATGTCCGCGTTGACGAAGTTGAGCGTGACCTGTTCTTCCTCGGCCGCCCGGGCCGAGGGCAGGGCGACAAGGACGCAGAGGGCGGCGAATGCTAGAAACCGGGTCACGAAAATTTTCTTCCTCGTTGATTTGACGGGCATTTTGCGCCCAAATGCGGATTTTTCACAGGGCCCCCCGGGACCCGGTTGCGGAAGGCGCGACAGGGGACGGGGACGAGATCAGGGATTGACCGTGTAGTTCAGCTGGATGGCCGCGCTGCCGCGCTGGATTTCGGCCTGGACGAGGGAGGTCGTGGCGAACTGCTGGTGCAGGCGCGCGAGGTCCCCCGCCGAGGCGACGGCCTGGCCGTTCACGCGCTTGATGACGTCGCCCGGCTGCAGGCCCAGGCGTGAGGCGAGGCTGCCGGGGGGCGCCTCTTCCAGCCGCACCCCCCCGCCCGGCGGCATGCCGATGCGGCCGAGGTAGCTCAGTTGTCCCGGGTCCTTGAGGGCGTTTTCGAGATCCTTGCGGGAAAAGGCGAAGCCGTTGGCGCCCGAACGCGCCACTGCCAGCCGGAAGCCGGCGGCCTTGCCGCCCACGGAGCGGGGGACCGCCGCCATGCGCGTGTCGAGATCGATGCGTTCGCGCACGCCGCCCCGCAGGATCACCGCGTGGTCGGGCTCGACGGCCTCGAGCGTGACGCCGGGTTGCACCTCGCCGCCGAGGTTGACCGCGATGTCCTTGCCGCCGGCGTTGAAGACCGCCGATCCGATGGTGGCCGGCGTGGGCGCGATCACCCCCTTCAGCCTCAGGCCGGAAGCGCTTGTGCCCGGCGTCGTGGATCCGGCGGGAGGCGCTGCGCCGAAGAGCTTCGCCACGGCCGCGAGGTCGACGCCACGGGCGGCCTGCGCAGCGCCGTCTGCCTGCGCCGGCGCGAGGAACACCCAGGTCCAGTGCGCCAGGAGCCAGGCGAGCGCCAGGACGAGCGCCACCGTCACGAGCGTGCCGAAGCGGCTCGGGGCGGGTGCGGGCGGGGCGGGAACGGCGACCATGGGCGAATGATAGGGCCTTTAGCGGGCCGGCCGGCGCGCGGTGTCGATGTCCAGGTACTTCCAGGGCTGGTGGGCGAAGGGATGCTTGCGATAGCCGAGCACCCACGGCTGCACCAGGATGTTCTGCGCCTTGTAGGTTTCCACGAGCCACGGCGCGTAGACGACGATCAGCTTCACCATGCGGGAGATGAGCTCGTTTCGCGCCGGGGAATCGGGCAGGCGCTTCACCCGCTCGTAGAGCGCGTTGTACTCGGGCAGGTCGAACATGGCGTAGTTCACCTGGCCGATGGAGCCCTTGTAGAGCAGCTGCAGGAAGTTCTCGCCGTCGGGGAAATCCGCGATCCAGCCGTAGCTGAAGGATTGCAC
>DAORTX010000049.1:0-13579 GCA_035432885.1 Usitatibacteraceae bacterium
GAACGCAACGGGCGCGTCGAGCGCACGCGACGCGAGGGCGGCCGGATGGTCCACGAGGAGATCTCGAAAAACGGCAGCAACGACGAGTTCACGGTGGTGCTCGGCGATCGCTTCATCGTGAGCGCCAAGGGCCGCGGCGTGCCCTTCGACGCCCTCAAGTCGGGCGTCGCCTCGCTCGACCTCGGCCAGCTCGAGTCGATGAAGGACGTCGGCGCGCAGAAATAGCGCGCGGGAACCGGCGCCCTCAGTCGAGCGCCAGCACGAAGGCCAGGTCGCACCGGCGGGTGTCGGGCTTCCCCGGGCGCGGCTCGAAGCCGGCCTTGCGGTAGAGCGCGATCGCCTCCTTCAGGACCGAGGCGGTCTCGAGTTCCACGCGGGGGAAGCCGCGGCCGCGCGCCCACGCGAGCGCGCGGTCGAGGAGCCGCTGACCGAGTCCCTGGCCACGCTGGTCCCGGCGGACGTACATCTTGCGAAGCTCCAGGCGCCCGCCTCCCAATACCTTCATGCCGCAGCAGGCGGCGAGGCTGCCATCGGGCGCGACCGCGACGTCGAACATCCCGCCGTCGGCAAGAAAGCCGCGGTCCAGGTCCATGAGGTCCGCGTCGGTGGCATCCGGCTCGGGCGTGAGGCCGTATTCCGCGAGCACGCCGAACACGAGCTCGCGCGCGTTCGCGGTATCCGCGGCGCCCGCCCGAACGATCGCCATCCCCTCGAACCCGGCCGCCAGGCGGTCCGCGGCGGTGTCGCGGCTCGTGATCCGGGACGCGAGCGCGCGCGCGCCGCGAGAGGGCGTGGCGGCGTTCAGCGCAGCGGTATAGACGGTGGCGAATTCGTGCTCCCGGGGCAGCCGCGCGACGAGGGCCACGGTGGGCGCTTCCACGATCTCGGTGGCCAGGGCGCAGCCGATCGGCCGCCCGGGCGCCTCGCCCAGCGCCCGCAGGGCGCTCATGCCGTTCGGGTGACCGCGGAGCCTCGACGAGACCTCGCCCGCGATGCCCAGGGCATCGAGGACCCCGGCCAGGTGGATTCCCGCGGTCGTGCGGGCGGGATCCGGGATGTGGATGGCGTCGGCCTCCAGGAGCGCCGCCCGGAGCGCGGCGGACGTGGACACGTCGGGCTTCGCGTCGCCGGCGCGCACGGCCACGGCCGCGCGCACCGTGCCCAGGTCGGCGCAGAAGTCGGCGACGAGGCGCTTTCGCGCCATGAGCATCGCCACTTGCGCGTGGGTGAGGACGAGGAGTTCGCAAGGCTCGCGCGCGAGGAACTTCTCGACGAGGCTTCCCACCTCGCCGAAGGATCCCTCGATCCCGGTGCCGGCTTCGATCGCCAGGCGCTCGGCGAGCCCCCGGGCGGCGCCGGCGCAGAGGAGGTTCACCTTCATGACATCGGTCCGCCGCCTTGCCCGGGATTCCCGCGGATCGCTCAGGCGGCCACGATGCGCACCGGATCGTCGTAGAGCTCGATGCGCTTGTCGAAGAGGGGAATGGTCGTGCCGTTCAGCCGGTTCTGCCCCAGCAGGGCGAGGTCCACGTCGGCGACGACGATCTGCTCGCCGTTCACCACGCCTTCGGCGGCGATGCCGTCCCGGGCGAAGGGAAAGTCCGAGGGCGCGAGGATCGCGGCCTGGCCGTAGTGCATGCGAAGCCCGCTCACCCGCAGGTTGCCGACGGTGGAGGTCATCGCGACGTAGACCTGGTTCTCGATGGCGCGGGCGTGGCAGCAATAGCGCACGCGCAGGAATCCCTGCCGGTCGTCGGTGCAGCTCGGCACGAAGAGGATGTCGGCGCCGGCTTCCGACATCTGCCTCGCGAGTTCCGGAAACTCGATGTCGTAGCAGACGAGGATCGCGATCTTGCCGTGCGCGGTCTCGAAGAGCGTGAGCGTCTCGCCGGGCGTGGTCTCCCAGTGGTCCTTCTCCCAGCGCGTGCGGTGCAGCTTGTCCTGCTCGAAGACCTGTCCCGCCGGGTTGAAGAGGTAGGCGGTGTTGTAGAGCTTGTCGCCGCGCAGCGTCGGGTGGCTGCCCGCGATGAGGTGGTAGCCGTGCTTCTCGGCGTGCCGCTTCATCAGCTCGACGTACTGGGGCGTGTAGGCGGAAAGCTCCCGCACGGCCCGGTGGACATCCGTCACGTCCAGGAAGGACATGAGCTGCGTGGTGAAGATTTCCGGCAGCAGGACGAATTGCGGCCGGTACTCCGCGGCCGCATCGAGGACGAAGTCGACCTGGCTCTCGAATCCGGCCCAGTCCTGGACATGGCGCAGGTGGTACTGGACGGCGGCGATGCGGACTTTCATGGGGCCTCTCCCTGCGCGGGCGCGGCCGGCGGCGGCGCGTAGCGCGCGTTGAGCCAGACGATGAGCGCCCCGTTGCCGCAGGACGGCGCATCCTCCGGCAGGTAGTTGTGGACCACGCCGCAGAAGTGGAAGCCCTGCGACATCTGGAAGCGCAGCACGGGGTCCGGAATGTCGCCCCAGACCACGCGCATGGCGTAGAGCTCCGGGGACATCACCTCCTTCACCTCGCGGTATCCCGGCAGCCTTCCGGCGGCGATGATGCGACGCAGGTTCAGGGACTCGCAGAGCCGTCGGCGCGCCTTGTAGAGCGCCCGTCCGATCCCGTTTCCGCGGCGCTTCGCGTTCACGACGACTTCCGCCCCGTAGAGCGTGAGACCGGACGGATCGTGCGTGGTGAAGTAGCCGTCGCCGGTGATCGCCTTCCACGTGTGGTTCACGCCGTAGTCGTCCCAGCGGACGACCAGCGAGGAGGACGCGCCGATCACGCGCCCGTTCTGCTCGGCGACCATCTGCCCGTCCGCGAACGCGGCGACCTGCGCGGCGAACTGCTCGTCCGACCAGGGCTCGATCTCCGGATAGGCCGCGCGCTGCAGGTCGCGGACCGCCGCGAAATCTTCCGGGCGCGTCAGGCGGACCACGAGGGGCGTGGTGGCCGAGGTGGGGCCGGCTCGCCACACGTCGGCGATCGTGGCGCCGGATCCCGGCTTCCGGGGCGCAGTCTCTTCGTTCTCGGACATCGAATCCCCTCGTCAGTGGACCGCGAGACCGTGCAGGCCGAAGCCCCGCACCGCGCGCGCGCTGGCATTGCCGATCGCGGGCGGGATCAGGTTCGCGCATCCGTTCCAGGCCCGGGCGAGCGCGCCGCGATGGCCATGATCGGCGAGATCGAGGATAGCACCCGCTGCCCGCGGCGCGAATGCCCGCCCCGGTTCGGCGGCGCCGCCCCGCGACCCGGCGAGCGCCCCGGGTGCCGGCGATGGGAAGATGGCCTTGCCCGTGCCCGGCGCGACCCGGGACTTCAGGGGTAGGCCTTGCGGAATTCCGTGAGCGAGCAGGTGGGGCACGGCGGCACGGTTCCCGTGCCCTTGAAGCGCAGCACGGTCGCGCATTTCACGCAGGTGAGCGTGCCCGCGCTGGTGACCTCGCCGGTGCGATAGGCGAGCGACTCGTCGGCCTCGAGGGCGATCTCGCGAGTCGCCTCGCCGGCGGTCTCGAGCACGATCGCGAGCGAGGCCAGGGCGCCCGATTCGGGCTCGGCGCGCTGCAGCTTTTCCGTGGCTCCGTTGCGAAGCGGGGCGAATTCCGCGGCGGTGCGGTCGAGGTCGCGCAGCAGCAGCCCCTTGAGCCGTTCGCCCAGGGGTTTCGTGAGCGCTCCCGCGGCGGTGAGATCCCGGCGAGCCGATTCCGCCGCATCGTCCATGCCGGCGCGGCCCTTGTCCTCGCCCATCTCGAAGGCGCGGCGGAAGCGGTCGGCCAGGCGGTCGTAGAGCGCTTCCTGGCGGTGACGGACGATGGCGGCCGCGGTGCGGATGCGCGCGAGGGCCCGCGCGTCGGCATTGGTGCGCGGCTTCCGAATCGCCTGACGGGCGAGGGTGGCGGATCGGGGAGCGGTTTGGGGTTCGGGATTCTTCGTCATGGCAGGTCCTTTCACGGGATGGGAAAGCGCAGCCTTTTCGCGCGCGGGGCGTGAATGCGAACGCTTCGCTTGCCCGGCGGTGCCGGGTCCGGCAGGGGCGCCACGCGCGGCGTTTGGCGCGGCGCCGGCTTCTCGACCCGCGAAAGACGCGTGCGGGCCGCGAGCGTCGCAGCGGGAGGCAGGCAGATGCGGGCGGCGACGCGGTTCGGGCAACTGGCCCGAGACAGTTGGACAACGGCCGCCGGGCCGGAGTTCCTCGCCATTTTCCGATGCGTCATCCGGGCTTGACATCCCGCGAATGCCCGGAATGCCCGCGCGGATACGCCCGCGCGCCACCCGCGGGTTCGCTCGGCAAGCCCCGGTCGGTTAGAATATTAGGCTTCGCTTGTTGCTTTCCCGCCAGAGAGAATCGCCATGGCACAGTACGTCTTCACGATGAACCGCGTGGGCAAGGTGGTGCCGCCCAAGCGACAGATCCTCAAGGACATCTCGCTCTCCTTCTTTCCGGGCGCGAAGATCGGCCTGCTGGGACTGAACGGCGCGGGCAAGTCCACGGTGCTGAAGATCATGGCCGGCCTGGACCGGGAGATCGAGGGCGAGGCCACGCCGATGCCCGGCATCAAGATCGGCTATCTCGCGCAGGAACCGCAGCTCGAGCCCGGGCACAGCGTGCGCGAGGCGGTCGAAGAAGGCGTGGGGGAGGTCTTGAGCGCCAAGACGCGCCTGGACGAGGTGTACGCGGCCTACGCGGAACCCGACGCCGACTTCGACAAGCTCGCGGCCGAGCAGGAGAAGCTCGAGAAGATCCTCGCCACCGCCGACGTCGCTTCGCTGGAGGCGCAGCTGGAGATCGCGGCCGACGCGCTTCGCCTGCCGCCTTGGGACGCGCGGATCGAGAAGCTCTCCGGCGGCGAGAAGCGCCGCGTGGCGCTGTGCCGCCTCCTCGTGTCCAAGCCCGACATGCTGCTCCTCGACGAGCCCACGAACCACCTCGACGCCGAGAGCGTCGACTGGCTCGAGCAGTTCCTGTCGCGCTATCCCGGCACCGTGGTCGCGGTCACGCACGACCGCTACTTCCTCGACAACGCCGCCGAATGGATCCTCGAGCTCGACCGCGGCCGCGGCATCCCGTGGGAGGGCAACTACAGCTCCTGGCTGGAGCAGAAGCGCGACCGGCTGAAGCAGGAGGAATCCTCCGAGAGCGCGCGCCAGAAGGCGCTCAAGAAGGAGCTCGAGTGGGTGCGCCAGAACGCGAAGGGCCAGACCAAGAAGAGCAAGGCGCGCCTCATGCGCTTCGAGGAGTTGAACTCCTACGAGTACCAGAAGCGCAACGAGACGAGCGAGATCTTCATCCCGGTGGGCGAGCGGCTCGGCAACGAGTGCATCGAGTTCGCGGACGTCACCAAGAGCTACGGCGATCGCTGCCTCATCGACAGGCTCTCGTTCACCGTGCCGCCCGGCGCCATCGTGGGCATCATCGGGCCCAACGGCGCGGGCAAGTCGACGATCTTCCGCATGATCACCGGGCGCGAGAAGCCCGATTCCGGCGAGGTCAAGGTCGGCCACACCGTGCAGCTCGCCTACGTGGACCAGTCGCGCGATTCGCTCCCCAACGAGAAGAACGCGTGGGAGGCCATCTCCAGCGGCCAGGACATCCTCACGATCGGCAAGTTCGAGATCCAGTCCCGGGCCTACCTGGGCCGCTTCAACTTCAAGGGCCAGGACCAGCAGAAGCTCGTGGGCAATCTCTCCGGCGGCGAGCGCGGGCGCCTGCACCTCGCGAAGACGCTCCTCACCGGCGGCAACGTGCTGCTCCTGGACGAACCCTCGAACGATCTCGACGTGGAGACGCTCCGGGCGCTGGAGGACGCGCTGGCGGAATTCGCCGGCAGCGTGATGGTGATTTCCCACGACCGCTGGTTCCTCGACCGCGTCTGCACCCACATCCTGGCGGCCGAGGGCGACTCTCAATGGTTCTTCTACCAGGGCAACTACCGCGAGTACGAGGACAACAAGCGCGAGCGCCTGGGCGAGGAGGCCGCCGCACCCCACCGCCTGCGCTTCAAGGCGCTCAAGTGATCGCCCGGGGGCGCCCGCGGGCGCCCCCGGGATTTCCCTGCCGAGGCAGGATCGCGGCACTTGCCCGGGCGACCGGCGGCTACAATACGGCCAAATCAACGGTCACCGCCGCATGCGCACACCTTCGCCCGTCTTCGCGAACATCGCGTTCCTGAGAATCGCGCGCTTCGACGAGCGTCCCGTCGTCGAGCAGGCGAACCTCAAGGACCGGCTCGAGGCCCGCGTTCGCGAAGCCATCGTGGGAATCCCCGCGGCCGACTGGATCGTCCTCGACGCGAACGACGGCATCGCGCTCGTCCTCTTCGGCGATCCGGCGCGCTCGCTCGACCTCGCGCAGTCGCTTCGCGCCGGCGAGGGCGAGGAGCCGTTGAAGGTCGGCGTGAACCACGGGCCGATCGCGGTCACGGCACGCGACGCGGGGGGCCTCGTCTTCGGCGACGGGCTGTCGGCGGCGGCCGCCGCCGCGGGGTTCGCCACCGGGGAGCGCATCCTCGTCACGGCCCCGTTCGCGAAGATGCTGGAGGTCACGCGGCCGGACCGCGCGGCGGAACTCGCGCCGGCGGGGGAATTCACGGACGCCCGCGTGCGGCTGCACGCCTTCTACACGCCGGAGCCGCAGCGGCGCGTCGCCCGCCGCCATCGCCTGGCGGCCTACGGGCTTGCGGGCATCCTCGGCATCCTCCTGCTGGGCGTGGCGGGCCGCGAGGTGAACCGCGCGTACTTTCCGCCGCAGCCCGCCGTCGTCGAGTTCGACGTGAAGCCGCGGGGCGACGTGGTGATCGACGGCTATTCCCACGGGCGGGCGCCGCCGCTTCGGGAGGTGGAGCTGCCGCCGGGCAGGCACCACGTGCAGGTCCGTTACGGAACCGCGCCGGCCTTCGACGTCCGGGTGAGTCTCGAACCCGGGGAACGCATGACCGTCACCCACTCGTTTGTCAGCGAGCGCGCGGCCGCGACACCCGGCGGCTTCTGGCGCGACCTGCGCCGCCGCCTGGGATTCTGACGATGGCCGACGCGATGCCCGGGCAATTCGGCCGCTTCCGGGTCCTGGGCGAACTGGGCCGCGGCGCGATGGGCGTGGTCTACCGCGCGGAGGACCCGGCGCTCGGCCGGGCCGTGGCGATCAAGACCATCACGCTCACGGGCACGGAGGAGGAAAGGGCCCATTTCGAGGCGCGTTTCCTCCAGGAGGCGCGAGCGGCCGGGGGCATCGCGCATCCGTCGATCATCACCATCTACGACGTCGGCCGCGAGGAGGACGTCGCGTTCATCGCCATGGAACTCCTCGACGGGCGCGAGCTTCGCGACCTGATCCGCGGCGGCGCGCTGGCGCCGTCCGAGGCGGTGGAGGTCGCCGCCCGGGTGGCCGAGGCGCTTGCCTTCGCGCACGAACGCGGTGTGGTCCACCGCGACGTGAAGCCCGGCAACGTCATGGTCCTCTCCGACGGCCGCGTGAAGATCATGGACTTCGGCATCGCGAGGCTTCGCGATCCGGACGTGAAGACCGCAACCGGCATGCTGCTCGGCTCGCCGCGCTACATGTCGCCCGAGCAGGTGTCGGGCAATCCCTTCGACCACCGCGCCGACATCTTTTCCCTGGGCGTGGTGCTCTACGAGATGCTCACGGGTGTCACGCCCTTCGCGGGCGACGACATCACGCAGCTCATGTTCCAGGTGGTCAACGGCGCCGCCGTCCCGCCCAGCCACGTGAACCGCAACCTGCCCTCCGTCCTCGACTACATTCTCGCGCGGGCGCTGAAGAAGATCCCCGACGAGCGCTATGGCAATGCCTCGGAATTCGCCGCCGACCTGCGCGATGCGATTCCCGATGTCCTCGAGGCGGAGGCCGCGGTTCGCGCGCGCGCGGAGTCCGCGGGCTCCGGCACGATGCCCGATCTCGCGGCGACGGGGGCGGCGACCGGCGGCGCGCACGCCCTCGACCATGGCGACGAGGTCGTGGAGCTGCGGCCGTCGCCGCGCTTCGATTGCGTCGAGGGCCTCGCGCGGCTCGCGGTCCTTCCGGTCGACGCGGACGCCACCCGTTCGCGCGCGGGCTTCACCGTGCCGCCGGGAACGAAGCCGAGCCGCCTGCCGATCCGAATCGACCTGCCCTTCGCGATGGTGGTGCTCGGCTACCTCGCGGCGGCGATCGTCGCGGCGATCATCGTCCTGCGCTGAGGGCCCGCGCTCACGCGCCGAGCGCGATCGCCGCGAGATAGCACGCGGTGAAGGCGAGGAACACGAGCGACACGGCGCCCATGTTCGCCGACTTGGTGGCGTGGGAGAAACCCCGCGCCTTCATGGCCGGGAGCACGCGCCAGGCGAGCAGCGCGGCCGGGACCATGGGCAGGAGGGACCGGGGCGGCAGCACGCCCAGCGCCGGGAGCGTCGCTGCCGCGACGACTGATGCCGCGACGAGGGCGAAGACGGGCAGGTGGGAGCGCTCCGGGCCGAGAACGATGGCGAGTGTCCGCCGCCCGGCCCGGGCATCGCCGACCCGGTCGCAGGCGTTGTTGGCGGAAAGGATCGCCGCGATGGCGAGCGACGGGGGCAGGCCCACGAGAACCGTCGCGGCGTCGAGCCGCTGCGTCTGGACGAAGGCGGCGACCACGACGAGCACGCCGCCCAGGAGCCCGCCCGCGAAGAACTCGCCGACGGGCGTTCGCGAGATCGGGCTCGGTCCGCCCGAGTAGAAGTAGCCGAAGAGCATGCCGGCCGCGCCCGCGGCCACCACGCCCCAGCCCGCGCGGGCGCCGATGGCGAGGCCGAGCGGCACGGCCAGCGCGAACAGGGCGAACGAGAGATCGCGGGCGAGCCGAGGATCGATGTCGCGCTGGACGAGGGCCTTGAAGCGCTCCTGGTCCGACGCCTTCGTGTCGACGCCGGACCGGAAATCGAAGTAGCTGTTGAAACCCGTCGTCCCCATGTCGATCGCGAGCGTGGCGGCCGCGACGAGCGCGAAGAGCGACCACGAGAATCGCTGCGGCGCGGTCGCGAGCGCCCACGCGCTGCCGACCAGGAGCGAGGAGACGCTCACGATCTTCGTGCGAATGTCGACAATCCGGAGAAGGTCACCCGGGCCGGGTGGAGCGCCCGCGTAATGCGACATGCTAGAGCCGGCGGTCCATGCTCCGGAGCCGAGCAGCCATCACGCGCATGATGTCGATGGCGAAGTCCGGCGTTTCCCGCACCAGCGACTTGAAGCGAAGGGCGGTGACCGGCACCAGCGAGCAGGCGGTGAGCGCGGTCGCCGTGGCGCTCCGGGGCGCGGCATCGATGAGCGCCATCTCGCCGAAGACGCCGCCCTTCACCACTTTCTCGAGCGTGCGGCCGGTGACGGACAGGCGCACCGCGCCCTCGAGGACCACGTACATCACGCGGCCCTCGTCGCCTTCGACGAAGATGGTGTCCCCGGCCGCGAAGGACCGCGTTTCGCCGTCGTCCTTGAAGAGTTCGAGCGTGGACATCGGGGCGATCGCTCAGGCGACCTGCCCGAGCACGGCTCGCAGCGTGTCCACCATCTCGGCGATGTGGGATTCCTCGACGATCAATGCCGGGGCGAAACAGATGATCTCGCCGGCCTGGCGCACGAGGAGGCCCTTTTCCCAGCAACCGAGGTAGGTGTCGTAGGTGCGCGCGCCCGGCGCGCCCGCCCGCGGCTCGAGTTCCACGGCGCCCACGAGCCCGCCGTTGCGGATGTCGATCACGTGCCGCGCGCCCTTCAGCGAGTGCAGCGCGTCCTCGAGCACCGGCGCCATCTTCCGCGCGCGCGCGAAGAGGTCCTCGTCCCGGTAGAGCTTGAGCGTGGCCACGCCCGCCGCGCACGCGAGGACGTGCGCCGAATAGGTGTAGCCATGGAAGAGCTCGATCGCCCCGGGCGGGCCGACCATGAAGGCATCGTGGACGGCGTTCGAGACGAGCACGCCGCCCATGGGCACCGTGCCGGAGGTGACGCCCTTCGCGAAGGTGATCATGTCCGGGACGACGCCGTAGACGTCGGCGGCGAAGGCCCCGCCCAGGCGCCCGAACGCCGTGATCACCTCGTCGAAGATGAGCAGGATGCCGTGCTTCGCGGTGATCTCCCGAAGGCGCTTCAAGTACCCCTTCGGCGGGAAGAGCACGCCCGTCGAGCCGGCCATCGGCTCCACGATCACCGCGGCGATGGTGGAGGCGTCGTGCAGCGCCACGAGGCGCTCGAGTTCGTCGGCCAGGTGCGCACCCCACTGCGGCTCGCCGCGGGAGTAGGCGTTGTGCTCGATCGAGTGGGTGTGCGGCAGGTGGTCGACGCCCGCGAGCATCGTGCCGAACATCTTGCGGTTGGCGACGATGCCGCCCACGGAAATGCCGCCGAAGCCGACGCCGTGGTAGCCGCGCTCGCGCCCGATCAGGCGCGTCCTGCCGCCGTCGCCCCGCACGCGGTGCCAGGCGAGCGCCATCTTGAGCGCGGTGTCCACGGACTCGGAGCCGGAGTTGCAGAAGAACACGTGCTCCATGCCCTTCGGGGCGATGTCCACGATGCGGTTGGCGAGCTCGAAGGCGAGCGGCTGCCCCGCCTGGAAAGCCGGCGCGTAGTCCATCGTCGCCGCCTGCTTCTGGATCGCCTCCACGATGGGCTTGCGGTTGTGGCCGGCGTTGCAGCACCACAGGCCCGCGAATCCGTCGAGGATGCGACGCCCCTCGGGCGTCCAGTAATGCATGCCCTCGGACCTGGCCATCATGCGCGGCGCCGCCTTGAACTGGCGGTTCGCGGTGAAGGGCATCCAGTAGGCGTCCAACTGGTCGGGTTTCAGGTTCAACTGGTCGGAAAGGAGGGTCATGGCGGGGTCCGGTTCGGATCGGCAGCGGAAAACCCGTATTCTGCGCCCATGCAGACCATCCTCACCATCACCCTGCCGTTCTTCGCGCTCATCCTCGCGGGATACGTGGCCGCGAGCCGCGCCTGGGTGCCGCCGGCGGCCGTGCCGGCGTTCAACGGGTTCCTGCTCTATTTCGCCGTGCCCGCGATGCTCTTTCGCTTCGCCTCGCTCACGGCATTTCGCGAGATCGCGAACGTCTCGCTCTTCGTCTCGTGGACGGCGGCGGGGACGGTCGTCCTGCTCGCCACGGTGTGGATCGGTCGCCGCCTCGGCCTCAGGCTGCGCGATGCCGCGTTCATGGGGCTCGCCGGCGGCGTGGGCAACCTGGGCTTCCTGGGTGTTCCGCTGCTCGTGGCGCTCCTGGGCGAGCGCGCGGCGGCGCCGACCATCGTCGCGATCGTGGGCGATCTCGCGGTGCTCGCCACGATCGGCCTCGCCATCGCCCTGCTCGACCCGGCCAACGAGGAAGACCGGCGGCGCGGCCTGCGCGACATCGCGGCGCGCGTGCTGCTGAACCCCATGCTGGTGGCGATGTCGATCGGCGCCGTGTTCTCCTACTTCTCCTGGCGGCTCTGGACGCCGTTCGACGAGATGGTCCGGCTGCTCGCGAACGCGGCCGGGCCCTGCGCGCTCTTCGCCATCGGCGTGTCGCTGGTGCGTCCCGATGCGCCGCTGCGATCGCCCATGATCGCGCTCCCGGTGGCGGCGAAACTCGTCCTGCACCCGCTGGTCGCCGCGCTCGTGCTGTGGGCGGCCGGCGTGGACCGGTTCGCCGCGCTCGTGGCCACGCTCGCCGCGGCGCTGCCGTCGGCCGGCTGGGTGTTCATCTTCGCGCAGCGCCACGACGCGGACGCGGGACGCGTCTCGGCCGCCATTCTCGTCACGACCGCGCTCGCCTTCGTGACGTTCTCGGCGCTCGTGTGGGCCTTGGGCGTCCCGTCGCCCCCGCGTTGAGCGCGCCTTGCCCCCTCCCCGCCGGGGGAACACAATGGGATGCAGAAGGCCCCATGCTTCCATCCCGATACCGCAGCGGAATCTCCCCATGAGACTGGTTACCTACAGCGTCGGCCCGGCCGGCCCCGCGCGTGCCGGCGTTCGCGTCGGACACCGGGTGCTCGACATCGAGGCGGCATCACGCGTGAACGGGGAGCCGATGGCCTCCTCCCTGAAGGCGCTTCTCGTCGCCGGGCGCGGCGCGATTTCGCGCGTGCAGGCGCTCGCCAAGGCCGCCACCACGGACGCGCGCCCCCTCACGCAGGCGATGCACGAGGAGCGCGCCATCCGCTTCCTGCCGCCGGTGCCGGAGGCCGACACGATCCTGGGGATCGAGGGGAACTGCCCTCGCCGGAATGGCGAGGCGGCCAAGGGCAAGGCGGCTCAGGACCCGGCCCCTTTTTCGATGTCCGCCGCCGGCTTCGCCGGCCACGACGCGAAGCTGGCCCTTCCCGCGGGCGTCTCCTGCGGCGAATTCGGGCCGGCGCTCGTGTTCGTGATCGGCAGGACGGCCGCCGGCGTGAGCGCCGACGATGCCCTGGACTACGTGGCGGGCGTGACGATCCTCAACCGGTACGCGGGCGCGGACCCGAAGGGCGGGGGCGAGTCCCCCGGGTCGCTCGGCCCCGAGATCGTCACCATGGACGAGTTCGCCGATCCCGGCGAGATGTGGCTGATCTGCACCGTCAACGGCGAGGAATTCCTGCGCGTGAACACGCGCGACCAGGCCTGGACCATGCCCGAAGTCCTCGCGCACGTGACGCGAAAGCACGCGCTGGAGCCCGGCGACATGTACTCGACGGGCGCGTTCCTGGCGCAGGGCGGCGCCGCCGACCGGAAGCTCGAGCCGGGCGACGTGGTGGAGTGCTCGATCGAGGGCGTCACCACCCTGCGCACCACGATCGCCGCGCCCGCGCCGGACTGAGCGCGCGATCCGGCGCCTCGCCGGGCTTCGCGAGGCCGGCCGGTCAGCCCCGCCCGACGAAGGGCATCTTCGTCGCCATGATCGTCATGAACTGGACGTTCGAGTCGAGCGAGAGCCCGGCCATGAAGACGACCGCCTTCGCGACGTCCTCCACGTCCATGCGCGGCTCGACCGCCACTTGCCCGCTGGCCTGGACGATGCCCTTCGTCATGCGCTCGGTCATCTCGGTGGCGGCGTTGCCGATGTCGATCTGGCCGCAGGCGATGTCGAAGGGGCGTCCGTCGAGCGAAATGCACTTCGTGAGGCCCGTGATCGCGTGCTTGGTGGACGTGTAGGCCGCGGTGTTGGGCCGCGGCGCATGCGCCGAAATGGAGCCGTTGTTCACGATGCGCCCGCCCCTCGGGGATTGCGCCTTCATCATCGCCATGGCGGCCTGGGCGCACAGGAACGAGCCGTTCAGGTTCGCATCGACCACGGCCTTCCACTTCTCCCAGGGCAATTCGTCCATCGGCACCGCCGGGGCGCCCCCGCCCGCGTTGTTGAAGAGCAGGTCCACGCGGCCCCACTTCGCCTTCACCGCGGCGAAGAGCGCCTTCACCGAGTCGGGGTCGGTCACGTCCGTGGCAAGGGCGATCCCATTGCCGGCGGCCTGCGCCAGCGCCTGGTCGAGGATTTCCTGGCGGCGACCGGCGAACGCCACTTGCCAGCCCGCCCTCGCGAGCGCAAGCGCCGAAGCCTTGCCGATGCCGGTGCCGGCGCCGGTGACGACGGCGACCTTGAGCGATGCATTCATGTCTC
>DAORTX010000050.1:0-7057 GCA_035432885.1 Usitatibacteraceae bacterium
CCTTCAGGAAATGGGCGCCGAGGAGGGCGGCGAAGAGGATCGAGACCTCGCGCGCGGGGGCCACGAGGCTCACCGGCGTGAAGACCATCGCGGTGAGCACGAGGATGTAGGAAAGCGGGGACAGCAACGCGATCGCGACCACCGTCTTTCGCCGCAGCCGCCACGCCTCGCCGATGGCGCCCGGCCAGCGCCGTTGCGTGAACGGCACGAGGACCAGGGAGCGGAAGAAGTTGCAGCCCCAGTCGAACACGAGCGGCGGGATGAGCCACGCCGCGACGCTCCACTTGTCGTTGATCGTGTAGAGCGAGATCGTGCAGCCGGTGAGGAGCGCGAAGCCCACCGCGCCGCGCGCCTGCGACTTGTGCCAGGCGAAGGGGTTGCCGGTGAGCAGCAGCGCGGATGCCACGACCAGCACCGCGCCCGCGATCGCCGTGGGGCCGGGGCGCTCGCCCAGGGCGATCACGGCGACCGCGATGGTGAGCAGCGGCCCCGTGGCCCGCGCGAGGGGGTAGACGATGGAGAGGTCGCCGCCGCTGCGGTAGGCGCGGTCGAGGAGCAGGAAATAGGCGGTGTGGATCATGCCGCTCGCGAACATGAGCACCAGGTGCGCGGGCGCGAAGGCGTAGTGCTGGACCCAGGCCGCGACGACGGCCACCGGCGCGTACGCGACGAGGGAAGCCAGGCAGGCCGCGGCGATGAGCCCCGGCCCGCCGCCGCTCTTCTTCAGCAGGAAGTTCCAGCTCGCGTGGATGAGCGCGGAGGTGAGGACGAGCAGGAGGGCGAGGCCGGTCATCGAGGCGCCATTCTAGCGAACCGGTGCCCGCCGGGCCCGGCCGTCGCTCACGCGGTCCGTCGCAGGAGGTTCACGCGCATCGGCCGCACGAACCGCGCGCCGTCCTCGCCGAGGTGCGCCTCGAAGCGGCGCCGCACCTCGGCGAGCGTCCCGGCGGCGAGCGAATGGTCGGTGTGCGTCACCCGGACGATGCGGTCGAGGAAATCCCCGAAGTCGCGGAAGGCGAGCGGGGCGTCGAAGTGGCGTTCGTCGACCGGCTCCAGCAGGCCAGCGGACCCGGCGCGGCGAAGGGCCGCCAGGGCTGCCGCGCGCACCGCCTCCTCGTCGTGGAAGAGGCGCACGATCTCGTTGAAGGCCCCGGCGAAGACGGGCTCGGAGACGTAGAGCAGCCCGCCGGGCGCGAGCACGCGGGCGATCTCGGCCATCGCGGTGTCGAGGCGCTCGCCGGGCACGTGGTGCAGCGACTTGAACATGAGCGCGATGTCGAAGCTCGCGTCGGGAAACGGGATCTCGTCGGCGCCCGCGAGGACGAAGTCGAGGCCGGCGAGTGGCGCCGCGGCGAGATTCTTCGCGTGCTGGCGAGCGTCCACCTCGAGCGCGGCCACCGAGCCGACGAGGCCCCGGGCCACGAGCCGCCGCGACATCTGCGCGTCGCCGCAGCCGAGGTCCGCAACGCGCGCGCCGGCGAGCGGCAGCAGGCTTCGCAGCAGGTCCAGCTCGTCGGCCACGAGCGGGGTGGGCGCCGCGGGGGGCGGTGTTCGATCCATCATCCATTCTCCTGGGGTTGCGGCGAGGCATTGCCGCCGTCGTCGGGAACGCGGTCGCGCCACAGGAGCCACAGCCCGCAGGCGACCGCCGGCAGCGCGAGCGCCACGAACGCCGCCGCGTAGCTCACGCCGCCCTCGACGAGGAAGGCGAACGCCGGCGGGCCGAAGAGCACGCCGCCGAAGGTGAAGACGAGGGAGCCGCCCGTGGCTTCGCCGGCGCGCCCGGGCGGGGCGAGGCGCGCGACCTGCGCGAGGTAGACGCCGTTCCAGCCGATGGCGGTGGCGCCGAAGGCCACGCACACGGCCGCGATCGCGATCCGCGGCCACTGCGGGGTGAACTGCGCGGTCGCGAGCGCCGCGAGGCCCATGGCGATGGCGATGATTCCCAGCAGGACCATGGGCCGGCCCCAGCGGTCGGCGAGGACGCCCCAGGCGACGCGGGCGAAGACGCCCCCGGCCTGCGCCGCGGTGAGCATGAGGCCCGCCTCGACGAGCGTGAGGCCCAGGTTCAGCGTGAGGTGCGTCACCAGGAAGGTGACGAGGCAGAGCTGGAGCGAGGCGAAGAAGAAGGTGCTGATGGCGAGGCGCCGCAGCCGCGGATCGCCCAGGGTGTAGCGCAGGGTCCGCGCGAGGCCGGCGACGGCGAGCCGCCGCGTGGGGTCGCGGTCGGCGTCGAGGCCGGCGCGCAGGGGCTGCGCCGCGGCGAGGGTCGCGATGCAGGCGGCGCCCACGGCGAGCGCGGCCGACTGCCAGCCGACCCACAGCACGAGCGCGGGCACGACCGCGCCGGCCAGCGCGCCGCCGAGCGGCACGCCGGTCTGCTTCACCGAGAACACGAGCGCGAGACGGTTCGGCGGCGTGCTTCGGGCGAGGATGTGGGAGCTCGCCGGGGTCACGGGACCGTAGCCCGCGCCGATGAGGAGCGCGCCCGCGACCAGCAGGACGGGCGTTCCCGTGGCCGTGCACGCGAGCCCGGCCGCGCAGGTGACGAGGCAGGCCTGGCTCAGGCGGATGGCGCCGAAGCGCTGGATCAGCGTGCCGGAGACGAGGCTCGCGGCCATGCTGGCCGCGTACACGACGGCGATGAAGATCCCGATGTAGCCCGCCGGCAGGCCCGTGGCGCCCGCGAGTTCCGGGGCGAGCACGGGCACCGTCACCACGGCCATCGCGACGAGGGCCTGCACGGCGAGCGTGGCGGCGAGCGGAAAGAGCGTGCTACGCATTCGCGCCGGCCGGCCCCTGGAGCCGCATCGACATCGAGTGCGAGAAGCGGTCGGCCGGGTGCAGGTTCACCGCCACTTCCACCAGCCGGTCGTTGTCGCCGAAGTAGCGGCGCGTGACGAGCAGGCCGGCCGACCCCGCCTTCACGCCCAGGCGCCTCGCGTCGGCCGCGCCGATGGCGGTGGCGCGGATCTCCTGCGCCACCTCGACGATCGCCACGCCGTACTTCGACTCGAGCAGCTGGTGGACCGGCACCTTCATCGCGCCGACCAGCTTGCGGATGCCGCCGTAGGCGGCGTGGATGTAGATCTCGGTGAGCGCCATCGGCAGCTTCGACTTGCCCGCGTAGCGCAGGCAGGACACCTTCACCCAGCGCTGCCCGGCCGGGCAGGGGAGGCGCTCGGCGAGCGCCTCGTCGGCGATCACGTCCTGCGTTGCGGTCGTCACCAGGCGCGTGTCCTCCACGTAGCGCGGCAGGTCCGCGATCGCCGAAGTCGACTGCACGTAGCGGCCTTCGGCGCGGGCCGCCTTCACGCAGGTGCCGATGCCGCGCTGGCGCGTGACGAGCCCGCGCTCCTGGAGCCGCCGCAGGGCCTCGCGCACGGTGTGGCGGCTCACGCCGAACTGCGTGCACAGGTCGAACTCCGCGGGCAGGAGGCTGCCCACCGGGTAGCGTCCACCGGCGATGTCGTCCATGAGGCTCTGGGCCACCAGCACGTACTGCGGCTGGCTCGCGACCAGCGGCGCGGCGGCGCGGGCGCTCACGCGGGGTGCCGCTCGACCAGTTGCCTCGCGATGATGATGCGCTGCATCTCGTTGGTGCCCTCGCCGATCAGCAGCAGCGGCGCGTCCCGGTAGTAGCGCTCGACGTTGTACTCCTTCGAGTAGCCGTAGGCGCCGTGGATGCGCATGCACTCCAGCGCGTTTTCCATCGCCGATTCCGAGGCGAAGTACTTCGCCATGCCGGCCTCCATGTCGCAGCGCTCGCCGCGGTCGTAGGCGCGCGCGGCCGATTCCACCAGCAGGCGCGAGGCCTCCACGCGCGTGGCCATCTCGGCGAGCTTCAGCTGGATGGCCTGGTGCTCGCAGATGGGCTTGCCGAAGGTCCTTCTCGTCTGGGCATAGGCGAGCGCCTCCTCGAGGCAGGCGCGGGCCACGCCCACGCCGCGCGCGGCCACGTTGATGCGCCCGAGCTCCATGCCCGAGAGCACCTGCTGCAGGCCCCGGCCCTCCACGCCGCCCACGAGGCAGCCGGCCGGGACGCGGTAATCCTCGAAGACCAGCTCGCAGGTGTCGAGGCCCCGGTAGCCCAGCTTCTCCAGCTTGCGCGCGACCTTGAATCCGGGCCCCTTCTCGGCGATGAAGAGGCTCATGCCGCGGTGGCGGGGCTGCGCGCGCGGATCGGTCTTCACGAGCAGCGCCACGGTGTTGCCGGAGCCGCTGTTGGAGATCCAGCTCTTGGCGCCGTTCACCACGTAGTGATCGCCGTCGCGCACGGCCGCGGTGCGGATCGCCTGCAGGTCCGTGCCCGCGTCGGGTTCGGTGAGGGCCACGCCCCCGCGCAGCTCGCCGGTGGCGAATCTCGGCAGGTAGTGGCGCTTCTGCGCCTCGGTGCCGCTTCGCTGCACCGCCGCGGCGAGGATCAGGTGGGAATTGATGATGCCCGGCACGCTCATCCAGACGGCGGCCATGCGCTCGACGATCCTCGCATAGGTGGACGTGGACAGGCCCAGGCCGCCGTATTCGGGATCGATGGTGCACCCGAAGAGCCCCAGCGCCTTCATCTTCTCCACGATCGCGGCGGGATACTCGTCGTCCTTCTCGAGGCGATGCACGTGCGGGCGCACCTCGGCGTCGAGGAAGCGGTCGACGCTGTCGAGGATCATCTGTTCCATTTCGATCTGTTCCGGCGTCACGGCGCATGCCTCGTCGAAGCCGGCGGGTGGGAGCCGGCAGGTCCATACATCCAAATGTCCGGACATGATGCCTGCGCGCGGCGGCGGCGTCAACGGCCGCGGTCAGGGATTGAGGAGGCGCGCGAGCTCCAGGTATTGCGGGTCCTCGGGGGCGAGCACGGCGCTTCGGATCAGCGCGCCGACGGTGACCGCGCCCGCGTCGGGCGTGAATTCGCCCGCGAGGATCGCCTCGATCGTCTCGGGAATGGTCAGGCAGTAGAGGCGGGCCACCTCGCCGTCCTGGTTCTGCGGGCGGAAATCCGCGGGCAGCCAGAGATCGTGGGCGAAGATGATCTCGCGATGCAGTCCCTCGGGCACCGAGTACTCCACGCGCAGGACCGCGGCGCAGGTCACGCCCTTCATGAGCGCGGCCGGGATGCCGGCTTCCTCCCAGGCTTCCTTGCGGATCGTCTCCTCGACCGTGTAGCCGCTCGCGACGCGTCCGCCCACGAGGTTGTCGAGGCGGTCGGGATCGATGCTCTTCGAGGCCGCGCGCCGGCCGATCCACAGGCACGGCTCGCCGTCGCGGCGCGTGAACCCGTTCAGGTGCGCCCCGTAGGCCATCATGCCGAAGGGGCGGGTGGCCGCGCGCTCGATCCGCAGCAGCTCCGGCGCGGCGTAGTTGTGCGAGATGCTCACGGGCTCGTCGCGCCAGCCGCGGATCACGCCTTCGGCGGCGAGCGCGCGCGTGACTTCGGCCATCGCGGCGGTTCGCCCGTGCACGGTGTCGGGCGCGGCGCGCAGCGAGACGTACGCGTTCGTCGCCTCGAAGACGTGCGGCCATCGCCGGAGCAGGTCCGCGAACGACGGCCGCAGCCACCCGACGGCGTGCTCGCGGACATAGAAGGGCAGCAGCAGCACCTCGCGATCCAGGTGCGAGGAATGCGTGCACGCGGCCCGCAGGAACGCGGTGAGATCGGCGTAGAGGCGCGTCTTCATTCGTTGACAAGTCTAGGCCAATTCCCCAGAATTCGCGCCGACACGGGGGAGGAGAAGCGGGCGAGGGGAGAAGCGCGATAATTCGTGCTTCTCCCCTTGCCCGTTTTCGGGTTCCGGAATCGTCATGAAAGTCATCGTTCTCGGCGCCGGCGTGATCGGGACCGCCAGCGCCTGGTACCTCGCGCGAGCCGGCCACGAGGTCGTCGTCGTCGACCGCCGCGAGGGCCCGGGGCTCGAGACCTCCTACGCGAACGGCGGCCAGGTCTCGGTGTGCCACGCCGAGCCGTGGGCCAATCCCGGTGCCCCGGCGAAGATCCTGCGGTGGCTTTTGCGCGAGGACGC
The DNA here is from genome assembly GCA_035432885.1 of Usitatibacteraceae bacterium. Classification (GTDB taxonomy): domain Bacteria; phylum Pseudomonadota; class Gammaproteobacteria; order Burkholderiales; family Usitatibacteraceae; genus FEB-7. The sequence continues at coordinate 6,018 of DAORTX010000050.1, forward strand.
GCCGCTGCTCTTTCGCCTGCGCATGGATCCGGCGCAGTGGTCGTGGGGGCTTCGCTTCCTGTACGAGTGCCTCGCGTGGCGAACGCGGGAGAACATCCCGCAGATCCTCGCGATGGCCTTCCACGGGCGCGACATGCTGCAGCGGCTTCGCGCCGAGACCGGCATCGAGTACGGGCAGTCCACGCGCGGCATCCTCCACTACTACACGCAGCGAGCCGAGTTCGAGGCGGCGCGCGAGGCCGCGGCGCTCATGCGCCGCCACGGCCTCGACCGGTCGGTGAAGACGACGGAGGAGGCCGTGGCGCTGGAGCCCGCCCTGGCCGCGGCCGCCGCGCGCATCGTGGGCGCGACCTACACGCCCTCGGACGAGTCCGGCGACGCCTACCGCTTCACCGTCGGGCTCGCGGCGCTGGCCGCGGCGAGGGGTGTTGCGTTCCGCACCGGCACCGAGGTCCGCGGGCTTCGCGCGACCGCATCGGGCGTGACCGGCGTCGTGGTCTGCGGCGCCGCGGGCGAGGAGACGATCGCGGGCGATGCCTTCGTCGTGGCGCTCGGCCCGTGGAGCCCGCTCCTCACGCGGCCGCTGGGTCTCGACCTGCCGGTATACCCGGCGAAGGGCTACTCGGCGACGCTCGCGGTGACCGACGCGGACAAGGCGCCCGGGGTGAGCCTCACCGACGACGAGGCGAAGATCGTCATCTCGCGCCTGGGCGATCGCCTGCGCGTCGCCGGCACCGCCGAGATCTCGGGCTGGTCCCTGGACCTGAATCGCGTGCGCTGCGAGGCGTTGGTGAGGCGCGTGGCGGAGTTCTTCCCCGGCGCCTGCGACTGGGGGCGGCCCGAGTACTGGGCCGGGCTGCGCCCGTCCACGCCGTCGAACGTCCCGCTGGTGGGCGCCACGCGAATCCCCAATCTCTGGCTGAACACCGGTCACGGCACGCTCGGGTGGACCATGGCCTGCGGTTCCGGGGCGGCCCTGGCCGAGTTGATGAGCGGCCGGCGGCCCGGCATCGAGTTCGCGTTCACCACGGCGTGAGGCC
>DAORTX010000050.1:7157-13531 GCA_035432885.1 Usitatibacteraceae bacterium
CCCTGAACCCCTGAACCCCTTGCATCCCAGGAGAACCGGAAGATGACGATCCAGCGATTCCACGTGGCGAAGCGCCTGTCCGAGATGGTCGTGCACAACGGCACGATCCACCTCGCCGGCCAGGTCGCCTCCGACATGACCGGCGACATCATCGGCCAGACCGGGGAGGTGCTCGCCTCGATCGACCGGCTGCTCGCGGAGGCGGGAAGCGACAAGTCGAAGATCCTGTCGGCGCAGATCTTCCTGCCGGACATGGGCGATTTCGCGGCGATGAACTCGGTCTGGGAGCGCTGGGTGGTGCCGGGGCACACGCCCGCGCGGGCCACGGTGGAGGCGAAACTCGCCAATCCGGCGTACCGGATCGAGATCCTGATCGTCGCCGCGGCCTGAGCGGCCGGCGGACGGCGGCGACATGGGCCGCGCGCAACTGCTCGTCCTCACGCTCCTCAGCGTGCATCTCCTGCTCGGGGTGCTTTGCCTCGCGATCTCGCGCGGGGAACGGGATTCGCGCGCCTTGCGCCATTGGGGATGGGGGCTCGTCGTCTATTCCGCGGGCCTCGCCTTCACGCTGGGCCGGTTCCTGCCGGCGCCGGTCGCCCACTTCGCGGGAAACGCGCTGATCGCGATCTCCCCGGCGTTCGCGATCCAGGGCGTGCTGCACTACGCGGGGCGGCGGCTCGCGCGAAGCGCGGTGATCGGCGGCATCGCGGTCACGCTCGCGGTGCTCGCGATCGGCAACTTCGCCACGCCCGCGCCCCACGCCGCCGTGAACGTCGTGGCGCCCACGGTGCTCGCCACCGCGTTCTTCGCTTGGGGGGCGGCAATGCTGCTCCTGCACCCGCCGGCCGACGCCGACCGCGCGGCCCGCTTCCTCGCCCTGGTGCTGCTCGCGGCCGTCGCCGTCTGGTGGACCCGGCTCGCGGCGATGCCCTCGCTGCTGGCCGAGCCCGTCGATCGCGAGCAGGTCGACCTGGTGATCTCGTACTTCGCGATCGCGCAGATCCTGGTCGGGGTGGGCGCGGTGTTCGGCCTCTTCGGGGTCGAGGTGCGCCTCGCGCAGTCGGCCCTGGCGCGCATGGCCCATACGGATTCGCTCACGGGACTCGGGAACCGGCGCGCCCTCGTGACCCGTTTCGGGGAGGAGGTGGCGCGCGCTTCCCGGACGGGGGTCGGGTTCGCCCTCGTGGTCTTCGACATCGACCACTTCAAGGACGTGAACGACACCCATGGGCGCCTCGTGGGCGACGAGGTGCTGTGCCACGCGGGGCGGGTGCTCGCCGGCGCCAAGCGCACGGAGGACGTGCTCGGCCGCCTGGGCGGGGAGGAGTTCGTGGTGTTGCTGTGCGGGCACCAGTCCGGCGGCTCGGCCGCCGCGGCGAACCGCCTGCGTGAGCTGGTCCAGGCGACGCCGCTGGTGCGCGAGGGCACGGCGATCGCGATCACCCTGAGCGGCGGCCTCGCCGAGCATCCCCGGGACGGGGTCACCTGGGACGAAGTCTTCGCCGCCGCCGACTCGCGCCTCGGCGAGGCGAAGGTCGCGGGGCGCAATCGCGTCCTGCGCTGAGCGCGCCGCGACGGGCGCGTTTCGTTGACCCGGGACGGGACGGGGAACAGAATGGCCGCGCGCCGCACCGGCAAGGCGTCGCCGCCAGGCGATGCGAAGGGGACATCCATGGGCAAGCCGATCGGGATCGCCGTTTTCGTCCTCCTGCTGCTGCCGGCAGCCGCCGCGCGCGCGGCGACTCCCGCCGACTGCGCGGGCTTCGCGGCGAAGGACGCCGCGCCCTTTCTCGGGGTGCCGGCCGCGCAGGTCACGCGCCACGTCGAGAAGGTGAGCCCCACGCTCTGGGTCTGCTCCTACGCCGCCGGCAAGGCCGCGCCCGGGGTCGCCTTCAGCATCGAAGTCTCGGCGAGCGCGAGGAAGGCCGCCGAAGAACTGGAGCGCTACCGGGACAACCTCGCGACCGCGGGCGAGGTCGCGCCGTTCAAGGGCAAGCTCCCCCAGGGCGCCTACAGCGACATCGTGGGCGTGGGCGACGAAGGGGTGTGGACCGACGTGAACGGGACGTTCACGGTCCGCAAGGGGCACCTCACCGTCCAGGTGTCGATGCCGAAGGCAAAGCTGGAGCAGTTGAAGCTCGCGAAGGCGCTGCTCGCGAAATTCTGAGGGCGGGCCCCGCCGGGACATTGGCCCGGGAAAGCCCGGACCCGCTCACGTCCCGAGCAGGCGGCCCGTCAGCGGATAGGCGGGGTCGTTGTATCCGGGGGTGGAAGGGTGCCCGGTCCGCACCAGGGAATCCACGACCGCCTCGTCCTCGGCATCGATCGGCCGGTCGAGCGCGCCGAGGTAGCCCTCCCACTGCTCGAGGGTCCTGGGGCCGGCGATGACGCTCGTGACGATCCGGTTGGCGAGCACCCAGCCGAACGCGAACTGCGTGGCGCTCATGCCCTTCTTCAGGGCGTGCGCCTTGAGGGTCTGCGCCATCACCAGGGACTCGGCGCGGAATTCCGTTTCCATGATGCGCTTGTCGTTTCGTCCGGCGCGCGTGTCGGCCGGCGGCGCTTCGCCCGGCCGGTACTTGCCCACCAGAACGCCGCGCGCGAGCGGGCTGTAGGGCGCCACGCCGATGCCGTGGTGGTGGCAGGCAGGCAGGATCTCGGCTTCGGGCTGGCGGTTCATGGCGTTGTAGTAGGGCTGGCAGACCACGGGCTTCGCGACCCCCAGTTCCCCGCAAACCCGCACCACCTCGGCGATGCGCCAGCCGCGGAAATTCGAGACCCCGAAGTAGCGCGCCTTGCCCGAGGCGAGGATGTCGCCCATCGTCCCGATCGTCTCCTCGAGCGGGATGTCGGCGAAATCCTTGTGCAGGTAGTAGATGTCGACGTAGTCGGTGCCGAGCCGCTCGAGGCTCTGGTCGATGGCCTGCAGCAGGCGCTTGGTGCCCGTGCCGCGCTCGTTGGGGCCCACGCCCGTGGGATTGCCCACCTTGGTGGCGAGCACCCAGTGGTCTCGGTCCTCGGCGATCAGCTTGCCCACGATCTTCTCGGACTCGCTCTTCGCGTACATGTCCGCGGTATCGACGAAGTTGACGCCGGCCTCGCGCGCCGACGCCACGATGCGCGCGGCCTCCGCGTAATCCGTGCGGTCGCCGAACATCATGGTGCCCAGGCAGAGGGGGGAGACTTTGAGGCCGCTGCGGCCGAGGTTGCGGTATTCCATGGTCTGCTCGCGATCGATGGGGAGGCGATAAACGGTATCACGGCGCGGCGCGGCGAACGTGCCCCGCGGCCGGCCTGCCCTCCCCTGAACGGGCAAGCCCGAAAGGTGGTTACAATACCCCCGCGCAGCCGCAGGCAGGACGACGGTTCCGGCCTGCGGGTTTCCACAATTTCAATGCCGGGGGCTTTCCGCGAGAATCCCCCGGGTCCAGCCGGAAAATCCGTTCCGCGTGGGCTTTCGACGATCCGTATCCACAGGAGGACGAACATGAAACTGCGAAATATCCTGGTTGGCCTGGTGGCCGCCGGTTTCTCGATGGTTGCCGTCGCCCAGCAGCCGATGATCATCAAGTTCAGCCACGTGGTGGCCGAGAACACGCCCAAGGGCCAGGGGGCGCTCAAATTCAAGGAACTCGCGGAGAAGAAGCTCCCGGGCAAGGTGACGGTCCAGGTCTTCCCGAGCTCCCAGCTCTTCGGCGATGCCAAGGAGATGGAAGCCGTCCTGCTCGGCGACGTGCAGTTCATCGCGCCGTCGCTGTCGAAGTTCGACCGCTACACCAAGAAGATCCAGATCTTCGACCTGCCGTTCCTCTTCTCCAATCCGGAGGCCGTCGACCGCTTCCAGGACAGCCCGGAGGGCCTCGCGCTCCTCGACAGCATGACCAGGCAGGGCATCAAGGGCCTGGGCTACTGGCACAACGGCATGAAGCAGATGTCCTCGAGCAAGGACGTCCTCAAGCGCCCCGATGACGTGAAGGGGCTCAAGTTCCGCATCCAGGCCTCCGACGTGCTCGAGGCGCAGTTCCGCGCGGTCGGGGCGAATCCCCAGAAGATGGCCTTCAGCGAGGTCTACCAGGCGCTGCAGACGGGCGTGGTCGACGGGCAGGAGAACACCTGGTCCAACATCTACTCGCAGAAGTTCTTCGAGGTCCAGAAGACCATCGCGGAAACCAACCACGGCGTGCTCGACTACATGGTGATCACCAACGCCAAGTGGTGGGACGGGCTGCCCGCGGACATCCGAGCGGGGCTCACCTCCGCCATGAACGAGGCGACGAAGTACTCGAACGGCCTCGCGAGCGAGTTCAGCAAGCGCGACCGCCAGAAGATCGCCGAGGCCGGCAAGGCGAAGATCCAGGAGCTGTCCAAGGAGGACCTGGCCGCCTGGCAGAAGGTGATGGAGCCGGTCTGGAAGAAGTTCGAGTCGGGCATCGGCGCCGATCTCATCAAGGCGGCGGTCAAGTCCAACAAGTAGGCACCTGAGCCCAAGTGGCGCGCGACCACAGGAGACGTCCGTGAAGATGGTCTACCTGCATCGATTGGAGGAGGGGCTGATTGCGCTCCTCCTCGCCGTGATGACGACGATCACCTTCTCCCAGGTGATCGCGCGCTACGTCTTCAACTACAGCTTCGTCTGGGCCCTGGAGCTGGTCACCTACCTCTTCGCGTGGCTCATCTTCATCGGGATGGCCTACGGCGTTCGCGTCGGCACGCACATCGGGGTCGACGCGCTGGTGAAGGGCCTGGGCCGGAAGACGGCGCGGACCGTCGGCGGCATCGCCGCGGCGCTCAGCATCGTCTATTCCGTGATCCTTTTCTACGGCAGCTGGGTGTACGTGAAGAAGATGTACGACATCGGCATCCTCGCCCAGGACCTGCCGATCGAGCAGTGGATCCCGCGCCTGGTGCTGCCGATCGGCTTCGGCATCCTGATCCTGCGCTTCTCCCACATGCTCTTCCTGATCGTCACGGGCAAGGAGTCCGGGATGCACCTGGCCGACGAGGCCGCGGACGCGCTGAAACTCAGGCAGGACGGCGCGCCGGATGCGGCGCCGGGGAGCGAACGCAAATGACCACCGCCATCCTGTTCGTCATGCTGTTCGCGTTCATGCTGATGGGCATGCCGATCGCGATCGCGCTCGGCCTGTCGTCGGTGCTCACGATCCTCTTCTTCGGGCAGGATTCCCTGCCCTCGCTCTCGCTCAAGCTCTTCGAGACCTCCGAGCACTTCACGCTGCTCGCGATCCCGTACTTCATCCTCTCCGGCGCCTTCATGACGACCGGGGGGGTGGCCAAGCGCATGATCCGGTTCGCCATCGCCTGCATCGGCCACCTGCGCGGCGGCCTCGCGATGGCCTCCGTGCTCGCCTGCATGCTCTTCGCCGCGGTCTCGGGCTCTTCTCCCGCCACGGTCGTGGCGGTGGGCTCCATCGTGATCGCCGGCATGGTGAAGGCCGGCTACTCGCAGAATTTCGCCGCGGGCGTGATCTGCAACGCCGGCACGCTGGGGATCCTGATACCGCCCTCGATCGTGATGGTGGTCTACGGCGCGGCCACGGAAACCTCGGTCGGCAAGCTCTTCATGGCCGGCGTCATCCCCGGCATCCTGCTGGGCCTCATGCTGATGGTGGCGATCTACTTCCGGGCGCGCTACCTGAAGCTGCCGCGCCAGCCGAGGGCCTCCATGGGCGAGATCCTGAAGGCGGGCCGGGAGTCCATCTGGGGGCTGCTGCTGCTGGTCATCATCCTGGGCGGGATCTACGGCGGCATCTTCACGCCCACGGAGGCGGCGGCCGTCGCCGCGGTGTACGCCTTCTTCGTCGCCGTTTTCGTCTACCGGGACATCGGCATGAAGAAGGTGCCGCACGTGCTGGTGGATGCGGCGCGGGTCACCGTCATGCTCATGTTCATCGTGGCCAACGCGCTGCTCTTCGCGCACGTCCTCACGACCGAGCGCATCCCGCAGGCGATCACGGAGCAGATCGTCTCCTGGGGGATGGAGCCCTGGCAGTTCCTGATCGTGGTGAACATCCTGCTGCTCATCGCGGGCAATTTCATGGAACCCACGGGGATCATCCTGATTCTCGCGCCCATCCTCTTCCCGATCGCCGAGCAGCTGGGCATCGACCCGGTTCACCTGGGCATCATCATGGTGGTGAACCTGGAGATCGGCATGGTGACCCCGCCCGTGGGGTTGAACCTGTTCGTGACCGCGGGCATCACCGGCATGTCGATCATGCAGGTGGTGCGCGCCGCGCTGCCGTGGCTGAGCGTGCTCGTGGTCTTCCTCGCGATCATCACCTACGTGCCGATCATCAGCCTGTGGCTGCCGAGCGTGCTCTTCTGAGCGCGGCCTGAACCTCCCCGCAGGCAAT
>DAORTX010000051.1:0-13464 GCA_035432885.1 Usitatibacteraceae bacterium
CGGGGCGCGTGAGGCCGGTCACGCAGCGAAGCAGCGTGGTCTTGCCGCAGCCGTTCGGCCCGCGCACGCACAGGAGCTCGCCGCCGGCGATGTCGAAGTCGAGTTTGGAGAAAAGCAGCGCGGGCCCGCGGCTGCAGGCGAGGTCGCGCACCTGGAGGACGTCAGGCGCGCCGCTTCGGTGCTTTCCCGTCATCGGCGCCCTAGGGAACGACCTTGTCGATCACGATCGACACCCCTTTGGCACCCGGCGCCACGGGCTTGCTCGTGCCGACGAGATCGCCGGTCTGGGTCACGGCGCCGCCCGCCTTGGAGACGCGCGCCTCGATGACCACCGAGGGCGTCGTCGAGAGCCTCGCCGCGGGCGTCATGCCCATGGAATCGTCGAGCACGAAGTCCCGGGGAAGCTCGCCCGCGCCGCCGCGAATGATCGCGAGCGGGATGCGCGAGCCCGTCTCGGCGCGCGCATAGATGAACAACGTGTCCGTGGCCGCGATCTTCGCGGCGAGGGCGCCGGCGATCTTCACCGTGCCCGCTACCGTGGTGCCCGTGATCGCCGCCATCGCCGGCGCGCCCGGCTTCGGCGCCTTCGGCGCCGCGACCGTCGCGGGCGCAGGGGGACTGGCGAGTGCGGGCGCCGGCGCGGCGGCGAGCGCGGCGGACGGCGGCAGGGGCTTGCCGGCGGCGGCCGCGCGGGAGCGCACGTCCTCGATGATGTTGCGGACTTCGGTCTCGTCCTGCGAACCGGGGGGCACGACCGCGAGGAGCCGTTCCCAGAAGCCGACGGAGGCGGCGAAATCGCCGCCGTTCAGTTTCGCCGTGCCGGCAAGCGCCAGCGCCTTCGGGTGCCGCGGGTCCGACTGGAGCGCCCGCAGGACCAGTTCCGTGGGCTCGCCGGCCAGATTGCGGCCCCGGGAAAGCGCCAGGGCATCCGCATAGTCGGCGAGCACCGAGGCATCCTGCGGCGCGATCTTCGCCAGGTGTGCATAGGCGTCGAGCGCCTTGGCGGATTTTCCGGTCGCGGCGAAGGAGCGCGCGAGGAGCATCCAGCCCTGCACGTCGTCGGGCCGGTCCTTCATCTTCAGCTCGAGCTCGGCGACCATCTGCTCGATCTGGTGATCGCCGGGCGCGGCACCGGCGGCAGCCATGACCTTCGGGTCGGTCACCTGCGGGACGCCGACCCACAGGTAGAAGCCGATGGCGACGGCGGGAACGAGGACCACGAGCAGGCCAGCGGTCACCCAGGGCCGGCGAAGCGGCGCGGCGGGGGAGTCGCCGGTCGCCGCGAGATCCTCGTCGGCGCGGGCCGCGAGTTCCGCGATCGCCGTCTCGCGCGATTCCGTGGGCAGGAGGCCGAGCGCCACGTCGGCGTCGATTTCCTGGCGCTGTCCGCGAAGGATGGCGAGGTTCGCCTCGCGCACGGTCGGTCCGGAACGGTTGCGCCCGCGCAGCAAGGGTATGAGCACGAATGCGAGGGCCGCCAGGATCATCAGGGCGGCCACAATCCAGAAAGTGAGCATCGGGGGAGGGCAGGTCAGGAGGGAGCGCGACGCCGGATTATACCGGAGTGCCTGCCCCCTTCCGCTTGCGAACCATCAACGAGCGGCTACAATGCCCCAGCGCCGCAACCGACTCCAATCGTCGAGGCGCAGACAACTACAATCGGTTCGGTCGGGGAGGGGGGTCGGGTGCGACACCAGTCGATTCTGGAGTACGCGCGTTTCCGCTGGTTCAAGGCGGCGCTCGGCCTTTCCATCATCGCCGGCGCGGTCTACCTCTGGGACGAGCCGCCGCTCAAGCCCTATGGCGGGACGTGGCTGGGCTACACGCTCGGCACCATCGGCGCGCTGCTCATCGTCCTGCTCCTGTGGTTCGGCGTGCGCAAGCGCCGCTATGCCTCCCGCGTCGGCACCGCCCAGGGCTGGCTCTCGGCCCACATCTACCTCGGCGCCGCGCTCCTGGTCGTGGCCACGCTGCACACCGGGTTCGAGCTGGGTTGGAACCTGCACACGCTCGCCTACGTGCTGATGGTCGCCACGGTGGCGAGCGGTTTCTACGGCACCTACATCTACCTCACGGTGCCGGGACTCATGACGGCCAACCGCGGCGACGAGACCCTCGATGCGATGGTCCTCAAGATCGCCGACCTGGACCTGGAAATCCGCGAAAAGGCCCTGTCGCTGCCGGACCAGATCCTCAAGGTCGTGAACGCATCGCTCGACAACACGCGGCTCGGCGGCTCGCTCGCGCGCATCGTGAGCGGACGCGACGCCAGCTGTCCCACGGGCGCGGCGATCCGCGAGCTTCCGGAGATCGGCAAGCGGCTCACGGGAGAGGCGGCGAAGCTCAACCACGAGGTCTATTCGCTCCTGCTGCAGAAGAACGAGATCCTCGGCCGCGCGCGGCGCGACCTTCGCTTCAAGGCGAGGCTCGACCTCTGGCTCTACGTCCACGTGCCGCTCGCGCTCGCGCTTCTCGCCGCGCTCTCGGCGCACGTGATCTCCGTGTTCCTCTACTGGTAGCCGCCCGCCCGGAGCCGACTTGAAACTCCTCGTCATCTCGCAGAGCCGCAACCGCGCCGGCCGCATGGTGCAGGTTCGCCGGGAGGTCACCGCCGACTGGATCCGGGTAGGGCGCAACGCCTCGAGCGAGGTCCTGCTCGCCGATCCGCGAATCGCCCTGAACCAGGGACTCATCGTCGACCGCAACGGCCCCGTCTACACCGAGGGCGAGATGGGGACGATGACCAGCACCACGCGAAAGGCCGTGCGCTCGGTGCGGCTCTCGCCGGGAAAGTCGGTCGACATCGGCCCCTACAAGGTCACCGCCATCGCGGCGCCCGCGGGATTTTCCGGAGCGATCACCGTGGAACTCCTGCGGCCCCCGGAGAACGTGGCGGCGGAATTCCTCTCGCGCGCGGGCAAGCTCACGCTCGCCTCCCTTCGCCTTCCCAAGCGCGCCACGGCGCTCGCGCTCTTCGCCCTCGTGGCGATCGTGTTCTTCCTCCTGCCCGCCGGGCGAATCCTCGACCTGCCGTGGAACCAGCCCGGCTCGATCGCCATGGCGAGCGACCGATTCTGGAATCCGGGACCGGTGATCCTCGCGCACCAGCCCGTGGGACAGAAGTGCGAGGCCTGCCACGAGATCGCCTTCCGGCAGGTCCGTGACGTGGCCTGCCTGGAATGCCACGCGAAGATCGGCCACCACGTCGCCCCGGACATGCAGCCCGCGGCGCTCTTCGCCGGGACGCGCTGCGCCGAGTGCCACCGCGACCACAAGGGCGTGAAGTCCACGCATCGCGACGACGACCGTTTCTGCGCCGACTGCCATCGGGACGTGCGCTCGAAGGCGAACGGGGCGCAGTCGCAGAACGCGTCGGATTTCGCGAAGGACCACCCGGCATTCCGCCTCACCCTGCCCGCGGAAAAGGGCGTGCGGCGGGTCCGGCAGGGGAGCTCTCCCATCGAGGAAGCGTCGAACCTGGTGTTCAACCACGCCGTCCACCTCGACGCGGGCGGCGTCAAGCACCCGGAAAAGGGGCGCGTGAAGCTCTCCTGCGACGCCTGCCACCATCCCGATGCCTCGAAGCGCGGATTCGAGCCCGTCACCATGCGGCGCGACTGCCAGGAATGCCATCGGCTCGAGTTCGAGCCGGCGATCAGCTCGCGCCAGGTGCCCCACGGCGCGCCCGCGGAGGCGGTGACGGTGGTGCGCGAGTTCTACGCGAACCTCGCGCTGAACGGCACCGGTGACAGTTTCGAGAAGGCCTTCGGCGTTCCCGGCATCGGCCTGCTGCGGCGGCCGGGACCACCCTCGGACGAGGCGAGGCGAGCCGCGCTCGCCCTGGCGCAGGGCAAGGCCGAACGCGTGACGCGCGAGATCTTCGGCAACCGCCTCGCCTCGAGCGGTCGCAAGTCCGAGCAGGTCGCCGACGAACTCTTCGAGGTTCGCGTCTGCCGCACCTGCCACGAGATCACGCAGAAGGACGGCCCCGACGGCGCGCAGTGGGGCGTGGCGGCGGTCCGGCAGAACAAGCGCTGGATGCCCGGCGCCCGCTTCGACCACAGGAGCCACGCTCAGTCGAAGTGCTCGGACTGCCATGACGTCGCGAAATCCACGCGCAGCGCCGACGTGGCGTTGCCGACCCTCCAGGGATGCCGCGAATGCCACGGCGGATCGACGCCCGTGGAGAAGAAGGTCACGTCCAACTGCCTTCTCTGCCACGGCTTCCACGAGCAGAAGCACCCGTGGGATCCGCAGTTCCGGCCGAGGTCCGCCACGCGCGTGGCCGCGGGGGCCGCCGTTGCGAACTGACGGCTGGCGGGTCATCGCCGCCGCGATCGCGGTGGTGCTGGCCGGTTGCTCCGGCTCCTCGGGCAACGCGGGTTCGGCGGACTGCGTGCCCGACTGCAACGCCTCCTCGAGCCTTCTCGCCCAGGACGACGTTCGCCGGATCATCGCCCAGGCCGTGGGCGAGGCCCAGGCCCGGGGCGCGCTCGCCACGATCGCGGTGGTGGACCGCGTGGGCAACGTGCTCGCCGTCTTCCAGATGAACGGCGCGCGGGAGCGATTCGACCTCCTTTCCGGGCGCGGCGTCGAGGGAGGACTCGACGGCATCCGCGACACGCTGCCCTCCGGCGCCGCGGCGATCGCGAAGGCGATCACCGGGGCCTACCTTTCGTCTTCGGGCAATGCCTTTTCCTCGCGGACCGCGAGCATGATCGTGCAGCAGAACTTCCTGCCGGGCGAGTCGCGGGCGCCCTCGGGGCCGCTCTACGGCGTGCAGTTCTCCCAGCTCTCGTGCTCCGACGTGATGCGCAATGCGACCCACGGGACCGTGGGCCCGAAACGTTCGCCGCTCGGCCTCTCCGCGGACCCCGGTGGCCTGCCCCTGTACCGCAACGGCGCCGTGGTCGGCGGCATCGGCGTGATGGCGGACGGCACCTACGGTCTCGATGCGGTGATCACCGACATCGACGAGGACCTGGACGAACTGATCGCGGTGGCCGGCGGGACGGGATTCTCCCCGCCGCCGGACATCCGTGCCGAACGCATCACCGCCGACGGCAAGACGTTTCGCTACGTCGACTCGGAGTCGCTCGCCTCGGATCCGGCCCGGGCCGCGGCGTTCCCGAGCCTGCCCGGCAAGTTGCTTGAGGTGGCGGGCTATGCGCCGGCGTCGGTCGGCGCGGGTGTAGCGTTCGGGACGCCGGCCTCCGGATACCGGGCCGCGACGGGAGCCTTCGCCGTCGTGGGCGCCTTCACCCTGGTCGACGGCGCGAACGCGGAGCGATTTCCGACGCGAGGCTCGCCGCTCGCCGGCGGTCCCAGCGCCAACGAGGTCTCGCGGATCATCGAGGAGGGCATTCGCGTGGCCAACCGCGCGCGGGCGCAGATTCGCCGACCCCTCGGGTCCGCGGCCGAGGTTTCCGTCGTGGTGGTCGATCTCGAGGGCGAGGTGCTCGGGCTCGCGCGGACGCCGGACGCGCCGGTGTTCGGCACCGACGTCGCGGTCCAGAAGGCCCGCGGCGCGCTGCTTTTCTCGCGCACCGACGCCGCCGCGCTCCTCGCGGGGCTGCCGGATGCGCAATATCTTTCGCCCGCCGGCGCCCGCTCCCCGATGGCGGCCTATGTAGGGGCCCTGCGCGACTTCGTGGGCGAGGGCGGGGCGCTCGATGGCCGCATCGCCTGGTCCATGCGGGCGATCTCGAACCTCCACCGGCCGACCTTTCCCGACGGCATCGACGGCACGCCCCACGGCCCGCTCTCCAAGGGCTTCGACACCTGGAGCCCGTTCAACGTGGGCTTCCAGCTCGATCTCGTCTACAACCAGCTCGTGAAGGCCGCCGCCACCGGTGATACCTCCCCCGGATGCGCCGGCCGCGCCGCGCTCGGGGCTCCCGCGGGCGCGCCGGACGCGGGCCTCGGGCTCGCGAGGAACGGCATCCAGATCTTTCCCGGCGGCATGCCGCTCTACCGCAACGGCGTTCTCGTGGGCGCGGTCGGCGTGTCCGGCGATGGGGTGGACCAGGACGACATGGTCGCGCTGCTGGGCGTGGCCAATGCCACGCGTTCGCTCGGAACGGGGCTTTCGCACGCCGCCGCGTCGATGCGGGCGGACACCCTTTCCCCGTTGGGCGTGAGGCTTCGCTACGCGCAGTGCCCGCAGTCGCCGTTCAACGACTCGAACCAGCAGGATGCCTGTGCGGGGCTCTGAGCTCACCGGGCGGTTCGCCATGGCCACGGCGCTGGTCGCGTTCCTCGGCGCGGCCGCGCCCGTGGCCTTCGCGCAGGAGGGTCTCAAGCCGTCCACGAACGAGGACCGGAAGCTTCCGCCCGACAAGGCGACGGACCGGGAAATCGAGCTGCGACGGCCCGGCGGAACGAAGCCGCTGGAATTCTTCCCGCCGCCCGCGGATCCGGGCCAGGTGCCGGGACCGTTGCCGGCCACCCCGCGAACGAGCCTCGCGGTGCCCGATCGCTGGCGGATCATGCAGGCGCTGGGATTCAAGTTTCCCCTCACGGACCCGTACAACCAGAACATCCTGAAGGGCGACCTGCCCATCGGCGACGATCCCTGGTTCCGCGAGCGGTTTCCGGCGCTCGCGAAGCGGCTCTCGCCGGACTGGTTCTTCAACGCGGGGATCGTCTCCGACACGCTGGTCGAAGCCCGGCGGCTGCCGACGCCCGTCGGCGCGCAGACGACCGATCGCGCCGGTGGCCTGGATGTCTTCGGCCGGGGCCGGCAGTCCACGATCGCCCAGACGTTCATCGTGTCCCTGGCGCTCATCAAGGGCGACACGACGTTCAAGCCGCCGGACTACGAGTTCCGGTTCGTGCCCGCCTTCAACGTGAACCAGTCGCGCGTGGAGGAGGTGAGGGCGCTTCGCATCGACCCTCGCGAGGGCACCCGGCGCACGGACAACCATGTCGGCGTGCAGGAGCTCTTTGCCGACGTGCACCTGCGAAACGTGTCCGCGCAGTACGATTTCGACTCCGTTCGCGCGGGCATCCAGCCGTTCATCTCCGACTTCCGCGGGTTCGTCTTCCAGGACGTCCCGCTCGGCGTTCGGCTCTTCGGCACCCGCGACAGCAACCGGTGGCAGTACAACCTGGGCTGGTTCCGGCGGATCGAGAAGGACACCAACTCGGGCCTGAACGACGTGACAACCCGCCTGCGCCGCGACGACGTGCTGGTGGCCAACGCGTACCGGCAGGATTTCCCGGTCCTGGGATTCACCACCCAGGCCACCGCCATCCTCGACGTGAACCGCGAGGGCAAGGGCGCCTACTACAACAACAACGGCTTCCTGGAGCGGCCCGCCTCGCTGGGCGACGAGCGCCCGCACGACTACACCGTGGGCTATCTCGGGCTGAACGGCGACGGCCATTTCGGCCGCTGGAACCTCCAGGCATCCGTCTACGCGGCGATCGGGCGCGACGAGCGCCACCCGCTGGCCGGGCGGCCCCAGGACATCCGCGCCGGGTTCGCGGCGGCCGAGCTGTCCCGGGACTACAGCTGGCTGCGCCTTCGCCTGAGCGCTCTCGCGTCCTCGGGCGACAAGGATCCCTTCGACGGCAAGGCCACGGGCTTCGACGCGATCCTCGAGAACCCGCAGTTCGCGGGCGCCGACACGAGCTTCTGGGTCCGCCAGGCCGTGCCCCTGGTCGGTGGCGGCGGCGTGGCCCTCTCGGGAAGGAACGGCGTGCTGCCGAGCCTGCGCTCGTCGAAGGACCAGGGCCAGTCGAATTTCGTGAACCCGGGACTCCTGCTGCTGGGCGTGGGGGCGGACGCCGACCTGATGCCGCAGCTGCGGGTCATCGGCAACCTGTCCTACCTGCGCTTCCAGGACACCACCGTGCTGGGCGTGCTTCGCAACCAGGCGCCGCCGGAGCGGGAAATCGGCTGGGACGTCTCGGCGGGCGTGCAGTACCGGCCCTTCATGAGCCAGAACCTCGTGCTCAACGCCTCGGCGGCCGCGCTCGTGCCCGGCAAGGGCCTGAAGCAACT
Source organism: Usitatibacteraceae bacterium (assembly GCA_035432885.1). Lineage (GTDB taxonomy): Bacteria > Pseudomonadota > Gammaproteobacteria > Burkholderiales > Usitatibacteraceae > FEB-7. Next base: position 8,009 of record DAORTX010000051.1, read on the forward strand.
CTACGACGAGGATCGCCGCGGGCCGCAGTACTCGATCCTCGTGAACCTGATCCTCAACTACTGAACCTCGCGGGCAACCGGGCACCGACATGAACTCCACGCGACGACTGAGCCTTGCCTGCGCCGCCATCGCGCTCGCCTTGGCCGTGCGGGCCGATACCGGCGCCGAGCAGGCGGTGGCCCGCGCCCACGTCACGCATCCGCCGGCGCCGGAGCGCCAGACCGCCGCGCAGGCGCACGCGAAGAGCACCGGGTGCATGAGCTGCCACACCGCCACGGACCGGCACACCATGCACCAGAACCCGGCGGTGGTGCTCGGCTGCACCGACTGCCACGGCGGCGACGCCGCCGTCGAGAAACCCGCGCAGGCGGAGCGCCAGGACCTCGCCTACCTCGCGGCGCTCGAGAAGTCCCACGTGAGCCCGCGTTACCCGAAGTCGTGGAAGTGGCCCTCGAGCGCCAACCCGGAAGGCAGCTATACCCTGCTCAACCGCGAGGCGCCCGAGTACATCCGGTTCGTGAACCCGGGCGACCTGCGAGTCGCGCGCGAGGCCTGCGGGGCCTGCCACCTCCCGATCATCCAGGCCTCCGAACGCAGCCTCATGTCCACCTCCGCGATGCTCTGGGGCGGGGCGGCGTACAACAACGGGATCCTGCCGTTCAAGCGCTACATCCTCGGCGAGGCCTACACGCGAGACGGCATCGGCGCCACGCTCGTGAACCCGGTGAAGCCGACGGACTACCTGGTCGAGAAGGGCATCCTGCCGAGCGTCACGGCGCTGCCCTCGTGGGAGACGATCCCGCCGGCGGATGTCTTCCGCGTCTTCGAGCGCGGCGGGCGCGTGATCTCCTCGCAGTTCCCGGAGATCGGGCTGCCCAACAACACCGGGCAGCTGCAGCGCCTCGACGAGCCGGGCCGGCCGGACATCCGGCAGTCGAACCGCGGCCCCGGCACCGGCAGCCGCATCGCCGTGCCGGTGATCAACATCACCAAGACGCGCCTGAACGACCCGCACCTGTGGTTCCTCGGCACCAACGAGCAGCCGGGCGACTACCGCTCCTCGGGGTGCACGGCCTGCCACACGCCCTACGCCAACGACCGCGACCCGAAGCACGCGGGCGTGTACGCGAAGTACGGGCACACGGGGAAGTCGGCCACGAAGGATCCCACCATCCCCAAGGACCGCTCCGGCCACCCCATCCGCCACGAGTTCACGCGCGCGATTCCCTCCTCGCAGTGCATGGTCTGCCACATGCACCAGCCCAACGTGTTCGTGAACTCGTACTACGGCACGATCATGTGGGATTACGAGGCCGACGCGCCCTTCATGTGGCCGGAAAAGCAGAAGTACCCGACGGACGAGGAAGCGCGGCGCATCCTCGACCGGAACCCGGAGGAGGCCGCCATCCGCGGCAAGTGGGGCGACCCGGAGTTCCTCAAGGAGGTCTCGAGCCTCAACCCGAAGCTCAAGGACACGCAGTTCGCCGACTACCACGGCCACGGCTGGAACTTCCGCGCCGTCTTCAAGCGCGACCGCAAGGGCACGCTCCTCGACAAGGACGGCAAGGCGGTCGCCGACGACGACCCGCAGAAGTTCAGGAAGGCCGTGCACCTCACCTCGATCCACCTCGACGCGGGCTTACACTGCGTGGACTGCCACTTCTCGCAGGACATGCACGGCAACGGCCACCTCTACGGCGAGGTGGCGGCCGCCGTCGAGATCGACTGCCGCGACTGCCACGGCACGGCGACCACCTACCCGACGCTGCGCACCTCGGGGCCGGCGGCGCGCCCCGGCGGGATGGACATGTCGCTCCTGCGCACGCAGGACGGGCGCAAGCGCTTCGAGTGGCGCGACGGCAAGCTCTTCCAGCGCTCGGCGATCCACCCGGACCTCGAGTGGGAGATGTCGCTGGTGAAGGACACGGTGACGCCGGGCAATGCGCACTACAACGAGAAGGCGGCGCGCGCGAAGCTCATGCGCCCGGGCGAGGCGGGCCGGCAGGGGCAGTGGGGCCCCGGCGGCAAGGACTACGCGCACGCCGACGAGAAGATGACCTGCTTCAGCTGCCACCTCTCGTGGACCACCAGCTGCGGCGGCTGCCACCTGCCGATCCAGGCCAACTGGAAGACCGAGCGCCACCACTACGAGGGCGGGGAGACCCGGAACTACGCCACCTACAACCCGCAGGTGGCCCGCGACGAGATGTTCCAGCTCGGCCGCCACGGCCCGGTCAAGGGCGGGCGGATCGCGCCCATCCGCTCGTCCTCGGCGCTGGTGCTCTCCTCGACCAACATCAACCGCGAGCGCATCTACATCCAGCAGGCGCCGGTGGCGGCGAGCGGGTTCTCCTCGCAGGCCTTCGCGCCGCACTACCCGCACACGGAAAGGAAGACCGAGACGAAGGGCTGCTCGGATTGCCACGTCTCCGGCAAGGACGACAACAACGCGATCATGGCGCAGCTCCTGCTGCAGGGGACCAACTTCGTGAACTTCGTGGGCTTCAACGCCTGGGTGGGCGAGGAGCGCCACGTGCAGGCGGTCCAGGTGACCGAGTGGGAGGAGCCCCAGGCGGTCATCGGCAGCTACCTGCACCGCTATGCCTACCCGGACTGGTACGCCGACCACGAGAAGCGCGGGCGGCGCCTGCCCGAGGCGCACGACCACGCGGCCGGGGGGCCCTCGGGCTGCGTGATGCTGCGCGGCGAGTACTTCTACTCCGCCGAAGGCGCCGGCGGGCTGCGCGTCTACGACGTGGCTTCCATCGCCAACAAGGGCATCTCGCAGCGCATCGTCACCGCGCCCTTTTCGCCGCTCGGCCACGACACGCACGTCGCCTCGAGGAACGCGACCTGCGTCGCCTTGCCCACCAACCAGCCGATCGCGCCGGGGCGAAACCAGGGCGAGCTCATGCGCAAGGTGAACCAGGAGCAGCCCTTCCACCCGATCTACCAGTACGCGCTGGTCACCGACGCCGAGGAAGGCCTCATCCTGGTCGACGTGAACACGCTCTCGGACGGCGAGCCGCGGAACAACTTCCTCCAGCGCGCGATCACGTGGAACGAGGAGGGCATCCTGCGCGGCGCGCGCCACCTCACCATCGGCGGCCGGTACGTCTACGTCGCGGCCGATGCGGGGCTCGTGGTCCTCGACCTCGATGATCCGCTGAAGCCGCGCAAGGTCGCCGTGGTGCCCCTGCGCGGGGCGCGGGCGTCCGCGCTCCAGTTCCGCTACCTCTTCGTGACCGACGACGAAGGCCTCGCGGTGATCGACGTGACCGTCCCGGAAAAGGCGGCGCTGGTCGCCGGCGCCCGGGTCGCGCTCGCCGATGCGCGGCGCGTCTACCTCGCGCGAACCTATGCCTACGTTGCCGCGGGCAGGCAGGGGCTCGCCATCGTCGACGTGGAGCGCCCGCGCGAGCCGCGCCTGCACCTGGCTTTCGACGACGGCGGGAAGCTGAACGACGCGCGCGACGTCGTGGTGGCCACCACCAATGCCTCGGCCATCGCCTACGTGGCCGACGGGACGAACGGACTCAAGGTCCTGCAGCTCACCTCGCCCGAGATCCAGCCGAAGTTCTACGGTTTCAGCCCGGAGCCCCGGCCACGGGTGATCGCCTGGCGCGAGACCGCCTCGCCCGCGCTTTCGCTCGCCAAGGGACTCGATCGCGACCGGGCGGCCGACGAGACCGGCGGGCAGATCGCGGTCTTCGGACGGATCGGCGCGCGCCCGTTCACGCGCGACGAGCTGCAGAAGTTCTACCTGGGTCCGGACGGCAAGGTCTGGACCGTGGACGACACCGGAAAGCCCGGGGATTTCCGGGACGCGAGGCCGCCGGCCGATCGCGCTCCCAGGCCGCCGGGCGAAGCGAGGAAGGCGGAGGCGCGATGAGACGACTACTGGCAGCAGGACTTGCCCTGGCGGCCCTGCTCGCGCGGGCGGCCGAGACGCCGCCGCTTCCCTACGAGGCCGACGCGAAGCACCTCGGCGTGGTCAATTGCGCCTCGAGCCTGTGCCACGGGTCCATCAGCCAATGGAAGGGCTCGAACGTCCTGCAGAACGAGTACGTCACCTGGTCGCGCGTGGACAAGCATGCGCTTCGCGCCAACCAGGTCCTGTGGAACGAGCGCAGCAAGCGGATCGTCGCGAACCTGGGCCTGAAGCAGCCCGCCCACGAGGCGAAGATCTGCGTCGACTGCCACGGCCACAACCCGCCGGCGGCACGCCAGGGCGAGCGTTTCAAGGCGTCCGACGGCGTGAGCTGCGAGGCCTGCCACGGACCCGCGGAGAACTGGATCAAGTCCCACGTCGCGCCCGGCGCGACCCACGAGGGCAACGTGAAAGACGGGCTGTACCCGACGGACGATCCCGTGGCGCTCGCGCGGCTCTGCCTTTCGTGCCATTTCGGCAACAAGGACAAGTTCGTCACCCATCGCATCATGGGCGCGGGGCACCCGCGCATCAGCTTCGAACTCGACACCTTCACGCAGACGCAGCCGCCGCATTTCGTCGTCGACGAGGACTGGCAGAAGCGCAAGGGCCGCTGGGACGGCGTGCGCGTGTGGGCGATCGGGCAGGCCCTCGCCGCCCAGGAGCAGCTGGACGTGGTGCTCGACCCGAAGCGCGGCCGCGACGGCCTCTTCCCCGAGCTGGTCGTCTTCGACTGCCACGCCTGCCACCACCCGATGTCGGAAACACGCTGGAAGCCGCGCGTGGGAACACGCCCCGGCACCATCCGTTTCAACGACGCGAACCTCCTGATGCTCCGCCAGATCGTCCGGCAGACCTATCCCCTCGAGAGCGCGGCGTTCAACGACCTCGTGCTGCAACTCCACCGGGCCGTGGCCGGCGAGGGCGGCGACGCGATGGAGGCGGCCCGAAAGCTGCGCAAGGGGCTCGATGCGGTGGTCGGGAAGCTGCGTGACCGCGAGTTCGGCGACCGCGACCTGCGGGCGATCCTGGCCGGGCTCGTGGACGACGGGCTGGCCGGCCAGTTCGGCGACTACGCGGGCGCCGAGCAGGCGTCCATGGCGATCGCGAGCGTGCTCAATTTCCTTGCCCGCCGCGGCGCCCTCGGCGACGTGCGCGCCGCCAATGCCGCCCTCGACCGGGTGTTCGAGACGGTGAAGGACGACGAGAAGTACCGGCTCGAGCGCTTCCAGGCGGCGCTGGGCGGCCTGAAGACCATCGTGGCGAGGTGACCCCCATGTCCTCCCAATTCGATCAGAGAACGGAATTCCGCTGGTACAAGGTGGGCATCATCGGCTCGGGTCCCGCGGGCCTGTCGGCCGCCGCCCACGCCGCCGAGCTCGGCGTCTCGCATGTGCTGCTGGAGAGCGAGAGGCAGGCCTCCAACACCATCTACAAGTACCAGAAGGGCAAGCACGTGATGGCCGAGCCGCAGATCCTGCCGCTCAGGAGCCCCATGAGCTTCGCCGCCGGCAAGCGCGAGGA
>DAORTX010000052.1:0-4518 GCA_035432885.1 Usitatibacteraceae bacterium
CTCGTCCAGGAACTCGCGCGCGCCCGGCATCGGCCCCATGCCGCCGATCACCGCCTGGATGTCGGCGACGCCCAGCTTGTGACGCGCCAGCAGGTCCAGGCGGAACTCCATCAGCTTGTCGTAGTCCGGCTCGTCGCGCGTCGTGCGCGCGAGCTCGGGAATCGCCGCGCGTTTCGAGAATTCGATCCAGATTTCCGGGACGAGGACCCCTTCGAGGTCGAGGCAGACGATCTGCAAGGCTTTCTCCGTAGCGGCGTGGCGCGAAGTCGCGCGCGGGTGCCCCGATATTATCCCGGGAACCGGGTTAACCTTTGCCCATGGACAAGACCCCGCTCGATCTCGCCTTCGTCTCCGACGTCGCCTGCCCCTGGTGCGCGATCGGCCTCGCCTCCCTCGAGCAGGCGCTCGCCCGCGTGGAGGGCGAGATCCCCGTGAACCTGCACTTCGAGCCCTTCGAGCTGAACCCCGACATGGGCCCGGAGGGCGCCGAGACCGTGAAGTACCTCGCGGACAAGTACGGCATCACGCCGGAGCAGGTGGGCGAAAACCGCGCGCGCATCGTCGCGCGAGGGGCCGCCGTGGGCTTCGCCTTCGGGGAGCGCAGGCACGTGTGGAACACCTTCGCCGCCCACCGCGTGCTGCACTGGGCGGGGCTGGAGGGCCGCGGGCGGGAGCTCAAGCGCGCGCTGCTTCGCGCCTACCACGGCGAGGGGCGCAACCCCGCGGCGCCGGAGGTGCTGGCCGCGATGGCCGCGCAGGCCGGGCTGGACGCCGCGCGCGCCCGGGCGATCGCCGAGGGCGACGAATTCACCGCCGAGGTCCGCGCGCGCGAGCGCTTCTGGCACGAGCGCGGCGTCACCGCCGTGCCGACCCTCGTGGTCGATAGCCGCTACGTGATCCAGGGCGGGCAGCCGCCGGAAGCCTTCGAGCAGGCGCTACGCCAGGTCGCCGCTTCCCGCTAGGCATCGATCGGCACCGGGTCGCCGCGGGCCGTCGCGACGGGACCGGACGCGATTGACGCTGCAAGGGCGGCGCGATACCGTCATTCGCGGATCTTCGACGCCGCCCGAAGCTTTCCGGATCCGCCTTCACGCCAACCCAGGGGAAAGAACATGAACGACCGCCCGATCGCCCGGAACTCCCTCCCGCGCCTCCTCTTCGCCGCCTTCGGGCTGGGCCTCGCGGCTCTCCTGCCGGGATGCGCCTTCCACGTCGACCACGCCGACCACCACTACGCCGCCGGCCGCAGCCCGTGCAACCAGGGCGTGTGCAAGGCAGTGGTCACGGTCCTGTCCTGCGACAAGGGCGCGATGCCCGTCACGCCGGACCCGATCCCCGTTCGCGGGCCCAACAACATCGAGTGGGCGATCGCGACCGAGGGCTACGAGTTCCCGGCGAACGGCATCGTGATCGAGGGCAAGGGCTTCACGAACCGCCCCGGCTCCACCGGCAACGGCAAGAAGTTCGTCGTCCACGACGACAACACCGACAAGCGGAACGACATCAAGTACACGGTCCGCGTGACGAGGAAGTCCGACGGCAAGGCCTGCGCGCCCTACGACCCGTTCATCAGCAACCACTGAACCGGGGCGTCCGCGCCGGACGCCGCGGCCTCAAGCCGTTCCGGGCAGAGAACGCACGCGAGCGATCGCGATGCCGATCTCCGAGGACGGCCCCGCGCCGACTTCTTCCGCGAGCTTCGCGGCGGCCTCGAGGGACGCCGCGGCCGCCGCGGCATCGCCCGCGAGGTGTTCGGCTTCCGCGCGGCTCGCAAGCAGCACGCCGAGGCTCACGGGATCCGACGCGGCGCGCAGGAGCGCCTCGCCCGAGGCGAGGCATCGCCGCGCCTCCTCCTGCCTGCCCTGGCGGGCGTGCAGCAGCCCGAGGTAGCCGAGGAACTGCCCTTCCGAGCGCGAGTCGCCCAGCGTCCGCGCGATGGCGAGCGCCGCCTCGAACCGCGATCGGGCTTCCTCCGGCCGCGCCAGCGCCTCCAGCACGATCCCGAGGTTGCACAGGACGATGCACTCCAGCCGCACGTGGCCGAGCGCGCGGGCGAGGACCAGCGCGGCGGCCGAGGCCGCCTCGGACTCGGGGAGCCTGCCCTGCAGCGTGTGCAGCATGCCGAGGTTGCAGAGCGTGTTGCCCTCGAGCTGGCGATGGCCCGTCTCGCGCGCGATCGCGAGCGCCTCCTCGTGCCGGGCGCGCGCGTCCTGCGCGTGCCCGAGGTCGGCCTGGAGGTTGCCGAGGTTGCCGACGATGATGCCCTGCATGCGGCGATCGCCCGCCTCGCGCGCCAACGCCTCCGCGCGCTCGTAGTGCGCCAGCGCCTCGTCGAGGCGCCCCTCGCTGTACTCCACCGTGCCCAGTTCGTTGTTCGCCGTGCACTCGAGCTTCGCGTCGCCGGCTTCGCGCGCCATGCGGATCGCCACCAGGAAGCGCTCGCGCGCCTCGCCGAGCCGGCCCTTGTCGGCTTCCAGCGAGCCGAGTCGCATCGTCGCGACGATCTCGCCGCGCCCGTCGCGGGTGGCGCGCGCGCTCGCCAGCGCCTTCTCGCACAGCGTGTCGGCGTTCCCCGGCCGGCCGCAGGACTGGCGCGCGTGGGCGAGCGCGGGCAGCGCGCGGGCGAGCGCGCGGTCGTCGAGGTCCGGCATCGCGCAGACCTCCTCGGCCAGCTCGACGCCGGTCTCGAAGGGCCCGCGCAGGCGCAGCGCCGCCCAGGCGCCTTCGAGCGCGCCGGCCGCGAGCAGCCCTTCCCGGAGCGCGATCGCGCGCCGGCAGGCGGCCACGAGGTTTTCCAGCTCGACGCAGTCGCCCTCTTCGGCCCGGACCGGGCCGAGCGCCGCGTACCACGCGGCGTGCCGCCGCTGCGCCGCGGCCACCGCCTGCGGCCCGCTCCCCGGAAAGCGGCCCTCGGTTCCCAGGTGCTCGGCCGCGTATTCGCGCACGCTCACGAGGAGATCGAAGCGGCCGTCGCCCCGCGGGCGCAGGAGCGACTTGTCGGCGAGCGCCTGGATCGCGTCCACGATCCACGGCGCCTGGTCGTGGCGCGAGAGGTCGATCACCGCTTCCGCGGCTTCCAGCGTGAAGCCGCCGGCGAACACGGACAGTTGCGCGAGCACTTCCTTTTCCACCGGCGGCAGCAGGTCCCACGACCAGTCGAAGGTGGCCCGCAGCGTCGCCTGGCGGTCGAGGCGGCGGCCCCGCGCGGCGAGGAGCTTGAAGCGCTCGCCCATGCGCGCGAGCAGCATCCGCGGCGGCATCACGCGCGCGCGCGCCGCGGCGAGCTCGATCGCGAGCGGCAGCCCGTCGAGCAGCGCCACGAGCGGGCCGATCGCCGCCTCGTCCTCGGGCCGGGGCCGGAAGCCCGAATCCGCCGCCGCGGCCCGCAGCAGGAAGAGCGCCGCGGCATCGGCGGGCGGCAGCGGCGGCAATGCGAGCACCTCCTCGCCCGGCAATCCCAGCACCTCCCGCGTGGTGACGAGGAACCGGGCCTCCCCCGGGCGCTCCAGCCAGCGGCCCAGCGTCGCCGCGGCGCGATCCGCCACCTGCTCGAAGTTGTCGAGGATCACGAGGCAGCGGCCGCGCCCGGCGATGGCGCGCCCGAGCTGCTCCACCGGTTCGCCCTTGCCCAGCGGGACCGCGAGCCCCTGCGCCACCGCGTTCAGGATGCCGTCGAGGCTCCGCGCGGGCGCCAGGTCGCAGAACCACGCCCCGCCGGGAAACTCCCCGAGCCAGCCGCGCCCGAAGCGCATCGCGAGGCGCGTCTTGCCGGAGCCGCCGATGCCCAGCACCGACACGAGCCGGGCGCCGGCGTGGAATCGCCGCGCGAGGTCGGCGACGGTTTGCGCGCGGCCGACGAAGGCGTCGGGCTCCACGGGCAGGCTGTGGCGGATCTCGCGGGCGGGCAGCCAGGCGCCGTCGTGGCGAACCACGCGGTAGGCCTTGTCCGCGTCGGGCGGCGGGAGGAAGAGCGTGCGCTCGTCGCCCGCCTCGAAGAGCTCCAGGGGCTCGTCCACGCCCTTCAGGCGCCAGTGGCCGTGGGACTGCAGGCGGATGGCTTCGCCCTCGATCGCGCGCCGCGCGTCCGCGGAGACCAGCACCTGCCCGCCTCTCGCGACCGACATCACGCGCGAGGCGATCGCCTTCGCGAGGCCCTCGACCTCGAGGGGCTTCGCGCCGAGGGCCACGTCGGCGGCGCTGTTCTCGCGCAGCATCACGGGCCCGACGTGCAGGCCCGCCCGCGCCTCGAGCGGCGGCACGAGCGCGCGCAGGGCCTCCTGGTAGGCGACCGCGTAGCCGACCGCGTCCGCCGCCGCGTCGAAGAGCAGCAGCATCCCGTCCGTCTTGTCGATCTCCCGCCCGCGCCACGCCGAGAGCAGGTCGCGGGCGGCGCGGTCGTGCGCGGCCCACAGCCTCGCCATCTCCGCGTCGCCGATGCGCTGCGAGAGCCTCGTGCTCTCCACGAGATCGGTCATCAACAGGGCGCGCAGCTCGGTCATGGGATTTTCGCTTGAAGGG
>DAORTX010000052.1:4618-13447 GCA_035432885.1 Usitatibacteraceae bacterium
GACACCACGGCGCGCTTGCCCGGCCCCATCGCCGCGAGTTCCTTCACCGCCTGCGAGAGGATTCGCGCGCCGGTCGCGCCGAAGGGGTGCCCGATCGCGACACTGCCGCCGTTGGGATTGAGCCGGTCCCAGGGGAACTTGCCGAGCGAGGCCGTGACGCCCGCCTTCTCGCGGACGAACGCCTCGTCCTCGATGGCCGCGACGTTGCAGAGCACCTGCGCGGCGAAGGCCTCGTGGATCTCCCACAGGTCGACGTCCGCGAGGGCGAGGCCGTGGCGGGCGAGGAGCCGCGGGATCGCGTAGGCCGGCGCCATGAGGAGCCCTTCCTGGACGACGTCGACCGCCGCGATCTCCCAGTCCAGCAGGCGCGCGCGCGGCCGGCCCGCGGGAAGGCGCCCGGCCCCGGCATCGGTGGCGACCCACAGTCCCGCCGCGCCGTCCGTGAGCGGGGAAGCGTTGCCGGCGGTGATCGTGCCGGCGTCGCGGTCGAAGGCGGGCTTGAGTTTCGCGAGCTTCGCCACGGTCGAGTCGGCGCGCGGAATGCCGTCCCGCGTGGCCTCGCCCGCGGCGATCACGAGATCGTCGAAGAAGCCGTTCGCCATCGCCTTCACGGCGCGCTCGTGGGACGAGAACGCGAGGCGGTCCTGGGCCTCCCGCGGGATCTTCCAGGCCTTCGCCATCTCCTCGCAGTGCTCTCCCATGCTCTTTCCCGTGGCGCGGTTCTTCACCCCCGGCACGTGCAGCTTCACGTCGGAAAAGCGGATCTCGAGAAAGCGGTCGATCCGCTCGCCCACGGTGCGCGCCTGCGCCAGGCGGCGGATCCAGTCCGAAAGTCCTTGCGTGAGCGCGATCTGCACGCGGCTCATGCTCTCGACGCCGCCCACGAGCGCCAGTTGGTGCGAACCGCCCAGCATCCCGGCGGCCTCGAAGGCTGCGACCATGCTGGTGGCGCAGGCGAGCACGGTGGAAAAGGCGGGCGTGCGTTGGTCGAGCCCGGCATCGACCAGCACCTCGCGGGCGATGTTGCTCCAGCCGAGGTTGGAAGCGACGGTTCCCCACACCAGGAGATCGGCACGGTCGCCGCCGGCCAACTGCGCGCCCATCGCCTTCGCCACCGGCACCGACAGCGCGACGGCGTCCAGGGCGCGAAGCCCACCGTCGACGCGCGCAAACGGCGTGCGCACGCCGGGGACGAGCCACACGGCGGTGGCGGGGTCTCGGTTCGTTCTCATGGATGCTCCTTCGCTTTCGCGTTCATCGCCGGCACGCTCGCGCATCGCCAGTCACTGCGTTCATCGCCAGCTGTCGGGGTCGTCGCGCCGCTCTCGCTCGAATCGCTCCCGGTCCCTCGCGAACATCTCCTCGAGTTCCTCGCGGCCCGCCTTCACGGCGGTGAGGAAGCGCGTCTCGTCCTGGTAGTGCGGAAGCGTTGCCTCCAGCGTGATGCGGTTCTGCCGCCGGAAGGCGTCCGCCATCTCCCGGGCCCGGTAGGCCTCCACGCCCAGGGATTCCAGCGCCGAGCGCGCCGCGCGCAGGGCGGATTCGAAAGTCTCCCGCTCGATCACCGTCACGCCGCGAAGGCGAAGCTCGTAGTAGTGGGAGACGTTCCGGGCCCGCGCGATGATCGGCAGGCCGGGGAAGTTCGCGCGGACGCGGTCGGTGAGCAGCAGGCTCGCGTCCATGTCGTCGATCGCGTTCACGAGGAGCCTCGCCTTCGCCGCGCCCGCGGCGCGCAGGAGATCCAACCGCGTCGCGTCGCCGTAGAAGACCTGGTAGCCGAACTTGCGCAGCATCTCGATCTGGTCGGGGTCGTGGTCGAGCACCACCGCGCGCACGTCGTTCGCGAGCAGGATGCGCCCCACGATCTGGCCGAAGCGCCCGAAGCCCGCGATGATCACCGGCGCCTCCTCGTCGATCGCGTCGGCCTCGCGCTCGCTCTCCGCCCGGCGGCAGAGCCAACGGTCGTGGGCGAGGAGAAGCAGCGGGGTGGCGGCCATCGAGAGCGCCACCGCCACGGTGAGGAGCGCCTCCCAGTCGCGCGGGAGCACGCCGACTTCCCGCGCGGAGGCGAACACGACGAAGGCGAACTCGCCGCCCTGGGAGAGCAGGAACGCGAAGAGCATGCGCTGGCGCGCCGTCACCCCGAGGAAGCGCGCCACCGCCCAGAGCGTGGCGATCTTGATCGCGAGGAACCCCGCGACCAGCGCGGCGACCGCCGCCGGTCGCGACGCGAGGAGCCCGAAGTCGATGGTCATGCCCACGGCGATGAAGAAGAGCCCGAGGAGAAGACCCTTGAAGGGCTCGATGTCGGTTTCCAGCGCGTGGCGGTACTCGGATCCCGCGAGCAGCACGCCGGCGAGGAAGGCGCCGAGCGCCATGGACATGCCGGCCGCGGTCATGAGCTGGGCGATGCCGATCACGAGCAGCAGCGCGAAGGCGGTGAAGAGCTCGCGGATGCCCGTCTTCGCCACCAGCCGCATCGCGGGCCGCGTGAGATAGCGCCCGATGACGATCACGCCCGCGACCGCCGCGAAGGCTATCCCGAAGCGCTCCCAGCCGTGCATGCCCGAGGCCACCGGCCCCACCGTGACCAGCGGCACCAGCGCGATGAGCGGGATCGCGGCGATGTCCTGGAAGAGGAGGATCGCGAAGGCGGAGCGGCCCGTGGGCGTGACGAGCTCGTTTCGCTCGGCCATGGTCTGCACGGCGATCGCGGTGGACGAAAGCGCGAGCGCCAGGCCCGCCACGAGGGCCGCCTTCCAGTCGAGCCCCATCGCGAGGAGTGCTGCCGCGAGCGCGATGCCGCTCGCCGCGAACTGGAGCGTGCCGCCCCCGAACACCTCCCGGCGCATCGAGGCGAGCCGGCGCGGATCGAGTTCCAGGCCGATCACGAAGAGCATCAGCACGACGCCCAGCTCCGCGAGGTGGAGCGTCGACTCCACGTCGCCCACGAGTGCCAGGCCCCAGGGACCGATGGCCGCGCCCGCGAGCAGGTAGCCGAGCACGGAACCGAGCTTCGCGCGGGCCGCGAGCGGCACGAGGATCACCGCGGCGGCGAGGAACACGAGGGCTTCGCTCATGACGCCCCGCCAACGCGCCAGGCCTCGAGCCGCTCGCGAAACCGCACCGCCGATCGCGCGAGCGCTTCGTCGTCCACGAGGTGCGCGCCGTGCAGCGCGAAGGGCTCCAGCCAGTTCATCCCGCAGAAGCGCGCGGTCTGCTCCACGGGGGCGACGAAGTCGGCGAACGGCCGCCGGTGCCGTCCCTCGGGGGAGAAGGCGTGTTCGTCCCCGCCGGTGGTCACCGCCCACAGGCAGTCCTTGCCCGCGAGCGCGGCGCCCCCATCGCCGAAGGCCCAGCCCTTCACGAGCACCATGTCCATCCAGAGTTTCAGCAGGCCCGGCATCCCGTACCAGTGCATCGGGTGCAGCCACACGACGAGGCCGGCTCGCGCGAGCGCTTCCTGCTCCGCGCGGGCGTCGACGTCGAAATCCGGATAGCGCTCGTAGAGCGATCGAAGCTCGAGGCCGGGCAGGGCGCGGGCGGCGCCGGCAAGCGCCGAGCAGGCCCGCGACATCCTCGGGTAGGGATGGGCGAGGATCACGACGATCGCCGCGTTCGCGTTCATCCGAGCCAGGGCTTCCAGCCCGTGTGGTCCACGAGCACGCCGGCGAATATCGCCATGCCGATCCAGTGGTTGTGGCGGAAGGCGCGGAAGCAGCCTTCGCGCGAGCGCTCGCGGATCATGCGCCAGTGGAAACCCGCGATGACGGCGGCGATGAAGACGCCCGAGTGGTACGCGGGGCCGCAGCGCGCCCAGACGCCGATGGCCACCATGGCGCCCAGGAAGATCGCATAGCAGCTCATCACCGCCGCGACGTCGAACCGGCCGAAGACGATCGCGGAGGTCTTGATGCCGATCTTGCGGTCGTCCTCGCGGTCGACCATGGCGTACTCCGTGTCGTAGGCGAGCACCCAGAAGAAGTTCGCGGCGAGGAGCGCCCAGGCGAGCGGCGGCACGTCCCCCGTCTGCGCGGCGAACGCCATGGGAATGCCGAAGCCGAAGCACATCCCGAGCCACGCCTGCGGCAGGGCGAGGAAGCGCTTGGTGAACGGGTAGATGGCGGCGATGACGGCGGCCACGACGGCAAGCCCCACGGTGAGGAGGTTCATCGTCCACACCACCATCATGAACGCCGCGAGCGCGAGGCTTGCCGCGACCAGGACGGCCTCTTCCGGGTGGATCGCGCCCGTGGCGAGCGGCCGCCCCCGCGTGCGCGCCACGCGCGAATCGAACGAGCGGTCGGCCCAGTCGTTGATGGCGCAGCCGGCCGAGCGCATGAGGACGGTGCCCATCACGAAGATCCAGAGGACGCGCCAGTCCGGCACGCCGCGCACCGCGAGCCACAGGCCCCAGAGCGTGGGCCACAGCAGCAGCAGGATCCCCACCGGCTTGTCCAGCCGGACGAGTTTTTCGTAGGCGTCCAGGCGCGCGAGGACGGCGGACAGGCTCACGCGGCCCTCAGCGCAGGTCCCCGAGGGCGGGCAGGAAGACTTCCGTCACCAGGAGCGGCCGGCCGCGCTTCACGAAGCGCGAGCGCCGCGCCCAGAGCGGGGGAAAGTCGCGCCCGAAGAGGCGCCGCGCGCGCCGGCCCAGGGGGTGGCGCGAATCGATGCGCACGTACTCGAGCGTCCGCCGCGCGACGAGCGGGTCGGTGAAGAGCGCCTCGGCGAGCGGGCGGTTTCCCAAACCGCGAAGGCCCCGCCACACGCCCGAGAGGTCGCGCCAGGCGGCGATCGAGTGCGCGAGCACGACGGGCTTGCCGTCGGCATGGAGCACCACTTCGCGCACCAGCGCGCGGCGGTGCGCCGGCTGGCCGAGGCTCGCGTACTCGTCCCCGTTGGGGATGTGCAGGCCCTGGCGGATCACCTCGACCCGGAAGTCGCGCGATCGCGCCGTGATCCGCCACGTGAGCGAACCGCGCCAGGCGAGCCAGGGGCGCCAGGGATCCGTGTGCGGCGGCGCGAGCCGTTTCCATCGATTCATGCCTTGAGGAAGAACTGCCGGTGGCCGAGCCAGCGGTCCAGGTGCCTTTCCACCGCGTGGGAGCGCTCCGCGATCATCGTGTCGGCCACGTCCCGCGCGAGCTCGATCAGGTCGTGGTCGCGCTCGAGGTCGGCGAAGCGAAGCAGCGGCGCCCCGCTCTGCCGCGAGCCGAGGTACTCGCCGGGGCCCCGCAGCAGCAGGTCCTGGCGCGCGATCTCGAAGCCGTCGGTGTTTTCGTAGATGATCTTCAACCGTTCGCGCGCGAGCTCCGACAGCGGCTGATGATACAGCAGGATCGCGAGGCTCCTCGCCGTTCCGCGGCCCACGCGCCCGCGCAGCTGGTGCAGCTGCGCGAGCCCCATGCGCTCGGCGTGCTCGATCACCATGAGGGTCGCGTTGGGGACGTCCACGCCCACCTCGATCACCGTGGTCGCCACCAGGAGCTGCACGCGCCTCGCCTTGAAGGCGGCCATCACCTGCGCCTTCTCGTCGGGCTTCAGCCGGCCGTGCACGAGGCCCACGGCGAGGTCGGGGAAGGTCGCCTTCATGGTTTCGAAGGTCTCGAGCGCGGTCTTCAGCTGCAGCGTCTCGGACTCCTCGATCAGCGGGCAGACCCAGTAGGCCTGCGCGCCCTCCTCGCAGCTCTCGCGGATGCGGCGGATCACCTCGTCGCGCCGGGATTCCTCCACGAGCTTGGTGACCACGGGCGTGCGCCCGGGCGGCAACTCGTCGATCACGCTCACGTCGAGATCGGCGTAGTAGCTCATGGAGAGCGTTCTCGGGATGGGCGTGGCGCTCATCATCAGCTGGTGCGGCTCGAGCCCGGCCTCGCCTTTCGAGGCGAGCGCCAGGCGCTGGGCCACGCCGAAGCGGTGCTGCTCGTCGACGATCGCGAGCCCCAGGCGCTCGAAACCCACGCCGTCCTGGAAGAGGGCGTGGGTGCCGATGGCGAGCTGGGTCTCGCCCCGGGCGATGGCCTCCGTCGCCGCCTTCTTCGCGCGCGCCTTGAGGCTGCCGGCGAGCCAGCTCACCTTGACCCCCAGGGGCTCCAGCCAGTGGGCGAGCTTGAGGTAGTGCTGCTCGGCGAGGATTTCCGTGGGCGCCATCAGCGCCACCTGCCAGCCGTTCTCGACCGCCTGCAGCGCGGCGAGCGCGGCCACGAGCGTTTTCCCGCTGCCCACGTCGCCCTGCAGCAGGCGCCGCATGGGATGCGGCTGGGCAAGGTCGTGCGCGATCGTGGCATGGGACTTCTTCTGCGCGCGGGTGAGCGCGAAGGGCAGCGATTTCACCAGCGCGTTGGTGAGCGTGTGCCGGTCGGGCATCCGGGGCGCCGACTTCCCGCGGCGCTCGCGGTAGGCGATGCGCATGGCGAGCTGCTGCGCGAGGAGCTCGTCGAACTTGAGCCGCCGCCACGCGGGGTGCGTGCGCTCGTCCAGGCTCTCCCGCGCCACGTCGGGCGGCGGCCGGTGCAGCGTGAGGACGCTTTCGCGGAAGGGTCCCAGCGCCAGGCGCTCGAGGAGCGCGGGCTCCAGCGTGTCGTCCAGGAGAAGCGTGTCGAGCGCGTGCCCGATGAAGCCGCGCAAGTCCGCCTGCGACATGCCCGCCGTGGTCGGGTAGACCGGCGTGAGGGAAGCCGCGAGCGGGGCGTCCTTCTCCACCACGCGCACCCTGGGGTGCACCATCTCCGCGCCGAAGAACCCCGGGCGCACCTCGCCGAAAAGGCGAAGCCTGCGCCCCGTCGCCATCTGCTTCACCTGGCTGGGATAGAAGTTGAGGAAGCGCACCCACAGCTCGGACGTCCCGTCGGTCAGCTTCACCACGAGCGTGCGGCGCGGGCGGTATTTCACCTCGCACTCGACCACGTCGGCCTCGACCAGCACCGGCTCGCCCGTGCCGGCCTCGGCGAGCGGCGTCAACTTCGTCTCGTCCTCGTAGCGAAGCGGCAGGTGCAGCACGAGGTCGAAGCGCGAGGCGATGCCCAGCTTCGCGAGCTTCGCGCGGACGGCGGGGCCGGCGACGAGGTCGTCGCGGGGCGTTGCAGGCGCGACAGGTTCGGTTGCCCGCGCCGCGCGAGTGGGACGCGAGGCGGCCACGGGCCCGGCTAGCCCTGGCTGTCCGCGGGTGGCAAGTGCATGACCGCGTCGATCTCCACCGCCGCGCCGCGCGGCAGCGACGCCACGCCCACCACCGCCCGCGCCGGGTAGGGCTGGCGGAAGTACGTCGCCATCACCTCGTTCACCTTCGCGAAGTTGGCGAGGTCCGTGAGGTAGACGGTCACGCGGACCACGTCGTCGAAACCGCCGCCGGCCGCGCGGCAGACCGCGAGGAGGTTGTCGAAGACGCGCCGCACCTGGTTCTCGAAGCCGTCGGCGAGCTGCATCGACTTCGGGTCGAGCGGGATCTGGCCGGAGAGATACACGGTGTCGCCGGCGCGCACCGCCTGGGAGTAGGTGCCGATGGCGGCGGGGGCGTTGGGCGTGGCGATGATCTGTTTCATGCGGTCTTCCTTTTCAGGCGGTTGAGCCGGACGACCTCCGGGATCCGGCGCATGCGGCGAAAGACCTGCGCCACGTGCATGCGGTTTCGGACCTGGATCGTGAAGACGATCGTGGTGAAGGCGTTGCTCGAGCGCTCCTCGGTCTCGATGTGCTCGATGTTGGAGTCGGCCTCCGAGATCTCGGCGGCCAGGCGCGCGAGCACGCCGCGCTGGTTGGACGCGGTGAGCCGCACGTTCACGTCGAAGAGGCGTCCCGGGACCGGGTCCCACTGCACGTCGACCCATTTTTCCGGGTCGAAGTGGAACGGGTGGATCACGGGGCAGTCGTGGGTGTGCACGACGAGCCCCTGCCCCTTCTTGATCTGCGCGATGATCGGGTCGCCGGGGATGGGGCGGCAGCACGGCGCGAACTGCACCGCCAGGCCCTCGGTGCCGCGGATGGTGATGGAATCGAGCCGGTGCGTGCCTTCGGCCAGCGCCTCGGGCGTGGCCAGCAGCTTCTTCGCCACCACCACCGCCAGGCGCTTGCCCAGGCCGATGTCGGCCATCA
This sequence comes from Usitatibacteraceae bacterium, assembly GCA_035432885.1. Lineage (GTDB taxonomy): Bacteria > Pseudomonadota > Gammaproteobacteria > Burkholderiales > Usitatibacteraceae > FEB-7. The sequence goes on from DAORTX010000052.1 coordinate 12,713, forward strand.
CCTCGTCCCTCGTGCGCGAGGCGTCGCCCTTGAAGAAGCGCTTCCAGTGCTCCTCGCCGATCTCGTCGGGGTTCGACTTGAGTGATCGCAGCGCCTGCACGAGCAGGAGTTCGCCCACTTCCGCCGACTCGGCCGACTGCATGGTCTTCAGGTAGTGCCGGATGTGCGAGCGCGCCTTGCCCGTGGCCACGTAGGAAAGCCATACCGGGTTCGGGCGCGAGTCGGCGTCGGTCACGATCTCCACGCGGTCGCCGTTGCGAAGCGCGGTGCCCAGGGGCACCGTCTCGCCGTTGACCCGCGCCGAGATGCAGTGGTTGCCCACGTCGGTGTGCACCGAGTACGCGAAATCGATGGGGGTGGCCCCGCGCGGCAGCGACAGGATCTTGCCCTTGGGCGTGAAGACGTAGACCTCCTCGGGGAAGAGGTCGACCTTGATGTGCTCGAGGAACTCCAGCGCGTCGCCCGACTCGCTCTGGATCTCGAGCAGCGACTGCAGCCACTGGTGGGTCTTCAGCTGCACGTCCTTCGACTGCTCCTCGGCGCTCTTGTAGAGCCAGTGCGAGGCCACGCCGGCTTCGGCCACCTTGTGCATCTCCGGGGTGCGGATCTGCACCTCCACCGGCATGGAGAACGGCCCGAAGAGCGTCGTGTGCAGCGACTGGTAGCCGTTCGCCTTGGGGATCGCGATGTAGTCCTTGAACTTGCCGGGAATGGGCTTGTAGAGCGTGTGCAGCG
>DAORTX010000053.1:0-13164 GCA_035432885.1 Usitatibacteraceae bacterium
AGCACCGCGGCCTGGATCGCCACCGAGGTGCGCGCCTCGAAGCGCAGCACGGCGATGGCGCGAAGCACTTCCAGCACGATCGAGGCGACGCCCGCGGCCGCGAGGCCGGCGATGATCGCGAGCGCCATCGATCCCGATCCCGCGGGGATCGCGCGGTCGATGAGGCGGCCTGTCGCCACCGGCGTGAGCAGCCCGATCAGCGCCGCCACGAGTCCCGTGGCGAGGAGCACGCTCACGTCGGCGCGCGCTTGGCCGAACGCGAAGCGAAGGACGTCCTTCGTTCCCAGGGGTCGCGGATCGAAGGTGCGATGGAACGCGAAGGCGAAGGGTGCCAGGCGGCGTGCCGTGTCCTCGTCGACGGGCCATTGCACCGGCGGCCCGCCGGCGGGGTCGAGCGCCACCATGTGATAGCCGGTGAAGGGCTTGGGCACGAGCGCGACCCACCCGGTGGCGCCGGTCTGCGCCGCGTCGTTTTCGCGGACGACGCGCCTGCGCTCGGCCACGCGCGCGAGCATCGGGGTGCCGCCTTCGGACCACCAGCGCCCGTCGAGCAGCACGCGCCGCGAGCGCAGTCCGATGGCGCTCGCCACGTCCTCCACGGCGAGCGCCTCGTCCTCGATCGCCGAGCCGGGCGCCTCGCCGTCCACGCCCATGGCGCCCGCGATGAGCGAGAGCGCGCCGGGCATGGTCGTCGACCGGAAGGCGAGGCCCGGGTCGGCCATCACGCCTCTCCCGTCTCGCCCGCGACCAGCGCGGCGTAGCGCCCGCCCGCGATGGCCGCGAGTTGCGCGTGGGTGCCGCGCTCGACCACGCGGCCGCCCTCCAGGACGAGGATCTCGTCCGCATCGCGAACCGTGGAGAGCCGGTGCGCGATCACCAGGCAGGTCGTGCCGCGGCGGCGCAGGTTGTCCTCGACGATCGCCTCGGTCGCGGTGTCCAGGGCGCTGGTGGCCTCGTCGAGCAACAGGATCGAGGGGCCCCGGGCCAGCGCCCGCGCGATCTCGATCCGCTGGCGCTGGCCGCCGGAGAGGTTTCGCGCGCCCTCCTGGAGCGGCGCGTCGAGCCCGCCCTCGCGCAAGCCGATCTCGTCCTCGATCGCCGCGTGGCGCGTGGCGGAGCGGATGATCTCGTCCTCGGCGAGCGGGTCCCACATCGTGAGGTTGTCGCGCACGCTGCCTTCGAAGAGCACGACGTCCTGGTCGACGTAGGACACGGCGCGCGCGAGCTCGTCGCGCACGTAGGATTCCCGCGGCAGCCCGTCGAAGAGGATCTCGCCGCTCCAAGGGCGGTAGAGGCCCGCGGCCAGGCGCGCGATCGTGGACTTGCCCGAGCCCGAGGCGCCCACCAGCGCCACGCGCCGGCCGCTGTCGATCTTCAACGAGAAACCCTCGATCAGCGGCGCGCCGCCCTTGCCGTAGCCGAAGGTGACGTCGCGCAATTCCAGCGTCCGCGGCCGCGCGCCGGAAACGGCGCTCACGGGACTGTCGTTCACCACCACCCCGGGTTCGGGCGTGTGGTTCAGCACGTCGTCGATGCGCGCCATGTCGCCGCGCAGGGACTGCACGCCGCGCGCGGCGCCGAAGAGCGCGTGCACCGGCGCCGTGAATCCGGCAAGCAGCACCTGGTAGGCGACGAGATCGCCCACGCTGAAGGCGCCTTCCATGATGCGAAGCGCGCCCAGGCCGAGCACGCCCAGCTGCGCCACGAGCCCGGCCAGGGACGGCACCTGCATGAGGGCGAGCGTGACGCGCTGCGACTCCACCGCGGTGTTGGCGAACTGCACCTGGAGCCCCAGCCACTTGAGGAAGAGCGCGCCCTCCTGGCCCCCGGCCTTGATGCTCTCGATGTTGGAGAGCCCGCCGGTGGCCATGCCCGAGAGCTTGCCGGCCTGCACCGACAGGCGCTGGGAGATCCCGTCCATGCGCCGGTTGACCGCGCGAAGCGCCAGGAGCTCGAACGCGAGGCACCCCGCGACGATCGCGGTGAGCCCCGCGTCCAGGCGCAGCATGAGCACGAGGAAGAAGACGGCGGTGACGAGGTCGAGGACGAGATGCGCGAGGTCGGCGGAGACGGTCTCGGCCACCTGCTCGTTCAGCGCCACGCGCGAGGCGATCTCGCCGGGCGAGCGCTGCACGAAGAAATCCATCGGGAGTGCCAGCGCCTGGGAGAAGAAGCGCCGCGCCGACCCGAGGGCGGCGCGCGTGAACGCCTGCGTCAACACCTGCGCCTGGAGCCAGGCGAGCGCACCGCGGGCGAGCGCCGCGGCGAGCAGCCCCGCGATCAGCGTTTCCGCGACGCCGGGCAGGCGTGCCGCGAGCACCTCGTCGACGAACCGCCCCATGAGCCAGGGAAGGGCCAGTCCCGGCGCAACCAGGGCCAGCCCGAGAATCACCGCGAGCGACACCGAGGGCCCCAGCCCCGCGAGGTGGCTCGCGAGCGAACGCAGCACCGAGGGCGCCTTGCCGCCCGGCTTGAAGTCGGGGCCGCGCTCGAACGTGAGCACCACGCCCGTGAAGCCCTGGTCGAATTCCGCCGCGTCCACGCGCCGGGCGCCCATGGCCGGGTCGTTCAGGTGCGCGTGGCCGTCGCGGAATCCCTCGAGGACGACGAAGTGGTTGAAGTTCCAGAAGACGATCGCCGGAAGCGCCATTGCCGCGAGCTCCCCCGGCTCCTTGCGAAAGCCCCGCGCCACGAGGCCGTAGCCGCGCGCGGCGCGAAGCAGGCCCCCGGCCTTGCTGCCGTCGCGGGTCACGCCGCAGTCGGAACGCAGCACCTCGAGCGGCACGTGGCGGCCGTGGTGCGCGAGCACCATCGCGAGCGCGGCCGCGCCGCACTCCACCGCCTCCAGCTGCAGGATGGTCGGAACGCGCGCGAGCGGCGTGTCCGCGAGCTTCGTCGCGGCCGGCGGCTTTTCGATCGTCGCGGCGGCTACCGAAGCCATGCGGCGAAGGCGATCACGGCGACGGCGAGCACGGCGAGCGCGGCCGACAGCCGACGCGGGTAGGACGGCAGGGCGGGCCGCGCGTCCAGGCGCTCGGGCGAGGCGAGGCGCTCGAGCGCCGCCTTGCGGAAGATCGCGCTGTCTTGCCCGGCCATCGCCCGCTCAGCCCGCGAGCCGCTTGAGCATGCGGTCGAAGCGCGCGCCCGCGAGGTGGACGTTGTCCAGCAGGTCGTCGGTCAGTTCGTCCTTCGCGTCCTCGTCCTCGGCGCCGTCGCCATAGCCCATGCGGCGCGTCGTGCTGCGCAGGCGGCTCGCGAGGAACACGCAGAGCGCCCGGTAGAAGCGCGCGGCGAAGGCCGGGTCCCCGGCGAGCTTTTCCCGCACCATGGCGTCGGAGATCCTGAGCAGCGTCGCATCGCTCGCCACGCGCACGGAAACCGCGGTGGGCGCCGGGTCCACGAGCGACATCTCGCCCACGATCTCGCCGGAGCCCATCACCGCGAGCTGCGTGCCCGCGGCGGTGTGCACCGAGAGCGCGCCATCGAGCACGAACCAGATGTTGTCGACGCGCGCGCCCAGCGGCACGAGCGTGGCGCCGGCGTCCATGTGGATGCGCTCGCCGGATTTCGAGAGCCACTCGACGTCGCCGTCGGTGAGTTCGCTGAAGATGAGCAGGACCTTGCGCATGGCGGCACTCCGTTCGGCTGCGGCAGTTGCACCGCTGACCGGGCGAGTGTAGCGGAAAGGCCCGCGCGGGCGCTGCTAGACTGGCGCCCTGGCAGACCGCGACATGATGACTCCCGACGAACTCAAGGCCTGGCGCAAGACCGAGCGCCAGCGGCTCATCGCCGAGCGCACGGCGGTGGAGCCCGGCGTGCTCGCCGGCTGGCGAAGCCGCATCGACGCCCACCTCGAGGCTGCGTTTCCCGACCTCGCGGTCGGCACGGTGGCGTTCTGCTGGCCCGTGCTCGCCGAGTACGACCCGCGCTACCTGGGCCGGAAGCTGCGCGAACGCGGGGCCACGACGGCGCTGCCCGTGGTCGTCGCCCCGCGCAAGCCGCTCGCCTTCCGCGAATGGCATCCCGGCGTGGCGCTCGCCGAGGGCGCGATGAAGATCCCGTACCCGGTCGATTCGCGCGAGGTGATTCCCGACACGGTGCTGCTGCCCATGAACGGCTGGGACGCGCAGGGCTACCGGCTGGGCTACGGCGCGGGGTTCTTCGACCGGACGCTCGCGAGCCTCGCCGTGCGCCCGCGCGTGATCGGCGTCACCTACGAACTCGCGAGGCTCGAGACCATCCATCCGCAGTCGTGGGACATCCCCGCCGATTTCGTCGTGACCGAGCGCGGTCCCTATCGGCGGGCCATCGATGGCTGGCTGGTGTTCGACGGGAACTGACCGCGCGAGCGGCGGGCCTCTGGTGCCGGGAGAGGGACTCGAACCCTCACAGTGTTGCCACCGGCGGATTTTGAGTCCGCTGCGTCTACCGATTCCGCCATCCCGGCCGGGATGAGAGGCAAATTATAATCGACGGGTGAAGCTCTCCGATTTCGACTACGCGTTGCCACCGGAACTTGTCGCCCAGCATCCCGCGCGCGAGCGCGCGGCGAGCCGGCTGCTTCGCGTGGAGCCGCCGGGGGAATTTCGCGACCTCGCCTTCCGCGACCTGCCATCGCTGCTCGAAGCGGGCGATCTCCTCGTCTTCAACGACACGCGCGTGATCAAGGCGCGCCTTCGCGGGCGCAAGGACTCGGGGGGCGAGGTCGAAGTGCTGGTCGAACGCATCCTCGGCGCCGATGCGGTGCTCGCCCAGGTGCGCGCGAGCAAGTCGCCGAAGCCCGGCCGCCAGATCCACTTCGCGCCGGGCGTGAGCGCGGAGGTGACGGGGCGGCGCGGGGAGTTCTTCGAGTTGCGCTTCGCCGCGGACCGGCCGGTGCTGGAGATCCTCGCGGCCCACGGCGAGGTGCCGCTGCCGCCCTACATCACCCACGCGCCGGAAGCGGACGACGAGTCGCGCTACCAGACCGTGTACGCCGCCGTTCCCGGCGCGGTGGCCGCGCCGACGGCGGGGCTGCACTTCGACCAGGCGATGCTCGCGGCCCTGGCGGCGAAGGGCGTCGCGTCGGCGCGCGTGACGCTGCACGTGGGCGCGGGCACCTTCCAGCCGGTGCGCACGGACGATCTTTCGTCGCACGTGATGCACGAGGAGTGGTACAGCATCCCGGAAGCGACGGTGAGCGCGATCGCCACGGCGAAGGCGAGGGGCGGGCGGGTCGTGGCCGTCGGCACCACCACCCTGCGCGCGCTCGAATCGGCCGCGGCCGCCGGGCCCCTGCGCGCCCAGGCCGCCGAGACCCGGCTCTTCATCGTGCCCGGCTTCCGCTTCGAGGTCGTCGATCGCCTGGTCACGAATTTCCACCTGCCGAGATCGACGCTCCTCGTGCTGGTGTGCGCCTTCTCGGGCACGGCGCTCATGCGACGCGCCTACGCGCACGCGGTGGCGAAACGCTACCGGTTCTTCTCCTATGGCGACGCGATGCTGCTCGACCGCCTCGGCCCATGACCGCGATCTCCGGTGCCTCAGATCCAGCGCTGCGCGCGCACGCGCGCGCCCAGCACGAGATCCTCGCCGGGCAGGGGTGGCGTCGCGCCTTCGCGCCGGGCACCGTTCTCGCCGCGCAGGAGGAAGTCGCGCGCCGGGCAGTAGTCGTCCCAGGGCGATGGCGGCGGGGATTTGCGATCGACCGCATCGGCCAGGCGCGCGATGCCCGAAGCGATCCAGCGCAGGCCGCTCGCGTACCAGGCGGGGGGAGGGGTGGGCGAGGGATGCATGGCGACGCTCCTTTCAGAAGGGTTCATTGGCCGGGCACGGCAGGTCTTCGTCCCGCAGCGAAACCAGCGCGGCGTCCATCGCCTGCACGAGGGTGCGTCCCGGGCGGGTGACGAGAAACGCGTCCCCGGGCCCGACCACGAAGTCGCGCGGCTCGCCCTCCTCGGTGATCCAGACGGTTCCCGCCCGGGAACTGATGCGCGTTCCGCAGGCGTCGTCCAGGGTGACCAACTGCCCGGCGCCGAGGGAAAGAACGGGGGCTTCGAGTGCCAGGTTCATGGGGTGCTCCTTGCTGGATGCGTTTCGGGAATGCACAATGCCTTCCCAGTGGCGCCAGTATCGTGAGGAGGCCCAGTGGCCGCAAACGAAAATCGGGAATGGCTTGCATGATCTGCAAGCATGCATAAATCGCAGCGCAGCCTGCCGCCGCTGGACCTCGTCCGGGGCTTCGAGGCCGCCGCGCGGCGCCTGTCCTTCACGCAGGCGGCGGCGGAACTCTTCGTGACGCAGTCGGCGGTGAGCCGCCAAGTGCAGGCGCTCGAGGAATTCCTCGGCGTGAAGCTCTTCGAGCGCCGCCACAAGTCGCTCGCGCTCACCGCCGCCGGGCAGTCGTACTACCGTTCGGTCGAGGGGGCGCTCGCACAATTGCGCGCCGCGACGCAGCAGCTACGCGAATCGACGCGCGGGCATGTGCTCACGGTCACCACCACGGTTTCATTCGCGTCCATCTGGCTGGTGCCGCGGCTCGCGCGCTTCGGCCAGGCGCACCCGGGCATCGACGTGCGCATCGCCGCGACGCACGAGGTGCTCGACATGACGCGCGAGGGGATCGACGTGGCGGTTCGCGACGTCGCCTCGGGGCGCGAGCCGCCCGGCTCGGTGCGGCTGGTGGGCGAGCGCATGTGCCCCGTGGCGAGTCCCGCTTACCTGAACGGTGCGAAGGCGCCCCTCGCGAGCCCCGCCGATCTCCGCCGCCACGTGATGGTGAACCTGCACGACCCGCAGGGGCGCTGGCCGTGGATCACCTGGGCCGCGTGGTTCGAGGCGAACGGCGTCACCGACCTGGTCCCCGGCGGCACGCTCACCTTCGACCAGTACGACCAGGTGATCAACGCCGCGCTGCACGGACAGGGCGTGGCGCTGGGACGGCTCTCGCTCGTGGATTCCCTCATCAAGGAGGGCCGGCTCGTGGCGCTCTTCGGCAAGCGCACGCAGGTGCCGCGCGCCCTGCACGCGGTCTATGCGCCGGGCGCGCAGGGGCGTCCCGAAGCGCAGGCCTTCGTGGCCTGGCTTCGGGCGGAGATCGGCTAGGCGGCTTCCTGCAGGTCGACCCAGGTCGTGTCGATCGCCTGGAGGACGGTGCGGCCGGCGTGGGAGATCACGAAGTCCTCGCCGGGATTGACGACGAAGTCGCTGCAATCGCCTTCCTCGGTGATCCAGACCTTGGCGCCGCGCGGGCGGACATGCACGCCCGCGGCATCGTCCAGCGTGAGGACCTGGCCGGGTTCGAGGACGACCTTGGAGGAAGTGACGTTCAGTTGCATGGTGGCTCTCTGGGGTTGGCACACGCACGCCCGGGGTTTCGAGGCGGCGCGCCGATGGGCGGATGCTGCACCGCAGCGCAGGGCCGGACAAACGAGATTTCCGAACTCGACGCATCAGTTTTTCTAATGCCGGTGCTGGTCCGTCGGGCTTGATCCTTCGCAGCCGCCCGGCGAGCCGCGGTTTGTATAATTCGGGACCCATCACCTGGGGCGGCCGGACTCCCCGGCGCCCGGTCCGACTAATGAGGTCGAAGGATTCCCGTGGATGACGTGGTCAAGTCGACGCCGGCACTCGAGCCCGGACTCGCCGCCGCCTGCCTTCGCGCGTCCATCGATGGCGACGATCTCTACGCGATCCCCGCCCGGCTTGGCAGCGTCGCGTCCCTGCTGCCGCAGATCGGCTGGTCCGACTCGGCCCGCACGGGTGAGCGCTGGCTCGCGTTGGGCGAGATCGATTCCCTCGTGGCGCCTGCCGGCGCCGGATTCGCCGGCGCACTCGCCCTGCTCGAGCGTGCCCGGGAACGCCTGAAGGTCCTCGCCGGCCTTTCGCCCGAGCCATCGCTGGTGCGTTACGTCGGCGGCCTCGCGTTCGATCCGCGCCATGGCGCCCATCCGGGCTGGCCCGGCGGGGAGGCGGCCCGCTTCATCCTGCCCCGCGTCCTGTTGCGGCAGGCGAACGGCACGATCGAGGCGACCGTGCTCGGCACCCCCGGACCGGAGGCGCGCCGCCTCATCGAACGCATCCGCCGGGCGGCGATGGCACCCCACTCGCCGCCTTCGCCGATCCGCGTGTCGGAAGCCACGCTGCCGGCCGCGCGCGGGCGCTGGACCGGCGCCGTGGGGGAGGTGCTGCGCGCGATCGATGCGGGCGCGGCGCGCAAGGTCGTGCTTTCCCGCGACATCCTTCTCGACGCCCGCCGGGCCATCGACCCGTGGGAGCTGCTTCGCCTCGTCCATCAGCGCGACCCCCACGGCCTGCGATTCTGCCTTCGCTTCGACCACCAGTCGGCATTCATGGGCGCGAGCCCGGAGCGACTGGTCGCGCAGGACGGCTCGATGCTCGCCCTCGACTGCCTCGCCGGGACGATCGCCCGCGGCGCCACGCGCGAAGCCGAGACGGGCAACGCCGCGTCCCTGCTCGCGAGCGAAAAGGACGGCCGGGAGCACCGCATCGTCCTCGAGGAGATCCTCGCCGCCATCGCGCCGCACGTGCGCGAAGTGCAATCGCCGGCGGCGCCGCGCATCCTGTCGCTCGCCGAGGTGCTGCACCTCTGGAGCCCCATCCGCGCACGGCTTCGCCCCGGCGTGGGCCTGGGCACGCTGGTGGGCGCCCTGCATCCGACGCCGGCCGTGGGCGGCTCGCCGCGCCTGCACGCGATGGACCTGATCCACGCCCTCGAGCAGCGCTCGCGGGGCTGGTACGCGGGCCTGGTCGGCTGGATCGGCCAGGACGCGGCCGACTTCGCGGTGGCCATCCGTTCCGGCATCGTGCGCGGCAACCGCATGACCGCCTTCGGCGGCGCCGGGATCGTGCGCGGCTCCGATCCCCACGCGGAGTGGGACGAGACCGCGCGCAAGGCCGCCTCCTTCATCAATCTTTTCGCGGAGCGCGCATGACCCTGGCCGGCGGGGACGCGGCCCCGCGGGCGGGCGGCGGCCTCGGCGGCCCGGCCGCCACGGCGCGCGCCAATTTCCTGTGGGGACGCGCGCTCGCCGAGGGCCTCGCGGCCGGCGGCGTGCGCCATGTGTGCCTGAGCCCCGGCTCGCGGTCCTCGCCGCTCGCGATCGCCGCGCACCGGGATTCGCGGCTCTCGACCTCGATGCAGATCGACGAGCGCAGCAGCGCCTTCCTCGCGCTCGGCATCGCCAAGGCCACGGGAGCGCCGGTGGCGCTCGTGTGCACCTCCGGCACCGCGGCGGCCAACTTCCTGCCGGCGGTCGTCGAGGCTTCCCTCGCCGGCGTGCCGCTGGTGGTGCTCACCGCCGACCGTCCGCCGGAGCTTCGCGGCGTGGGCGCCTCGCAGACCATCGACCAGATCGCGCTCTACGGCTCCCACGTGCGGCTCTTCCGCGACCTGCCCTGCGCCGACGGGGCCGGCTCGACCGCGTCGGTCGCCGCGAGCGCGGCGCGGGACGCGTGCCACGCCTCGATGGCCGGTCGCGCGGGGCCGGTGCACCTCAACGTGCCTTTTCGCGAGCCGCTGGTTCCCGCGCCGGAAGACCTGGCCGCGTGCGAAGCGGCGTGGGACGCAGTCGAGGCTTCGCTCCGCCAGGCCCTGTCCGCGATGGCCGACCCCGGTCCGCGGATGGCGCCGGGCCTCCCGGTGCTGGCTTCGCTCGCCGCGCGCCTCGAGAAGGCGCGGCGCCCCTTGCTCGTCGCCGGCCCCGGATCGGTGGGCGTGGCGGAAGCCGCGGCGGTCCTTGCGCTGGCGCGCGCCGCGGGCATGCCGGTCTTCGCGGACATCGCCTCGGGGCTGCGCGGCGCCACCTTGCCCGGGGACGTGACCGCGTGCTTCCACGCCGACCTTTTTCTTCGCGACGAGGCGATCGCGGACCTCGCGCCGGACTTCGTGCTTCGCCTGGGCGGCATCCCGACCTCGAAGACGCTCGCCACGTGGCTCGCGCGCCATCGCCCGCCGCTCGTGGCGATCCAGCCCGACGAAAGCCGGCGCGACCCGGACGGCATCGTGACCGAAGCGATCGTCTCGCGCGCCGGCGCGCTCTGCGAAGCGCTCGCCCTGCACGTGAAGCGCGCCGCGCGCGACGACGCCTGGGAGGCGACGCTGCGAAGCGGCGAAGCCGGCGCGCGCGCCTTGCTCGACGCGATGCCGCGCGAGGCGGCGGCGGTCGCGGTCGCCTGCCGGGCGCTGCCGCCCGGCGGCGCGCTCTTCCTGTCGAGCAGCATGCCGATCCGCTGGGCCGAGATGTATGCGGGCGCGCTCCCCGAAGGCGTGGCGGTTCACGCCAACCGGGGCGCCAACGGCATCGACGGCGTCGTCTCCACCGCGATCGGCGTGGCTGCGGGAAGCGGCGCGCCGACCCTGCTGGTGACGGGCGATCTCGCGTTCCTTCACGACGCGGGCGGGCTGAGGGCGGCGCGGCAGTTGCGGACGCCGCTCGCCATCCTGCTGCTGGAAAACGACGGCGGCGGCATCTTCTCGCACCTGCCGGTGGCGCGGCACGAGGAGGTCTTCGAGCCGCTCTTCGGCACGCCCCACGGCTGCGAGCTGGCGGCGGTGTCGCGCGCCGCGGGCATCGATCATGCCGTCGCCGCGACCCTCGATGAGGTCGCTTCGCTCGCCGCGCAAACCTTTGCCGGCGGCGGCGTGCGCGTCATCGAATGGCGCACGGACCGCGCGGAGACGCTTCGCGAGCAGGCGGCGCTCACCAGGCTGCCCGGCGTGCATGCGGACCGCGTCGAGTCCGACGGTCTCGCGTGGCAGGTGCGAAGCCGCGGGCCGCGCGGGGGCGTGCCGCTCGTGCTCCTGCACGGCTTCACCGGCACCGGCGAGTTCTGGCTTCCCGTGGCGACGGCGATTGCCCGCCGCCGATGCCTCTTCCCCGACCTTCCCGGTCACGGCGGGACCGGTGCGCCGGTGCCGGCGCCATCGTGGCGGCTCGAGCGCGCGGCCGACGCGCTGGTCTCGTTGCTCGGCGGGCTCGGCGTCGATCGCTTCGCGCTCGCCGGCTACTCCCTGGGCGGCCGGCTGGCGCTGTCGCTCGCCTTGCGGCACCCGGATCGCGTCGCGGCGCTGGCGCTCGTCGGCGCCTCGCCCGGCATCGCGAACGAGGGCGAGCGCGCCACGCGCGCCCGGGCCGATCTCGACCTTGCCGCCACCCTCGAACGCGACGGCATCGAGGCCTTCTGCCGGCAGTGGGAGGCCAATCCGCTCTTCGCCACCCAGGTCGCGATGGCGCCGGCGCTTCGCGAGGCGATGCGTAGCCAGCGGCTGGGCCAGGACCCGGCGCGGCTCGCCGCCGCCTTGCGCGCTTTCGGCACGGGGTTCCAGCCGCCCGTCCATGACGCGCTCGCGGGCCTATCCATGCCGGTGCTCGTGATGGCCGGCGAGCGCGACGAGAAGTTCTCCGGCATCGCGCGCGACATGGCCGGCCGGATTCCCGGCGCGGTCGTCCGCCTCGTTGCCGGCGCCGGGCACGCCGTGCCCATCGAGCGCGCAGCGGCCTGCGCCGCGGCACTCGAGGAATTCCTGAAGGGGAGCATCGACCGATGAAGAAAGCCAAGGCCGTCGCCTGGAAGTCCGCCGGGAAGTTCAAGGACATCCTCTACGACAAGGCGGAGGGGATCGCCAGGCTCACGATCAACCGCCCCGAGGTGCGGAACGCCTTCCGCCCGACCACGCTGAACGAGCTCGCGCGCGCCTTCAAGGACGCGCACGAGGACCCGGCCATCGGCGTGATCGTGATCACCGGCGCGGGCGATCTCGCGTTCTGCTCCGGCGGCGACCAGCGGATCCGAGGCGACAAGGGCTACGTGGGCCTCGACGGCGTGCCGCGCCTGAACGTGCTCGACCTCCAGAAGCAGATCCGCTCGTGCCCGAAGCCCGTCATCGCGATGGTCGCGGGCTACGCCATCGGCGGCGGCCACGTGCTGCACGTCGTTTGCGACCTCACCATCGCCGCGGACAACGCGCGCTTCGGGCAAACGGGCCCGCGCGTGGGCAGCTTCGACGGCGGCTTCGGCGCTTCCATCCTCGCCGACCTCGTGGGACCGAAGAAAGCGAAGGAAATCTGGTTCACGTGCCGACAGTACGACGCGAAGCAGGCGCTCGAGATGGGGTTGGTGAACGCGGTCGTGCCGCTCGAGGACCTGGAGAAGGAAACCGTCGCGATGTGCCGCGAGATCCTTGCGCACAGCCCGCTCGCGCTCCGGTGCCTGAAGAGCGCCTTCAACGCGCACTACGACGGCGAGGCGGGCATCCAGGAACTCGCCGGCAATGCGACGCTCCTCTACTACATGAGCGAGGAGGCGCAGGAAGGCCGCAACGCCTACGTCGAGAAGCGCCGCCCCGACTTCGGCAAGTTCAAGCGGGTGCCCTGATTCCGGTCCGCGGGCCTCGAGCATGCGACACGAGTTCATCGCCTACGCCATCGCCTTCCGCGAGCCGATCGTCACGGCCGAGCGCGCGTGGGCCGTGCGGCACGGCGCCTGGCTTCGGCTCGAGGACGACGCGGGACTGGTGGGCTTCGGGGAAGTCGCGCCACGGGAACCGCTCGATGCGCCCGGCGCGCTCGAGGCCGCGTTGGAGCGGGGCCCGTACCGCGACGCGGCTTTCGATCTCGCCGACCTCGATCTGCGGGCGCAGCGCTTCGGGCGTCCGCTCGCCTATCTCCTCGCCGACGCGCCGCGCCGGCAGGTGGCGGTGAACGCGCTTCTCGTCGCGTCGGAGGCCGATGCGCTCGCCGCGGAGGCCGCGAAGGCGGTGGAGCAGGGGTTCCGGACGGTGAAGCTCAAGGTCGCCGCCGCACCGCCGGATGTGGACATCGCGCGCGTGCGCGCCGTGCGGGAACGCGTCGGCGAGGGCGTGGCGATCCGTCTCGACGCCAACGCCTCGTGGGACGAGGAGACGGCGCTTCGCGTCCTGCGCGCCGTCGAGCACTGCGACATCGAGTACGTCGAGGACCCCGTGGCGGGCGACCTGCGCGCGGTGTGCCGGCAGTGCAACGTGCCCGTGGCCGCCGACGTGCACACGCTCGAGGACGGCTGGCGCGTGATCCGGGAACGCGGCGCGGATATGCTGGTGTTGAAGCCCATGGCGATGGGCGGGCTCCTGCCGTCGCACGAACTGGCGGTGGCCGCGATCGACGCGGGAATCGGCGTCGTGGTCAC
>DAORTX010000054.1:0-13128 GCA_035432885.1 Usitatibacteraceae bacterium
TCGCGCATCTACGCGGAAGCCTACGGCCGCAACGCCGAGTTCTACAGCTTCTACCGCAGCCTCGAGGCCTACAAGGCGGCGCTCCGCAACAAGGGCGACGTGATGGTGCTCGAGCCGAATTCGGATTTCTTCAAGTACCTGAAGAACCCGGGTCGCGGCAAGTAGGTCCCCCGGGTGGCGACCGAAGTCCTGTTCGCGGGTTTCGCGCTCATGCTCCTGATCGAGGGCATCCTGCCGTTCGTGGCGCCGAAGCTCTGGCGCGAGACCTTCCGGAGCCTGATCGAGATGAGGGACGGGCAGATCCGCTTCGCGGGGCTGGTGTCGATGACGGTGGGCCTGGCACTCCTGGCCTTCGCGGCATGAGGCGCTGGCTCCTTCCCGAGCACATCGAGGACATCCTGCCGGCCGAGGCGAGGACGGTGGAGCGGCTCAGGCGCGCGCTGCTCGACCTGTTCTGCGTGCACGGCTACGAGATCGTGCAGCCACCGCTGCTCGAGTACACGGAGTCGCTCCTTTCCGGCACCGGACGCGACCTGGACCTCGCCACGTTCCGGCTCGCGGACCGGCTCTCGGGCCGCCAGTTGGGCGTTCGCGCCGACCACACCCCGCAGGTCGCGCGCATCGACGCGCATCTCCTGAACCGCGAGGGCGTGGCGCGGCTCGCCTACTGCGGCAGCGTGCTGCACACGGTTCCCGCGGGCATGACCACGACGCGCGAGCCCATCCAGATCGGCGCCGAACTCTATGGCCACGCCGGCCTGGAGGCCGATCTCGAGGTGCTGCGGCTCATGTCACGCGCGCTTTCCGCGGCGGGCCTGGAAAGGCTCCACCTGGACATCGGCCATCCGCGCATCTATCGCGCGCTCGCCGAAGGCGCCGCGCTGGGCGCGGAAGAGGCGGAGTCGCTCTTTCACGCCGTGCAGCAGAAGGACGCGCCGGCGGTGCTGGCCATGGGCGCCGCGCTGGGCGAGGAGCGGGCGGAGGCGATCGCGCGCCTCACGCGCCTGAACGGCGGCGCGGCGGTGCTGGACGAGGCCCGCAAGGCGTTGCCGAAGAACCCCGCCATCGGCGCCGCGCTGGATGAGCTCGCGCGCCTGGCGAGGGAAGTGGCCGCGCCCGGCCTGGAGGTGAGCTTCGACCTGGCGGAACTCGGCGGCTTCAATTACGAAAGCGGCGTCGTCTTCGCGGCGTTCGCCCCCGCTTCCCCCGACGCGCTCGCGCGCGGCGGTCGCTACGACGAGGTCGGGCGCTCCTTCGGGCGCGCGCGGCCCGCCACCGGCTTCACGATGGACCTTCGCCGCATCGCCTCCCTCGCGGGCGCCACGCCGCGGCCCGAGGCGATCCTCGCGCCCTGCGTCGAGGACCGGGCGCTCGACGAGGAAGTCGCGCGGCTGCGCGCGGCCGGCGAGATCGTGATCGCCGACCTTCCCGGCCACGCCGCGTCCCGCGCCGAGCTGGGCTGCAACCGAATCCTGGAATCCAAGGACGGCCGCTGGTCGGTCGTCGCCCTTAAAGGCGAGTGAAATGGCAAAGAACGTCGTGGTGATCGGCACGCAATGGGGCGACGAGGGCAAGGGCAAGATCGTCGACTGGCTCACGGACCACTGCGCGGCGGTGGTGCGCTTCCAGGGCGGGCACAACGCCGGCCACACGCTGGTGATCGGCGGCAAGAAGACGATCGTGCGGCTCATTCCCTCGGGCATCATGCATCCCGGCGTGAAGTGCTTCATCGGCAACGGCGTGGTGGTCTCGCCCGAGGCGATCCTGAAGGAGATCGGCGAGCTGGAGGCGGCCGGCGTCGACGTGCGCGCGAGGCTTCGCCTTTCGGAGGCCTGTCCGCTCATCCTGCCGCACCACGTGGCGCTCGATGCCGCCCGCGAGCGCGCGAAGGGCGAGGCGAAGATCGGCACCACGGGACGCGGCATCGGCCCGGCCTACGAGGACAAGGTGGCCCGCCGCGCCATCCGCGTGCAGGACCTCTACGCGAGGGAGCGCTTCGCCGCCAAGCTGGGCGAGGTGCTCGACTACCACAACTTCGTGCTGAAGCACTACTTCAAGGCCGAGGTGGTGGATTTCCAGAAGACGCTGGAGGACACGCTCGCGCTGGGCGAGGAGCTCCGGCCCATGGTGGCCGACGTCTCCGCGGAACTGAACGCGATCATCGCCGGAGGCAAGTCGATCCTCTTCGAGGGCGCGCAGGCAGCGCTGCTCGACATCGACCACGGCACCTATCCCTTCGTCACGTCGTCCAACTGCCTCGCCGGGCAGGCCAGCGCCGGCGCCGGCGTCGGCCCGCAGCAGCTGCACTACATCCTGGGCGTGGCGAAGGCCTATGCGACCCGGGTGGGCGGCGGACCGTTCCCCACGGAACTCGACGACGAGACGGGCGAGCACCTGCGCGTGCGCGGAAACGAATTCGGTTCCGTGACGGGGCGGCCGCGGCGCTGCGGCTGGTTCGATGCGGCGGCGCTCAAGCGGGCCGTGCAGCTGAACGGGCTCTCCGGTCTTTGCATCACCAAGCTGGACGTGCTCGACGGCCTGGACACGATTCGCCTCGCGGTGGGCTACAAGGTGCGCGGCCAGATGCGCGACATCCTGCCCGTGGGCGCGGAAGCCCTGGCCATCTGCGAGCCGGTGTACGAGGATTTTCCCGGCTGGAAGGAAAGCACGGTGGGCGCGAAGTCGCTCGAGGCGCTTCCCGCCAATGCGCGCACCTACCTGAAGCGGCTCGAGGCCCTGGCCGGCGCGCCGGTCGTGCTCATCTCCACGGGACCCGACCGCGAGGAAACCATCGTCCTGCAGCACCCCTTCGGCTAGCGGTCGCGCCGGGGTGGAGATGGAATCGAATCCGCGAACCCGGGCCCGTTGCAGACGAGGGCCGGTGCGCGGTTCCAATGAAATGGGGCCAGGCTTTCGGACCTGACCCCATAATCGCTGGTGCCCAGAAGAGGACTCGAACCTCCACGGTGTTACCCGCCAGTACCTGAAACTGGTGCGTCTACCAATTCCGCCATCTGGGCATGGCAAGACTTGAACATCACGTCAGCCAAGCCCGCAATTTTAGAAGGAAGACCCTTTTTTGTCCAGTAAAACCAAGACCCTGCGTCACGCGGACCCGCATCGGGCACGCGAAGCCGCCAAGTACGAAAGCCCCCTGCCCAGCCGCGAGATGATCCTCGAGGTGCTCGACCGGGAGGGCGTGCCCTTGTCCGAGGACGCTCTCGCCTCCCTCCTCGGCATCGAGACCCACGAGCGCGAAGGCTTCGCCCGGCGCCTGTCGGCCATGGAGCGCGAAGGCCAGGTGATGCGAAATCGCCGCGGCGCGATTCTCGTCGCCGACAAGGCGGGGCTCGTGAAGGGCCGCGTCATGGGCCACCCGGACGGCTTCGGGTTCCTGAAGCCCGAGGACGGCAGCGAGGATCTCTTCCTCGGACCCAAGCAGATGCACAAGGCGCTCCACGGCGACACGGTGCTCGCGCGCGTGACCGGCCTGGATCGCCGCGGCCGGCGCGAAGGCTCCATCGTCGAGGTGCTCATGCGCTCCCACCGCAAGGTGGTCGGGCGCCTGTTCGTCGAGCAGGGCGTGATGTTCATCGTCGCCGAGGACAAGCGGATCGCCCAGGACTTCCTCGTGCCGCCCGACGGCGCGAAAGGGGCGAAGCACGGCCAGGTCGTGGAAGCCGAGATCGTCCAGCAGCCCTCGCCCCACGCCGAACCGATCGCGCGCGTGGTGGAGATCCTCGGCAACTACGCCGACCCGGGGATGGAGATCGAGATCGCGCTGCGCAAGCACGACCTGCCGACGGAATTCTCGGGTGAATCCGAGAAGCAGGCGGCGAAGTACGGCGACAAGGTGCTCGCGAAGGATCTCAAGGGCAGGAAGGACCTGCGCGACCTGCCTTTCGTCACCATCGACGGGGAGACGGCGAGGGACTTCGACGACGCCGTGTGCTGCGTGCCGCTCGCCAAGGGGTTCCGGCTCTGGGTCGCCATCGCCGACGTGAGCCACTACGTGCGCCCCGGCGACGCGCTGGATCGCGATTCGCGCGAGCGCGGCAATTCCGTCTACTTCCCGCGCCGCGTGATCCCGATGCTCCCCGAGGCGCTCTCGAACGAGCTGTGCTCGCTCAAGCCCGAGGTGGACCGGCTCACGATGGTGTGCGAGATGGAAGTCTCGCCTGCCGGCGCGGTGCGCCACTACGCGTTCTACGCGGCCGTCATCCACTCCCATGCGCGCCTCACCTACACGCGGGTGGCGGCGACGCTCGCGGGCGGCAAGGCAGACCCGCCGGTCGCGAAGGCGCTCGTGCCTTCCCTGGAGAACCTCAACGCCGCGTTCAAGGCGCTGCTGGGCGCCCGGGCCAAGCGCGGCGCCATCGACTTCGACTCCGTCGAGACGCAGATGATCTTCGACGAGCACGGCAAGATCGAGCGCATCGTCCGCGTCGAGCGCAACGACGCCCACCGCCTGATCGAGGAGTGCATGCTCGCGGCGAACGTGTGCGCCTCCGATTTCCTGCTGCAGAACAACCAGCCCTCGCTCTACCGCGTCCACGAGGGACCCACGCCGGAGAAGCTCGAGGCGCTGCGCTCGATGCTGAAGGACTTCGGCCTCACGCTCTCCGGCGGCGACCTGCCCCACGCGAAGGACTACGCCCAGCTCCTGGGACGGATCAAGGACAAGCCCTACGCGGGGCTCCTGCAGACCGTGATGCTTCGCTCGCTCCGGCAGGCGGTCTACAGCCCGGCGAACGTCGGGCACTTCGGCCTGGCCTACGAGGGCTACACGCACTTCACCTCGCCGATCCGGCGCTATCCGGATCTCGTCGTGCACCGCGCCATCAAGGCCGTGCTGGGCGGCGCGAGCCACGACGCGGGCGACTGGAACGCGCTCGGCGTGCACTGCTCCGAGACCGAGCGCCGCGCCGACGACGCCACGCGCGACGTCGAGAACTGGCTCAAGTGCTACTTCATGCAGGATCACGTGGGCGACGAGTTCGAGGGCACGGTGAGCGGCGTGACGGGCTTCGGGCTCTTCGTCACCCTGGACGAGCTCTTCATCGACGGACTCGTGCACATCTCCGATCTCGGGGCGGACTACTACCAGTACGACCAGCAGCGCCACCTGCTGCGCGGCGAGCGCACGGGCGTTCGCTACCAGCTGGGCGCGCGCGTGAAGGTGCGGGTGGTGCGGGTCGACATCGAGACGACCAAGATCGACTTCGTGCTGGTGAATGCCGCCGGCGGCGCGCCCGCCGTCGAGGGCGAGTTGCCCCACGCCGTCCCCGTGGCGGTCGCGAAGCGGCCCCGCGACCAGGACAAGAAGCACGCGAAGCTCGATACGCGGCTCTCCGACGGCAAGAAGCCGCGGAAATCCCGGAAGTAGCCGATCGGCGAAGGCGGCCGGGATCGCGGGGCCGGCCCGATGCCCACGAGGATGACGATGAAGACGCTGGCGGGATTTCATGCGGTGAAGGGGCGCCTCAAGCAGAAGGCGGATTCGGTGCGCGAGATCTACGTCGATGCGCAGCGATCGGACGCGCGCATGAAGGAACTGAAGGCGATCGCCGACAAGCTGGGGGTGCGCCTGATGGCGGTGGACGCCAAGCGCCTGGACGGCATGGCCGGCGGCGCCCGTCACCAGGGCGTGGTGGCGATGGCGGACGAGATGCACATGCCCCAGTTCATCGAGGACGTCCTGGAGACGCTGGACGAGCCCGCGTTCCTGCTGCTGCTCGACGGCGTCCAGGATCCGCACAATCTCGGCGCCTGCCTTCGCGTGGCCGACGGGGCGGGGGCCCATGCCGTGATCGCGCCGAAGGACCGCAGCTGCGGCCTCACCACGGCGGCGATCAAGGTCGCCTCGGGGGCGGCCGAGACCGTGCCCTATATCGTCGTCACCAATCTTGCCCGCACCATGCGCGACCTGAAGGAACGCGGCATCTGGATGGTCGGCACGGCCGACGATGCCCCGCAGACGCTGTGGCAGGCGAAGCTCGACGGCGCCCTGGGCATCGTCCTGGGCGCGGAGGGCGAGGGCCTGAGGCGGCTCACCCGCGACTCGTGCGACCACCTGGTGAGCATTCCGATGATGGGCACCGTGGAAAGCCTGAACGTTTCCGTGGCGAGCGGTGTCTGCCTCTTCGAAGCCCGCCGCCGCAGGGGCAATTGACCCGGAAACCCCGGTGCCAGGTACGGTACCAGGTACCGTACCTGGTACGAGATAATGAGGAGTGATCGATGCGTTTGATTCGCCTGGCCGCGCTGTGTCTTGCGTTCATCGCCGTGCCTGCGCTTTCGGAGGCAGCCCTGCCCAAGGGCGTCGCGCGGGTGACCTCGGTGGAGGGGATCACGGAGTACCGGCTGGACAACGGCCTGAAGGTGCTGCTCTTCCCGGACCTGTCCAAGCCGACGATCACCGTGAACATCACGTACCGGGTCGGCAGCCGCCACGAGAACTACGGCGAGACGGGCATGGCGCACCTGCTCGAGCACCTGGTCTTCAAGGGCACGCCGAAGAACCCCGACCTCGACCGGCAGTTCAACCAGCGCGGCGCCCGGTCCAACGGCACCACGTGGCTGGACCGCACCAACTACTACGAGCTCCTCCAGGCGGGCGACGACAACCTCAAGTGGGCGATCGAGATGGAGGCCGACCGCATGGTCAATTCCTTCATCCGCAAGTCCGACCTCGACACGGAAATGACGGTGGTGCGAAACGAGTACGAGATGGGCGAGAACTCCCCCTTCAGCGTGCTCCTGAAGCGCCTGCAGAGCGTGGCCTACGACTGGCACAGCTACGGGCGATCGACCATCGGCAACCGCAGCGACATCGAGAACGTGAAGGAAGCCAACCTCCAGGCGTTCTACCGGAGGTATTACCAGCCCGACAACGCCGTCCTGCTGGTCGCCGGCAAGTTCGACGAGGCGAAGGCGCTCGATCTTGTGGCCGGTGCCTTCGGCAAGATCGCGAAGCCCGCGCGAACGCTCCCGGAATTCTGGACCGTTGAACCCACGCAGGACGGGGAGCGCGAATTCCGCATCCGCCGCAAGGGTGATCTCCAGATCGCGGCCGTGGCCTACAAGATCCCCTCCGGCCTGCACGCGGACAGCGACGGCATCTCGTTCGCCAATTTCGTCCTTGCCGACACCCCCACGGGGCGCCTGCACAAGGCGCTCGTGGAGTCGGGCAAGGCCGCCCAGGTCTTCGGGTTCCCGTTGACGGGCGTGCATCCCGGCCTGCACATCTTCGGCGCGACGGTGAAGAAGGGCGATCCCCTGGAACCGGTGCGCGACGAACTGATCCGCATCGTGGAGGGCTTCGGCGCCTCCCCCGCGACGGACGAGGAAGTCTCCCGCGCCCGGCTGAACTTCGGCAACGAATTCGAGAAATCGCTCGCCAACCACGAATCCATCGGCGTGCAGCTCTCCGAGTACATCGCCCTGGGCGATTGGCGGCTTTTCTTCCTCTCCCGCGACGACCTGGCCAAGGTGGACGCCGCCGCGATCGCGAAGGCCGCCGGCGCGTACTACCGCCGCGACAACCGCACCGTGGGACTCTACCTGCCCGAGGACGAGCCGCGCCGCGCCGAGATTCCGGCCGCGCCTGCGGTGGCCGAGGTGATGAAGGACTTCAAGGGCAAGGCGGCCACGAGCGCGGCCGAGGCCTTCGATCCCGGCCAGGCGAACATCGACGCGCGAACCAGGCGCCTGTCGTTCGGCGGTCTCAAGGTGGCGCTGCTGCCGAAGAAGAACCGCGGCGAGACGGTGAACGTCTCCATCGCCCTCAACCTGGGCGACGAGAAGAGCCTCTTCGGGCAGAAGACCGCCGCGCAGCTGGCCGGGCAGATGCTCACCCGGGGCACGACGAAATTCACGCGAGCGCAACTGGCCGACGAGATCGAGCGCCTGAAGATCTCCGGCAGCCTGGGCGGGACGGGCGGGAGCTTCCAGACCACGCGGGCCCACCTCGAGGAGGCGCTGAAACTCGCCGCCCACGTGCTGAAGGAGCCGTCCTTGCCGGAGAGCGAATTCGAGCAGCTGAGAAACCAGATGCTCACCTCGATCCAGGCCCAGCTTGCGGAGCCGAACGCTCGCGCCTCGGAAGCGCTTTCCCGGCACTTCAACGCCTACCCGAAGGGCGACTGGCGCTACCGGCCGACGCTCGAGGAGTCGCTCGCCGACGTGAAGGCCGCGAAGCTGGAGGACGTGCGGCGCTTCCACCGCGAGTTCTACGGCGCCGGCAACGCCGAGGTCGCGATCGTCGGCGATTTCGACGAGGCCATCGCGGGCGCGCTGGTGAAGGCGCTCTTCGAGGACTGGCGGGCGCAGAAGCCTTACGCGCACGTGCCCATGACGAACGGCGACGTTGCCGCCGCCAGCCTCGCCATCGAGACGCCCGACAAGGAAAACGCCATCTTCCTTGCGCGCCAGAACGTCGACATGACGGATACCGACCTCGATTATCCCGCGCTCTTTCTCGCCAACTACATGCTCGGCGGCGGGGCGGGATTCGATTCGCGCCTCTCGGACCGGCTGCGGCAGAAGGAGGGGCTTTCCTACGCAGCGGGTTCGGGATTGAACGTGCCGGCGGTCGACCGTGCCGCGTCGTGGAGCGCCTACGCGATCGCCGCGCCGCAGAACATCGCGAAGGTCGAGTCGGCATTCCGGGAGGAACTCGCCCGCGCGCTGAAGGACGGCTTCACCGAGGCGGAACTCGCGAGCGCCAGGTCGGGCGCCATCCAGCAGCGCGTGCAGGCCCGGGCGCAGGACGGCACGCTCGCCGGCGGGTGGACCTTCTACCTGCACAACGACCGCACTTTCGCCTTCAGCAAGACCTTCGAGGACCGGATCGAATCGCTCACCGTGGCGGAGGTGAACGCGGCCTTGAGAAAGCACCTCGACCCGGCCAGGGTCACGGTCGTGAAGGCGGGCGACTTCGCGAAAAAATAGCCGAATTTGGGGACGTGTCCGCGGACACGTCCCCAAATCGTTTTTCGAAGCCTCCAGAGCCCAGCGGACGGTTGCGGATGAACCGGTTGCGGATTCGCTCGAGTTCGTCCGGGCCGATCCCCTGGGCGACCAAGTCGGCCCAGGCTCGGCCACGCTCCGCCGGCGTCGCGCCGAGCCCCAGGTACTCCGCGTGAAAAGTCAGTTCCTCGCGCCGGTCCCTCGCTGTGTTGTGCGCGTAGCTCGACCAGGAGTAGCGCCCGGGCCCCTCGACAATGCCCGCCCGAACGGGATTCAACTCGATATAGCGCATCGCCTCGAGGAGGTAGCGTTTTGACTCGATGATGCTGGACCAGTAGCGGCCTTCGAACAGCGGCCCGGTCCGGTCGGAGTACCGGTTGAAGTAGCGGGCATAGCGCATGCCGACGGAATGCATCAGTTCGGAAACTGCGCCCTTGCGGTGGCCCGTGGCGAGAAGGTGGACGTGGTTCGACATCAGCACGAAGGCGTGCAGGTGACAATCGGCGCCGACCAGCGCTTCCCGCAGGTATTTCATGAAGACATTTCGATCCAGGTCGCTGGTGAAGCACGCCATGCCGTTGATCGCCCGCACGCCGAGGTGGCGCGGCAGGCCGGGGATGTCGAGGCGGGCAGTTCGTGGCATTTCCCATTCACGCGCTGCCTCCGGAATTCCGTGGACAGGTTGTGGGGACGTGTCCGCGGACACGTCCCCACAAGGGACCCCACAAGGCCTCGCTGCTACACTACGGACCCAGAATGAGCGACCTGCACGCAGTCATCCTAGCCGGGGGATCTGGCACCCGCCTGTGGCCGATGTCGCGCCAGCAGATGCCCAAGCAGTTCCTCTGCCTCGACGGGGAACTGAGCCTGCTGGAAGCCACGGTCGCGCGCCTCGATCCGGTGATCCCGAGAGGCAGCGTCCTCATCGTGACGAGCGAGGAAAGCGCCAAGGGAGAAGCGTTCCAGCCCCTTGCCCCCTACCAGAAGCTCCTCGAGCCCGTTGCACGCAACACCGCCCCCGCCATCGCGCTCGCTGCCACGCATTTCCTGGCCGCCGGCGAAGACCCGGTCATGGTGATCCTCCCCGCCGACCACGTGATCCGCGACGTGCCCGCCTTCCACGCCTGCCTTCATGCCGCCGTCGAAGCGGCGCGGGAGGGAAAGCTCGTCACCTTCGGCATCACGCCCACGGGGCCGGAGACCGGCTTCGGCTACATCAAGGCCGGCACCAGCGGCCAGGCGCTGCCGAAAGTGGAACGCTTCAAGGAAAAGCCCGATGCCGCCATCGCCTCCGCATTCCTGAAGGAAGGCGGCTGGTACTGGAATTCCGGCATGTTCGTCTGGAAGGCGAGCGCGATCATGGAAGCGGTGGCGTGGGCGCTTCCGGAACTCGCGAAGACCATGGCGGGCATCCGCGCCGACGCAAAGCAGGGCGGCGACTGGCAGAAGGCCGTGCGCGACCACTTCCCGAAATGCCAGGGCATCTCCATCGACCACGGCGTGCTGGAGAAGGCCGGCAATCTCTTCCTCGTCCCCGCGAAGATCGGCTGGTCGGACGTCGGAAGCTGGGACGCCGTCCACGACATCGCGCCCAAGGACGAAGCGGGCAACAGTATCCAGGGAAACGTCCTCGCGTTCGACTGCAAGGACACGCTGATCCGCGGCGGCAAGCGGCTGGTGGCGGCGGTGGGCGTGGAGGGTGTGAGCGTGATCGAGACCGACGACGCGGTGCTGGTGGCCGGGCGCGGCGCCTCCCAGGACGTGCGCAAGGTCGTGGACGCGCTCGCCAAGCGCAGTGCCCAGGAACATCTCGTCCACCGGACGGTTCGGCGACCGTGGGGTTCCTACACCGTTCTCGAGGACGGTCCCGGTTTCAAGATCAAGCGCATCGAAGTGAGTCCGGGCGCTCGCCTGAGCCTGCAGAGCCACGAGAGGCGATCGGAGCACTGGGTCGTGATCGCCGGTGAAGCCACCGTCACCCGCGACGGCGAAGTCGCGACGCTGATTCGCAACCAGAGCACCTACGTACCTATCGGGGCGAAGCATCGGCTGG
Organism: Usitatibacteraceae bacterium; assembly: GCA_035432885.1. Taxonomy (GTDB): domain Bacteria; phylum Pseudomonadota; class Gammaproteobacteria; order Burkholderiales; family Usitatibacteraceae; genus FEB-7. The sequence continues at coordinate 11,024 of DAORTX010000054.1, forward strand.
AAAACCGCGGTGCCGAGCCGCTGCACCTCATCGAGGTGCAGGTGGGCGACTATGTCGGCGAGGACGACATCCGCCGCTATGACGACAACTACGGCCGCTAGCTTGGTGACGATGGGGTCAGGTTCCCGAACCCGACCCCAGGTTGCATTTCGACTCCGCACACGAGGATTTCATCCAGGGCGCCTCGGAAACCGGGCTGACCGGACTCGCCCTGCCGGGACTGGTCGCCGCGTTTTCCGTTTCCACCGCGGATCGCGCCCGGTGGATCGGGCGCGATCCGCCGATGCGCGGCATGTCCTTTTCATGGATCGGCGGCGCTCATGACGCCGGCCCGGTCCCGCACCCGTACCTGGTTCGGTGCCCCGTACGGTAGTTGGCGCCGGAAGGAGTAATCCCCAACGTCAGCCCCAGCCGCTAGAATCGCGCCCATGCACGTCCTCCTCACCGGCGCGGCCGGCTTCATCGGGTTCCACCTCGCGCGCCGGCTGCTTTCCCGGGGCGACAGCGTCACGGGCGTGGACAACCTCAACGCCTACTACGACGTTACCCTCAAGGAAGCGAGGCTCGCGCAGCTTGCGGCCACGCCCGGTTTCGCGTTCGTTCGGGCCGACATCGCCGACCGCGCCGCGATGCAGGCGATCTTCGCGGGCGGGAAATTCGACTGCGTGGTGAACCTGGCCGCCCAGGCGGGCGTGCGCCACTCGCTGCTGCATCCGCACGACTACATCGACGCGAACGTCACCGGTTTCCTCAACATCCTCGAAGGCGCGCGACACGGCGGGGCCCACCTCGTGTTCGCCTCGTCGTCCTCGGTCTACGGGGGCAACACGCGCCTGCCGTTCCGGGAGACCGATTCCGTGGACCACCCGGTGTCGCTCTACGCGGCCACCAAGCGCGCCAACGAGCTGATGGCCCACTCCTACTCGCACCTCTTCGGCGTACGCGCCACGGGGCTTCGCTTCTTCACCGTGTACGGCCCGTGGGGACGCCCGGACATGGCGCTCTTTCTCTTCACCCGCGGCATCCTCGCGGGCGAGGCGATCCCCGTCTTCAACGAGGGCCACATGGTCCGCGACTTCACCTACATCGACGACATCGTCGAGGGCGTCGCGCGGGTGATCGACCAGCCGGCCGCGAGCGATCCCTCCTGGAACAGCGAGGCGCCGTCGCCCGCCACCAGCCGGGCGCCGTGGCGGATCTTCAACATCGGCAACAACCAGCGGGTGGAGCTGATGAGCTACATCCGCGCGATCGAGTCGGTGCTCGGCCGGAAGGCGACGCTCGACCTGCTGCCCATGCAGGCAGGCGACGTCCAGGCCACCCAGGCAGACACCTCGCTTCTCGCCGCCGCCGTGGGCTTCAAGCCCGCCACGCCGGTGGAGGAAGGGGTGCGCCGCTTCGTGGACTGGTACTGCGACTACTACAAGGTGAGCCGATGAAGGTGAAGAAGGCGCAGGTCTCGCTTGCATTCCGGCTCTGGGTGCTCGCGACCGTCTTCGTGTGGCCTTTCCTCGACGACTGGGAGATCGCCGCGTGGGCCGCCGTCGGCGCAGGGCTGGCGCTCTGGTGGCGAAGCCTGCCCGAGGACCCTCCCGAGCCGCCGCCCCGCCTGCCGTACCAGCACCGGTACGGCAGGCCCCGCGACGGCGAATGACGCGGCCGGCGCCGGGCCCCGGTTCGCGAGCCCCGGCGCCAACGGCGAATCGGGCTTTGTTTTTCCTCGGGTTTTCGACTATAATCGCGGGCTCCCCGTAGCAGTTTCAAGGCTGTCGGGGACCGCGACTCACCCCTTGCCCCACCGCATGCGCATGCCGGGGGGCTTAACCCACAAGGAGAAACCATGCGCCATTACGAGATCGTATTCATCGTGCATCCCGATCAGAGCGAGCAGGTGCCCGCCATGATCGAGCGTTACCGGGCGACGATCGCCACCGGCAACGGCAAGGTGCACCGCATCGAGGACTGGGGCCGGCGGCAGCTCGCCTACCCGATCGAGAAGATATTCAAGGCGCACTACGTGCTGATGAATATCGAGGTCGGCAACGAGACCCTCGCCGAGCTCGAGCACGCGTTCAAGTTCAACGACGCCGTGCTGCGCCACCTGA
>DAORTX010000055.1:0-12857 GCA_035432885.1 Usitatibacteraceae bacterium
CCGCTCGTCGCCGGCGAGCCGCGCGTGCGCTTCCTGTGCGCGATTCCGCTGGTCACGCCGGAGGGCCATGCCGTGGGGGCGCTCGTCGTCGCCGATCGCGTGCCGCGCCGGCTCGATCCCGCCGCCCGCACGGCGCTGGAAAACCTTGCCACGCTCGCGGTCGCCCGGCTCGAGTCGAGGCGATCGGCGGGCCCGGTCGAGGACGCGGTGGCGGCGGGCGAGCGGGTCGAGGAAGTCGAGGAGCTGCTCGCGCGCGAGCGGGAGTTCTCCGATGCCGTGATCCAGAACCTGCCCGGCGCGTTCTTCCTCATTTCGAGCGATGGCGAGATCCTGCGCTGGAACGCCCGCATGCTGGGCGTGACCGGCTACACCACCCTCGAGATCGCGGCCATGCGACCCCTCGAGCTGATCGCGCCGGCGGACCGCGCCTCGGTCGAGGCGGCCATTCGCGAGATTCTCGACCACGGTCGCGAGGTCACCATCGAGGCCCAGATGGTCGACAAGTCCGGCGCGGGCCGACCCTACGTGTTCAACGGCAGGCCCCTGCGCGTGTCGGGGGAGACCTACGTGATGGGTTTCGGCCGCGACATCACCGAGCGAAAGCGCGCGGAGGAGCAGACGCTCCGGGCCAAGGAACGGCTCGATCTGGCCCTCACGGGATCCTCGCTCGCCCTGTGGGACTGGGACCTGCGGTCGAACCGCGTCTACTTCAACGAGGGCTGGGCGGCGCTCGTGGGCGAGCGGCGGCGGGAATCGACGGTTGCCTGGGAGGACGTGCGGGGATGGAACCATCCCGAGGACACGAACCTGTACGAGGCGGCCGTCGCCAACGCGGTGCGGGGCGTGAGCGAGGAGTTCGAATGCGAGTACCGCGTCCGGCACTCGGCCGGCCACTGGATCTGGGTCCATTCTCGCGGCAAGGTCACGCAACGTGACGAAGCAGGGCGCGCGCTTCGGATGACCGGCACCTCGACCAACGTGACCAAGCGCAAGGAGGCCGAGGAGCGCGCGGAGTATCTCGCCACGCGCGACCCGCTCACCGGTCTTCCCAACCGGGTCCTGCTGCACGACCGCCTGGAGCAGGGCATCGTGAATGCCGCGCGCCACCGGACCGGCTTCGCGTTCATGTTCATCGACCTCGACCGTTTCAAGACGATCAATGACTCCCTCGGGCACGACGTGGGCGACGAGCTGCTCAAGCGCGTCGCGGCGCGGCTCATGGCCTGCACCAGGGCTTCGGACACGGTCGCCCGGCTCGGGGGAGACGAATTCGCGGTCATCCTGGAGAACCTGCGCGGCACCGACGACGAGGGGGCCCAGCAGGTGGCCGACAAGATGATCACCTCGATGGGCGCGCCCATCCTGATCGGAAGCCAGCACCTGAACACGTCGTGCTCGATCGGCATCAGCCTCTATCCCGCCGACGGCAAGGACAGCGCCACGCTCATGAAGCACGCGGATGTCGCCATGTATTTCGCCAAGGAGAAGGGCCGGAACAACTTCCAGTTCTTCTCGGCGGAGATGAACCTGCGCGCGCAGGAGCGGCTCTCGATCGAGAACTACCTTCGCCTGGCGCTGCGGAGAAACGAGCTGGCGCTGCATTACCAGCCGCGAGTCCGCATGTCAGACGGAGCGCTTACCGGCATGGAGGCGCTGGTTCGCTGGTCGCATCCGCGCCGGGGACTGCTCGCGCCCGGGAAGTTCATCGACGTCGCCGAGGACTCCGGGCTCATCGTGCCCATCGGCGAGTGGGTGCTGGAACGCGCCTGCCAGCAGGCTCGCGCGTGGCAGGATGCCACCGGAAGGAAACTGAAGATCTCGGTGAACCTGTCCGTGGGACAGCTGGCGAACGGCGAGAGGCTGTTCCGCGCGGTCGATGGCGCGGTTCGGGCGGCGGGAATCGAGCCGTCCACGCTGGAGCTCGAGATCACCGAGAGCATCCTCATGCAGGATCTCGACGAGAAGGCGGCGCTCCTCAACCGGCTGGGCGAACTGGGCGTGGGCCTGTCGATCGACGACTTCGGAACGGGATACTCGTCGCTCTCCTACCTGAAGACGCTGCCCGTGGACGCGATCAAGATCGACAGCTCCTTCGTGGGCGACATCGGAAAGGAGGCCAACGACGAGGCGATCGTCCGCGCCATCATCGCGATGGCGCATTCGCTCGGGCTGTTGATCATCGCCGAGGGCGTGGAAACGGCCGGGCAGTTCGCGAGCCTGAAGGCCCTGGGCTGCGACGAGTTCCAGGGGTTCTTCGAGAGCCCCGCCCTGCCGCCCGCCGAATTCGAGAGCCGGTACGCGCGCTAGGCGCGCGCGGCCGGGACCGGAACAGCCGGAGATACGGGAAGTGGCCGAAAACGACACGCCCTCCGCGCAATCTCCAAGGCTGTATCGCGAGGGGCTGACGGGCCTGCGTGCGTACGCGGCGCTCTGGGTGATGCTTTTCCACGTGAATGCGATCGTCGGTCCGAAACGCCTCGCCGTCTCGGGATGGGGCCTCGATCTCGACGTGACGCCGCTGGTGACCATCGGCTGGGTCGGCGTCGATCTCTTCTTCGTCCTCTCGGGATTTCTCCTCACGACTCATCTTCTCGAGCGATGGCACGCCACTGACCGCGGGGTGCTCATGCGCGGCTACTTTCGCGCCCGCATCCTTCGCGTTTTTCCGGCGTACTGGGCGCAACTGGTCGTGCTCCTGTCGGTGGCCCTGATCGCGAGCGGGGGCGTGATGCCGGCCTGGTGGGTCGACCTGCCGCTGCACGCGCTGATGCTCCACAACTTCTCCGAAAGGATGAGCTCGGCGATCAACGGGGTCTACTGGACGCTTCCCATCGAGTTCACCTTCTATCTCTGCCTTCCCTTGCTGGTGAAATTTCTCGCGCAAGGCGAGCGCATGCCGCAGCGCGCGGCCTGGCGACGGCTCGCGATGATCTCGGCCTCGGTGATCCTGGCTGCCTGGGCCTACCGGTTCGCCGTCTTCCATGCCTACGCGGACAGCGCGGTGAACACGATCGTCTGGGCGACGAGCCAGATTCCGGGAACCATGGACCAGTTCATGATTGGCGCGACGGCGGCCGCGGGGCTGCGACTGGCGAACGGAAGGGCAGGGGCCGAGCCGTCGCGATCGGGCCAATGGCGCTCGACGGCGTTGCTGGCCGTCGGCGTCGGCGGCCTCGTCTCGATGATGTATTTCCTGGACCGCGTCCATGACGATTATTGGGCGGGGCACTGGTCGCTCTTCGTCTGGCACACGATCACTTCCGGGTTCATCGCGAGCGTGGTCCTCGCCATCGTGGCTTCGGGTCCGTCGGCGAGGCTCGTCTTCGAGAACCGTGCCGCCCTGTTCCTGGGCACGATCAGCTACAGCATCTACCTGTGGCACTTTCCGATCGTGATCTGGGTCGCCGGTCTCGTGGACCTTCCTGCGCTGGGTCTCGTGCGGGGAGTGCTGCTGGTCACTCCCCTCGTCGTCGTGGCGAGCGCGGTCTCGTATTTCGTCGTGGAGCGGCCATTCCTGCGCCTGGGCAAGACCAAGGCAGTCCAGAAGCGCTGACCGGGGCCGGTCCCAGGCCGCCCGCGGGACGCTAGTCCCGGGCGTCGATCCGCAGTTCCTGGACCTTCCGGGTGAGGGTGTTGCGACCGATGCCGAGGAGGCCCGCGGCCTCGATGCGCCGTCCGCCCGTGTGGGCGAGCGCCCGTGATATGAGCGCGGTCTCGAACTCGCGCGTGAGCGCTTCCGCGATGCCGGACTCGCCCCGTGCCAGCCGTGCCGTCACCTCCCGCTCGAGCGCGCGGCGCCAGTCGCCTTCGCCGGGGTCGGCCGCCGTGCGCACCTCGCCCCGGATTTCCGGCGGAAGGTCGGCCACGTCGACGATCTGGCCGGGCGCCATGACGGTCACCCAGTGGCAGAGGTTCTCCAGCTGGCGCACGTTGCCGGGGAAATCCCGCGTCGACAGGAAACGGGTCGCCTCGTCGGTCAGGCGTTTGCTCTCGACGCCCAGTTCACGTGCGCTCTTCAGGAGGAAATGGCGGGCGAGCACGGGGATATCCTCGCGGCGCTCGCGAAGGCTGGGCAGCCGCAGGCGTATCACGTTCAGGCGATGGAACAGGTCCTCCCGAAAGAGCCCTTGGCGGACCCGGGCATCGAGGTCCTGGTGGGTGGCCGCGATCACGCGAACGCTCGCCGTGATCGGGGTGTGACCGCCGACGCGGTAGAACTGCCCGTCGGAGAGCACGCGCAGGAGCCGCGTCTGGAGATCCGAGGGCATGTCGCCGATCTCGTCCAGGAAAAGCGTGCCGCCCTCGGCCTGCTCGAACCGGCCGCGGCGCATGGCCTGGGCCCCGGTGAAGGCCCCGCGCTCGTGGCCGAAAAGCTCGCTCTCGAGGAGATCCTTCGGGATCGCGGCGGTGTTGATGGCGATGAACGCCTTGCCCGCGCGCGGGCTGTGGCGGTGCAGGGCGCGCGCGACGAGTTCCTTGCCGGTGCCGGATTCGCCCGTGATCAGGACGGTCGCGAGGGATTGGGCAAGCCTGCCGATGGCGCGAAAGACCTCCTGCATCGCCGGCGCCTGCCCGAGAATCTCGGGCGTCACCGCGTCGGCCGGCGGCGCGTCGACCCGGCGCCGGCTCTCCTCGATCGCGCGCCGGACCAGCTCCACCGCATGGTCGACGTCGAAGGGCTTCGGCAGGTACTCGAAGGCGCCGCCCTGGAAGGCCGCGACAGCGCTCTCGAGGTCGGAGTAGGCGGTCATCACGATCACCGGCGTGGAGGGAAGGCGCTCCTTGAGCTCCTGCATGAACTCGAGGCCGGAAAGTCCCGGCATGCGGATGTCGCTCACCACGACCTGGGGAGCCTCCTCCGGGAGGCGATCGAGCGCTTCGCGCGCCGTGGCGAAACTGCGGTGGTCGATGCCCTCACTGGAGAGCGCCTTCTCGAGGACCCAGCGTATCGAGCGGTCGTCGTCGATGATCCAGACGGGATTCATTTGATCGCCTTCCCTGTTCAAGTTCGCACGAGTCCCGCCTGTTCCGGGCTGCGCACCGGCAGGAGGATCGTGAAGCAGGTGCGCCCCGGGGCCGTCTCGAATTCGATCAGCCCGTGGTGCTGGTGGACATAGTTCTGCGCGAGCGAAAGTCCCAGACCCGTCCCCCCGTCCCGCCCGCTCACCAGGGGAAAGAAGATCTTGCCGGCAAGCTCGTCGGGGACACCGGGCCCGTTGTCCTCGATTTCCACGGATACCGCGTGGCGGTAACGGGTCTTCGCGATCGTCACCTGGCGGGCGATCCGCGTGCGGAAGCTGATCTCGCCGCGGCCATCCATCGCCTGCGCGGCATTGCGCGCCACGTTGAGGATCGCCTGGAGCAGGCTCTCCTTGTCGCCCGGCAGATCAGGCAGGCTCGGGTCGTAGTCGCGGCCGATCGCAAGCCCGTCCGGATACTCGGCGAGAAGGAGCACCCGCACGCGCTCCATCACCTCGTGCACGTTGAGGATCTCGATCTGCGGGAGACGGTGCGGCGTGAGCATCCGGTTCATGAGCGACTGGAGCCGGTCGGCCTCTTTCACGATCACCTGGGTGAACTCCTTCAGGTCGGGCTCCGGCAGTTCGCGCTCGAGCAGCTGGGCCGCGCCGCGGATGCCCCCGAGGGGGTTCTTGATCTCATGGGCGAGATTGCGGATCAGCTCGCGGTTGGCCTGCTGCTGCTCGAGGAGCTTTGCCTCCCTCGCGATGCGGATCTGCTGGTCGAGTTCGCGCAATTCGATCAACAGGCGGGCCTCGCCTTCTTCCACGGGCACGGCCACGCAGTGCACCGTCGCGTGCTGCCCGGAAAGCTCGAGGGCGAGTTCGTTCTCGTTGAATCCGGCGTCGTTCGCCAGGGCCTGGGCCAGCCGGGAGACGAAGCGGTCGTTGCCCGGCAGGATCCTGTCCAGGGCCGTGCCGATCAGGTGCTTTCTCCCGTGGGCAAGGAGCGACTCGGCGGCGGGATTGGCGTAGGTCACGCAAAGGCGCGCGTCGAGCACGAGCACCGCGGTCGCGAGGAGTTCGAGGCCCGGAAAGGGCGTCGTCACGCGCGCCTGCTCCCGGCGGGAAAATCAGGAAACGCGCCGGCGAATGTCGCCGGCGCGTCGGCAGAAGGGGTTTGCCGTAAGGGGAGACTGCGCGAGGCTAGGGCTTGAGCGCGCCGAGCTCCTTCTGGAGCGCCTCGATGTTCTTCTCGTGCTCGGCGACGGTGGCCTGCAGGCCGCGGATCCGACCGGACGCGCGCTCGATGTTCGCGCGCATCTGCGCCTGCTGCGCCGGGGTCGGATCGGCTGCCTGCTGCGCGACGCGCACCGCGGCGATGAGCGTCGGATTCTGTCTTTCCTCGAGGAGCGTCTTTCGCAACGCCGCGAGGGATTTTTCTTCCTGCGAGAGTTCCGCCTCCAGGATCCTGCGGCGAACGTCGTCGCGACTCTTCTGGGTTTCCCGGTCGATGGAGGCGACGGTCGTTGGAAGCGGCCTGGGCGACACGATGGCGACGGACGGCTTCACGGCAAGCCTCTCCGTCGCCCTGGCCGCGGGCTTCTCCGGCACCGCTGCGGGCCCGGCGATTCCCGGAATCGTGCTGAGGGGCTCGAGATCCATCACGATCGCGCCCTTCATGGGTCGATTCGTGTACGTGACGCGGCCGTTCTCGTCCACATGCTTGTAGATCATGGCCTGCGCGAACACCATCGGCGAGGCGAAACTCATCGCGACACCGATCCAGAGCGCTTTCATCACCAACTCCCATAGGCGACAGGGGAGGGTCAGGATAGGGAGTCGTGGTTCGAAAAGTCAACAAGATCAATGGCCTAGGCGAGAATTGCCCCATACCTTGTGGTTCGGGCGGACCCGGACCACAAGCAAGGGGTCACCGCAAAACGAAAAGGGGCGGTCGCGGCCGCCCCTTCCCCCGATCGGCTGGCGGCTCAGGCCGAGTAGTACATGTCGAATTCGACGGGGTGCGTGGTCATGCGGAAGCGCTGCACCTCCTCGTACTTGAGCGCGATGTAGGCGTCGATCATGTCGCTGGTAAAGACGCCGCCGCGCGTGAGGAAGTCGCGGTCCTTGTCGAGGCTCACCAGCGCCTCGTCCAGCGACGCGCACGGGTGCGGCACCTTCGCGGCCTCTTCCGGCTCCAGGTCGTAGAGGTTCTTGTCCAGGGGGTCGCCCGGGTGGATCTTGTTCTGCACCCCGTCCAGGCCCGCCATCAGCAGCGCGGCGAATGCCAGGTAGGGGTTCGCGGTGGGATCCGGGAAGCGGACTTCGACGCGTCGGCCCTTGGGGGAGGACACGAAGGGAATGCGGCACGAAGCCGACCGATTGCGCGCCGAGTAGGCGAGGTTGATCGGCGCCTCGAAGCCCGGCACGAGGCGCTTGTAGGAGTTGGTGCCCGGGTTCGTGATCGCGTTCAAGGCCTTCGCGTGCTTGATCACGCCGCCGATGTAGTACAGCGCGAATTCCGAAAGCCCCGCGTAGCCGTCGCCCGCGAAGAGGTTCTGGCCGCCCTTCCACACCGACTGGTGCACGTGCATTCCCGAGCCGTTGTCGCCGACGACGGGCTTGGGCATGAAAGTCGCCGTCTTCCCGTAGGATCGGGCCACGTTCCAGACCGTGTACTTGAGGATCTGCAGCCAATCGGCGCGCTTCACCAGCGTGCTGAACTTCGTGCCGATCTCGCACTGGCCGGGCGCGGCCACTTCGTGGTGGTGCACCTCGACCTCGACGCCCTGTTCCTCGAGCGCCAGGCACATGGCGGAGCGGATGTCCTGGAGGGAATCCACGGGAGGCACCGGGAAGTAGCCGCCCTTCACGGGCGGACGATGCCCAAGGTTGCCGCCTTCGAATTTTCCGTCCGACGACCACGGCGCTTCCTCGGAAAATATCTTCACGAAGCTGCCGGACATGTCGACTTTCCATTCGACGGCGTCGAAGACGAAGAACTCGGGCTCCGGTCCGAAGTAGGCGGTATCGCCCAGCCCCGTGCTCTTGAGGTAGGCCTCGGCCTTCCTCGCGATGGAACGGGGGTCGCGCTCATACCCTTTTCCGGTGGAAGGCTCCAGCACGTCGCAGGACAGATTCAAGGTCGGCTCGTCCATGAACGGGTCCATGCGGGCCGAGTCCGGGTCGGGCATGAGCAACATGTCGGACGCCTCGATGCCCTTCCACCCGGCTATCGAAGAGCCGTCGAACGCGTGCCCGTCGGTGAACTTGTCCTCGCCGAAGGCCTTCGCCGGCACCGAAACGTGATGCTCCTTGCCCTTCGTGTCGGTGAAGCGCAGGTCCACGAACTTGACCTCGTTTTCCTTGATTGTCTTGAAGACATCGGCCGCTGACATGACTCTTTCTCCTGGTTGAGGGATAGCGCCCCAGAATGGGGAATGGATCGGTGAAATTGATGGTTGGAGCCCTTGGAATAGCAGGATGCATGCCACTGCGCCATGGATGCAAGTCATTGATCTATAAAGGTCAGCGCGGTAAGCGCAAACCAGGACGCACCTGTTCGGTGCAGCGAGTGCGACTCCGCACCAAGATAGCGCAATCCTCCATGGTAGGCGAACCCAAGCGCCTACTATATATACGATTCGCGAACGGCCGCGTCCGGCGGCTATCATGGCGCGGGGCGCCAGGTTCACGGTCCGACCGGACCAAGAGGCGCTCCGGAATCCATGGACCGCTACGTCGTCATCGGAAATCCTGTCGCCCATTCGCTCTCGCCCGAGATACACGCGCGTTTTGCGCAAGCGGCCGGCGAGAAGATCGCCTACGGGAGGCTACTCGTGTCGCCTGATGACTTCGCGCGGGCGGCCGGCGAGTTCTTCGAGGGCGGCGGAAGCGGGGCGAACGTGACGCTGCCCTTCAAGATCGACGCCTTCCGTTTCGCCGCCAGTCGTACGGCTCGAGCCGAAAGGGCGGGGGCCGTGAATGCGCTGGCCCGTCGCGGCGTCTCGATTGTCGGCGACAACACGGACGGCGCGGGACTCGTTCGCGATCTCACGGCGAATCTCGGGCTCGCGCTCGCCGGCAAGCGCATCCTGCTCCTGGGCGCCGGTGGCGCCGCGCGCGGCGTCCTGGCACCGCTTCTCGCGCTCGCGCCTGTCCGGCTGGTCGTCGCGAACCGGACGGCGACCCGCGCGCGCGACCTGGCCGGCGACTTCGCGGGCGCCGGTCCGGTCGAAGGCTCCGGTCTCGATTCGCTCGGCGGCGCATTCGACCTCGTCGTGAACGCGACGTCCGCTTCCACGCACGGCAAGGCGATCGACCTGCCGCGGAGCCTGTTCGCTCCCGGCGCGACGGCCTACGACATGGCCTACGGCCCCGCGGCACAGCCCTTCCTGGACACGGCGCGCTCCGCGGGGGCGCGGGCGAGCGATGGCCTCGGCATGCTCGTGGAACAGGCGGCCGAATCCTACTTTCTCTGGCGCGCGATCTGGCCGGAAACGGCGGGCGTGATCGCCGCGCTCCGGTCCGCGTGAACCGGCTTGCACGATTCGCCGGATGGATGGCGCTCGTCCTGGCGGCGACATTCGTTGTCTACGAGCTGTCGATTCTCGCGCGGCTCGCGTGGTGGCGCGACCACGACCCGGCCTCGACCGCATTCATGCAGGAGCGGCTCGATCGCTTGCGCGAGAAGCGGCCGGACGCAAAGCTCAAGCACCAGTGGGTTCCCTACGGGCGCATTTCCGTGAATCTCAAGCGCGCCATCGTGGCGGCCGAAGACGCCAAGTTCGCCGATCACGAGGGTTTCGACTGGGAGGCCATGCAGAAAGCCTGGGAGAAGAACCAGAGGCGCGGAAAGGTGGTCGCCGGCGGTTCGACGATTTCGCAGCAGCTCGCCAAGAACCTCTTCCTGTCGGGCAGCCGGACGCCGTGGCGCAAGGCCCAGGAGGCAATGGTCACCGTCATGATGGAAAGCGTCATGGACAAGCGCCGCATCCTCGAGATCTACTTGAACGTGATCGAGTGGGGCGACGGGGTGTTCGGCGCGGAGGCGGCCTCGCGCCACTACTTCGGCGTGAGCTCGGCGGCGCTCTCGCCGGCGCAGGCCGCGCGCCTTGCCGCCATGGTTCCCAATCCGCGCTTCTACGACCGCCACCGGGGAACGCCGTGGCTCGAGAGGAAGTCGGAAATCATCCTCGCGAGAATGGGCTCGGCGGAACTGCCGTGAACCGGACTCGAAAATAGTGGGCCCGAGGCGGCCGCGCCGCGGGCACGCGGCCTAGAATACCGGCGACCCGCCCGGGCCCGCGAAACGTCTTTCATGCCTCTTTCCGACAACGACTCGCGCTCCAACACGCCGCAGGAGCACCTCCATGCGGTCTACCGGCTGCTCGCCAAGCAGCGGCTGGTGGAGAAGCTCGTCCAGCGCCGCGACGAGGAGGACGGCAGCAAGCCCGCCCTCGTCGAGGCCCTCGTCGACAAGAAGAACCTCGCGGAACTCGAGCGGCGCCTCGACGGCCTGCATCCGGCCGATGTCGCCTACATCCTGGAGGGCCTGCCGCTGCCCGAGCGGCTGGTCGTCTGGGGGCTTGTTCGCAGCGACCGGGACGGTGACATCCTGCTGGAGGTCTCGGACGCCGTACGAGACACGCTTCTCGCGGACATGGACGCGGCCGAGATCGTCGCCGCGGCCAGAAACCTCGACGCCGACGAGATCGCGGACCTCGCGCCCGACCTCCCCGACGAGGTCGTGCAGGACATCATCGAGGCGCAGGGCGCGGAGGAAAGAGCCAGGCTGCAGGCGGCGCTGTCGTATCCCGAAGGAAGTGTCGGCGCCCTGATGGACTTCGAGGTCGTGAGCATCCGGGAGGACGTGACCTGCGAGGTGGCGCTTCGCTACCTGAGGCGCTTCGACGAGCTTCCCGGCCAGACCGACGCCCTCTTCGTCGTGGATCGCGAAGACCACCTTCGCGGCATTCTCCCCTTGAAGCGCCTGCTCGTGAGCGACCCGGAAGTGGAGGTGGCGAGCCTCCTGGATCGGGACATCGTCTCCTTCCTTCCCGACAGCGACGCCGACGAGGCCGCGCAGGCCTTCGAGCGCTACGACCTCGTGAGCGCCCCGGTGGTGTCGACCGACGGGCGCGTGATCGCGCGGGTCACCGTCGACGCGGTCCTCGACTTCGTGCGCGATCGCCAGGAGGCCCAGGAGTTCGCCAAGGTCGGCCTTCGGGAGGAGGAGGACCTCTTCTCGTCGGTCTGGTCCTCGGCCAAGAACCGCGCACCGTGGCTCGCGCTGAACCTCTGCACCGCCTTCGTCGCCTCCCGGGTCGTGGGCGCCTTCGAAGGATCGATCGAGCGCCTGGCCGCCCTTGCCGCCTTGATGCCGATCGTGGCCGGCATCGGTGGCAACTCCGGCAACCAGACCACCACCCTGATCGTGCGCTCGCTCGCGCTGGACCAGATGAGCGCCGTCAACGCGCGCCGCCTTCTCGCCAAGGAACTCGGCATCAGCGTGCTGAACGGTGCCCTCTGGGGCGGGGTGCTGGGATTCGTCGCCTGGCTTCTCTACCGCAATGTCGCGCTGGGGGGCGTGATGGCGCTCGCGATGATGCTGAACCTCGTGGTGGCGGCGCTGGCCGGCCTCTTCATCCCGCTCGCGATGGAGCGTTTCGGAAGGGACCCGGCCATCGGCTCGAGCGTCTTTCTCACGTTCGTGACCGACAGCATGGGCTTCTTCATCTTCCTCGGTCTCGCCACGCTCGTCCTGCTCTAGTGCCGCGATGGCGAGGCTCTTCTTCGCGCTTTGGCCGGACGGCGATGCGGGGTCCGAGCTGGCAGCTCACGCGCAGCGCTTGGCCCGGTCGGCGGGTGGTCGCGCGGTTCCGGCGGCGAACGTCCACCTGACGCTCGTGTTTCTCGGGGAAGTCGAGCCGTCGCGGATCGATGCGATCCTGCGCGCCGCCGGGGAGGTCCGGTCGAGCCGCTTCCGCGTGGCCCCGGACGAGATCGGCAGTTTCCGGCGGTCCGCCGTTGCCTGGGCGGGATTCCGGCAGCCGCCGGCGGAGCTTCTCGGGCTCCAGGCGAACCTCGCCGAAAAGCTGGCGTTGCAGGGGTTCGAGCGGGAAGCCCGCGCCTTCGCGCCGCATCTCACCCTCGTGCGACGGATTGCCTCACCGGTGGCGCGGGAGACGATCGAGCCGGTGCCATGGAAGGCAAAGGCCATTTCGCTGGTGGAAACGAACAGAGCCCGGGGCGGATACGCCACCTTGGCCGAATGGCCGATGCGCGAAAGGCAGGATCAGCGTCCCGCGGACGGGTGACGCCAGGGGAGCGGGAGAACGAAGGACCCGTTTGCGAGGCGCTTCCCGGTCGAAGTCTCCGGCCGCTTTCGCAGCCGATCCGTCGGGTCGCGCCTCGTATTCGGGTTCAGGCCTCGAGAGGCCCGGAAGCGTGAGCTTCCGGTCAGCTCATCGGCTTGATCAGCGGCGTGATGACCGGCATGACCGACGGAGCCATGGGCTTCGAGGGGGCTGCCTTCTTCATCGCGGGCTTTTTCGCCGCTTTCTTCTTGGCAGGCTTTTTCGCCGCTTTCTTCTTTGCTGGCTTCTTCTTGGCCTTCTTGGCGGGCTTCTTTGCCGCCTTCTTCTTGGCCTTCTTGGCGGGCTTCTTTGCCGCCTTCTTCTTCGCGGGCTTCTTCTTCGCGACTTTCTTCTTCGCGGTCTTTTTCGCCGCTTTCTTCTTCGCGGCGGGCTTCTTCTTCGCGGCCGGCTTGCGCTTTGCCGCAGGCTTCTTGGTGACCTTCTTCTTGGCGGCGGGTTTCTTGGCGGCCTTCTTCTTGGCGGCAGGTTTCTTCTTCGCGGTTGCCATCGTGTTGCTCCTTTCGATTGTTGGACCGAA
>DAORTX010000056.1:0-12497 GCA_035432885.1 Usitatibacteraceae bacterium
GACAAGCTCGATGCCTTCCTCGAGGCGCTCGACAAGGGCGCGATCCTGGAAACCGTCCGCACCGGCGTATCGGGCGTCGGGCGGGGCGAGTGGGTGCTCAAAGCCTGACATTCTGGAAAAACTGAGGATACGAACATGAAGGTGTACTACGACAAGGACGCGGATCTCTCCCTCGTGAAGGGCAAGAAGGTCACGATCATCGGCTACGGCTCCCAGGGCCATGCGCATGCGCAGAACCTCAAGGATTCGGGGGTGAAGGTCACCGTGGGGCTGCGTCCCGACGGCGCCTCCTGGGAGAAGGCGAAAAAGGCCAAGCTCGAGGTGAAGGATGTGGGCGCGGCGGTGAAGGGCGCGGACCTGGTGATGATCCTGCTGCCCGACGAGAACCACGCGGCCGTCTGGAAGGAGGCGATCGAGCCCAACATCAGGAAGGGCGCGGTGCTTGCCTTCGCGCACGGATTCAACATCCACTTCGGCCAGATCCAGCCGAGGAAGGACCTGGACGTGATCATGATCGCGCCCAAGGGCCCCGGCCACCTCGTTAGATCCACCTACACCCAGGGCGGCGGCGTGCCCGCGCTCATTGCGGTCCACCAGGACGCGACGGGAAAGGCGAAGGATCTCGCGCTTTCGTATGCCTGCGCGATCGGCGGCACGCGCGGCGGCGTGATCGAGACCAATTTCCGCGAAGAGACGGAGACCGACCTGTTCGGCGAGCAGGCGGTCCTTTGCGGCGGGATCGTCGAGTTGATCAAGGCGGGCTACGAGACGCTGGTGGACGCAGGTTACGCGCCCGAAATGGCCTATTTCGAGTGCCTGCACGAGACGAAACTCATCGTCGACCTCATCTACGAGGGCGGCATCGCCAACATGAACTACTCGATCTCGAACAACGCGGAGTTCGGCGAGTACCTCACGGGCCCGAAGGTGATCGGTCCCGAGGCGAAACAGGCGATGAAGGACGCGCTGGCCCATATCCAGTCCGGCGGCTACGCCCGCGACTTCATCCTGGAGAACCGCGCCGGGGCGCCGACGCTCATGGCGCGCCGTCGGCTCCTCGCCGAGCATCCGATCGAGCAGGTCGGCGAAAAGCTGCGGGCCATGATGCCGTGGATCAGGAAGAACAAGCTCGTTGACCAGAGCCGCAACTAGCATTCGGGAGGCCGGGAATTCCCGGCCATCGCGAATCGGCCGGTCCGGACGAAGTAGAATGTCCTGACACGCGACACGCGGAGGCAACTTGGCGCATTACCCGCATCCGATCATCGCCCGCGAGGGGTGGCAGTACCTGGCGGGTTCCTTCGCCCTGGCATCCGTCGTCACCGTGCTTGCCGGCTGGTGGTCGGCTCCCTTCTGGGTCATCGCCGCGTTCGTGCTGCAGTTCTTCCGAGATCCGCCGCGCGAGGTTCCGGCCGGAAACGGCCTCGTGCTTTCGCCCGCCGACGGAAGAATCGTGCAGGTGGGGAGCGCGCGCGACGACTACCTTGGACGCGATGCGATGAAGATCAGCGTGTTCATGAACGTCTTCAACGTCCACTCGAACCGCTCGCCGGTCGACGCAACGGTCGAGAACGTGTGGTACTTCCCGGGGCTCTTCGTGAACGCGGACCTGGACAAGGCGTCCACCGACAACGAGCGAAACGCCGTGCACTTGCGCACGCCGGGAGGCAGCGACGTGACCACCGTGCAGGTGGCCGGCCTCATCGCGCGACGCATTCTGTGCTACGTGGCCAAGGGCGATGCGCTCACGCGGGGCCAGCGCTACGGCTTCATCCGGTTCGGCTCGCGTGTCGACGTGTACCTGCCGCCCGGCTCGACGCCAAAGGTGGCCATCGGCGACAAGGTCGCGGCCACCACCACGATTCTCGCCCTGCTGCCGGGCGCCTGAGGAGCGAGCGTGGAACCGACCCTGAAACCCCGCGGCCCGCTGACGGAGCCCATCCGTCGCCGCGGCATCTACCTCTTGCCGAACCTGCTCACGACGCTCGCGCTGTTCGCCGGGTTCTACGCCATCGTGCAGGGAATGAACCACGATTTCGAACGGGCGGCGATCGCGATCTTCGTCGCGATGATTCTCGACGGCCTCGACGGGCGTGTCGCGCGGCTCACGCGGACGCAATCGGCCTTCGGGGCGGAGTACGACAGCCTCTCCGACATGGTCTCCTTCGGCGCCGCGCCGGCGCTCATCATGTACGAGTGGGCCCTGCGGGGAATGGGGCGCATCGGC
Source organism: Usitatibacteraceae bacterium (assembly GCA_035432885.1). Lineage (GTDB taxonomy): Bacteria > Pseudomonadota > Gammaproteobacteria > Burkholderiales > Usitatibacteraceae > FEB-7. Next base: position 2,228 of record DAORTX010000056.1, read on the forward strand.
TGGATCGCGGCCTTCGTCTACTGCGTCGGCGCGGCACTTCGTCTGGCGCGCTTCAACACCCAGTTGTCTGTTGCCGACAAGCGCTGGTTCAACGGGCTGCCGAGCCCGGCGGCGGCGGCGCTCGTGGCGGGCATGATCTGGGTGCTGAACGACTACCAGGTGAAAGGGGGCGAGGTGAAATGGTACGCCGCCGCTCTCACCATCTACGCCGGCGTCACCATGGTCTCGAACGTCCGGTTCTACAGCGGGAAGGACCTGAACCTGCGACGCGCCGTCCCGTTCTGGATGACGCTGGTGATCGTCGTGGCGCTCCTGCTCATCTCGATCGAGCCCTCCCACGTGCTCTGGGGGCTCATGGTCGCCTACGGCGTGTCGGGCTACATCGGCTGGGTCGTGCATCGCTGGCGGGACGAGGCGAAGGAGAAGCAGTACCGGAACATCCGGGATGCCATCGACGAGGGCGACGTGACGGCGCTCGCCCGCATGCTGCATTCGACGTCGGCCGACACGGTGGTGAACGGCGGCGGGCGCACGCTCCTGATGGTGGCCGTCGAGGAATCGAACCTGCCGGCGGTGGAATTGCTGCTCGCTCGCGGTGCCGCGCCCGATATGGTCGACGAGCGGGGTTTCACCGCGCTTGCCCTCGCCGCGGAGATGGGTTTCCAGGAGGCGGTGGAAGTCCTCCTCGCTGCCGGCGCCGACCCGAACGTCTGCGATCCCTCGGGCATGACCGCGCTCGATCTTGCGGAAGAGCACGGCGCCCACGACATCGTCGCCGCCCTGTTGCGCGGTGGCGGCAAATCGGGCCGGGAACTGACGCCCCCGGCCCCCTAGTTGCCAGCCCCGGCGGCCATTGCTATAGTCGCCGCATGAAATCCGTCGCGCGCATCGCCGACCATCTGCTCCGCCTCCCGCTGGCTGGCCTCCCGGGCCTGCTGCTGCGCCTCGCGCGCTAAGAACCCCACCCCCCTTCGGCAGTCAGCGGTGCCGCCCGGCAAACGGGCCGGCCGTTTCCATCCCATTCCCCGGAGCGAACCATGCAGGATCAATTGATCATTTTCGACACCACCATGCGCGACGGCGAGCAAAGTCCCGGCGCGTCGATGACCCGCGACGAGAAGGTCCGGATCGGCAAACAGCTGGAGAGGCTGCGCGTCGACGTGATCGAGGCGGGATTCGCGGCCGCGAGCGAAGGCGACTTCGACGCCATCCGCGCGGTCGCGGAAGCCGTGCGCGACTCGACCATCTGCTCGCTGGCCCGCGCCAACGAAAACGACATACGCCGCGCCGGCGAGGCGGTTGCTCCCGCGCAGCGAAAGCGCATCCACACGTTCATCGCGACAAGTCCCATCCACATGAAGCTGAAGCTGCGCATGAGCGAGGAGCAGGTTCTCGAGGCGGCCGTTCGCGCCGTGAAGCTCGCGCGGGAGTACACGGACGATGTCGAGTTCTCGGCGGAGGATGCCGTGCGTTCGGATGTCGACTTCCTCTGCCGCATCTTCGAGGCGACGATCGCGGCGGGCGCGCGAACGATCAACGTACCGGATACCGTGGGCTACAGCGTGCCGGAGCGCTGGGGTGCGCTCTTCAGCGAACTTCAATCGCGAATCCCGAATGCCGGCAAGGCGATCTGGTCGACCCACTGCCACAACGACCTGGGCATGGCCGTCGCCAACTCGCTCGCCGCGGTGATGCACGGCGCGCGCCAGGTGGAGTGCACGATCAACGGCCTGGGGGAACGGGCCGGAAACGCCTCGCTCGAGGAAATCGTGATGGCGGTGAGGACGAGATCGGACGTCTTCCCGTGCGGGACCGCGATCGACGCCGCGCAGATCGTACCCACGAGCAAGCTCGTCTCGACAATCACGGGCTACCCGGTCCAGCCCAACAAGGCGGTCGTGGGGGCCAACGCCTTCGCTCACGAGTCCGGCATCCACCAGGATGGCGTGCTCAAGCATCGCGAGACCTACGAGATCATGCGTGCCGAGGATGTGGGCTGGGGCGCGAACCGGATCACGCTGGGGAAGCTCTCCGGCCGGAACGCCTTCCGCAGCCGGCTCGTGGAGCTTGGCATCACGCTCGCTTCCGAAGAGGCCCTGAATGCCGCATTCGCGCGGTTCAAGGAGCTTGCCGACAAGAAGCGCGAGATTTTCGACGACGACCTCCAGGCACTCGTGTCGGACGAGAGCGTCACCCCGGAGCAGGAGCGCTACAAACTGGTCTCGCTGCTGGCGCACTCCGAGACGGGCGAGCAGCCGTTCGCGCGGGTGGTGATTGCCGATGCCGGCCACGAGCTGCGCTCGGAAGCGCGGGGAGCGGGTCTCGTGGATGCCTCGTTCCAGGCCATCGAGGAACTGGTGCACAGCGGGACGGAGCTGCTTCTCTACTCGGTGAACAACATCACGACCGGCACCGACTCGCAGGGCGAGGTCACGGTCCGTCTCGCGAAGGAGGGGCGGGTCGTGAACGGCATGGGCGCGGATACGGACATCGTCGTGGCCTCGGCCAAGGCCTACCTGAGCGCGCTCAACAAGATCGATTTCAGCGCTTCGCGGGTCAACCCGCAATACGGTGAAGAGGCCGAAACGCCCTGAAACGCAGGGGAGGAGCCCCGAAACCGCCCTTGGGATTCCTCCCGGCGGCATCCTGGCCGACAGGGCGCCGGCCAGGATGGGAGGCCCGGATTACTTCTTCTTGCCTTCCGCCTGCCTGGCGATGATTTTTTCCCGGATGTCGTTGTAGACACTCTCGGGAATGATCTTGCGGTCGACGAGTTCGTTCTTGCCCTTGTAGGGACGGCCCTTGATGATCGCGTCGGCGCGCGCGTCGCCAATGCCCTTGAGCTTCACCAGCTCGTCGCGGGATGCGGAATTGAGGTCGAGCATCGGCTCGGCCTTCTTCTCCATGGCGGCGGCGGGTTTCTTGGGTTCGTCCTTTGCAAATGCCGTGCCGGTCGCGGCAAGGAGCGCGATGGCGGCGGCGGCGATGAGCTTCTTCATGGATTCTCCTGGAATCGTGGTTGGGAGCGGATACCCGGGGATTCTGACCGAATCCCCGCGATCGCGAGGGACTAACGGCGATGTCCATCGCACGGTTGACAGCCGTCATCGTGGGGCGACAGGCCCGATGTCCACGCAATCATGACCTTGCGAGCCTGACGCGAAGCGCCTGTCGGCGAAGGGCGACTTCGGGCCCCGCCCGCACATTGGCGCGATCCGGCGCAAACCCGCATGGATGCTCGATTCGCGAGTTCCCGAAGGACATGGCACGGATCGTGGATGTACGGGACAACGACCCCGCCAAAGGAATCGACATGCGATATGCAGACGGACTGTTCGGACGCAAGGACCCGCCGCGAGGGATGCCCTCGACGGGCGGCGCTCCCGTCCAGCCTCATCCCGCGCCACAGTCGCCGCTGGCCTCCGCCGCGCGGCCGGGTGCCTCGCCGGTTGCGACACCCGCGCCGGACGCCGCGAAACGCCCGGAGGAGGGTTCCGGCTCGCGGCTCATCGTCGGCCCGAACATCAAGCTGAGGGGCGTGGAAATCGACGACTGCGACACGCTCGTGGTCGAGGGCCGCGTGGAGGCGACGATGGTGAGCCGCGCAATCCAGATCGCCGAGAACGGGTCGTTCCGGGGCACGGCCGACATCGAGGTCGCGGAGATCCGGGGACTCTTCGAGGGGGAACTCACCGTACGCGCCCGGCTCGTGGTCCATGCCACCGGTCGGATCACCGGCAAGGTGCGCTACGGCAAGCTCCTGGTCCAGGAAGGCGGCGAGCTGGCCGGCGACATCGGCACGATCCTGGAGCGCGCCGCGGGCGCCAAGCCGCCCTAGCTTTCGCGCGCGAGTTTCGAGGCGAGCCCGATGTAGGTGGCGGGCGTCAGCGCGAGCAGCCGCGACCTCGCTTCCTCGGGCAGGGGCAGGGAGCGTATGAAGCGATGCAGATCCTCGCGGTCGATGCCGCCCTTGCCCCGGGTGAGATCCTTCAGCTTCTCGTACGATCCCTCGATTCGGTGGGCGCGCATGACCGTCTGCACGGGTTCGGCCAGCACCTCCCAGCATCCGTCGAGATCGGCGGCAATGCGCGCGGGATTTGCCTCGAGCTTTCCCAGTCCCCGCAGGCACGCCTCGTAGCCGAGGAGGCAGTAGCCGCAGGCCACGCCCATGTTGCGCAGCACCGTCGAGTCGGTGAGGTCGCGCTGCCAACGCGAGATCGGCAGTTTCTCGGCGAGGTGGCGAAGGAGCGCATTGGCCAGCCCGAGGTTACCCTCCGAATTCTCGAAATCGATCGGGTTCACCTTGTGCGGCATGGTGGAGGAACCGACCTCGCCGGCCTTCACGCGCTGGCGGAAATAGCCTAGCGAGATGTAACCCCACAGGTCGCGATCGAGATCGACCAGGATCGTGTTGAGCCTCGCCAGGGCATCGAATGCTTCCGCCAAGGCATCGTGGGGCTCGATCTGGATGGTGAGGGGGTTGTAGGCGATCCCGAGCCCGGTCACGAAGCGGCGCGCGAAATCGGGCCAGTCCATGCCCGGCACTGCGACGACGTGGGGGTTGAAGTTGCCCGAGGCGCCATTCATCTTTCCCAACATCTGCACGGCGGCACAGGCTTGGCGCGCGCGCTTGAGCCGCCACGCCACGTTGGCCATTTCCTTGCCCAGTGTCGTCGGCGTGGCCGGCTGGCCGTGGGTGCGCGAGAGCATCGCCACGTCGGCATGCAGCCGTGCAAGCTCGTCGAGGCGCGCGACTATGGCGTCGATCGCGGGCAGCAGGACGATCTCGAGCCCGCCACGCACCATGAGCGCGTGCGCAAGATTGTTGATGTCCTCGGACGTGCAGGCGAAATGGAAGAACTCGCCAGCGGCGGAAATCTCCGCATTTCCGCGGAACCGTTCGCGGAGCCAGTACTCCACCGCCTTCACGTCGTGGTTCGTGGTGGCCTCGATGGCCTTCACGCGCTGCGCGTCCGCGACCGAGAAGCCGGCGGCGACTCGATCGAACTCCTCCAGCGAGGCGGACGAGAAGGGCGCGAGCATCGGGAAGGCCGGCTCGCAAGCCAGGGCCTTGATCCAGGCGATCTCCACGCGCACGCGCAGGCGAAGGAGCGCGAATTCGCTGAAGTGATCCTGAAGCCCGCGGGTCTTGGCGGCGTAACGCCCGTCGAGCGGAGAAAGTGCTGTGAGGGCGTGTGACATGTCGGAACCGTGCGCGGATTTTATCACGCGGCCGGGAGCGGCCGGCGCCGCAAACCCCGGTGCTATACTCGGCGGCCGTCGCATCCGTGGGGAACCCGAATGAAGCTCGTCGCCTCGAAGACCAGCCCTTACGCCAGAAAGATCCGGGTGCTCCTGGCCGAGAAGCAGCTTGCCTTCGAGTTCGTCGAGGAAAGCGCATGGAACGCCGGCACGACCGTTCCCCAGTACAACCCGCTCAACAAGATTCCGGTGCTGGTCGCGGACGACGGCACCAACCTCTACGACTCGGGCGTGATCGCGGAGTATCTCGATCCGCTGGGCGCGCCCTCGTTCATTCCTCCCTCGGGCATCGAGCGGGCCTGCGTGAGGCGCGACGAGGCGCTCGGCGACGGGATCGCGGATGCGGGAATCGCGATCTTCCTCGAGCGAAAGCGAGAGGCGGCCCGCCAGGATCCCGCCTGGATGGCGAGGCAGCGCGGCAAGATCGATGCCGGCGTGTCGGCGCTTGCGCAGGAACTCGGGGGAAAGGCTTTCCTGCGAGGCGATACGCTGTCGCTGGGCGACGTGGCCTGCGCCTGCGCGTTGCTATGGCTCGAGTTCCGGCTGCCGGAGATCACTTGGCGGGCGCAGTACGCCACGCTTGGGCGATGGATTGAGAGGCTCGAGGCCCGACCGTCGTTCGAGCACTCCCGGCCCGAGGCCTGAAGCGCCGTCTCAGGTGATCACGCCTCCACCCAGGCAAACGTCGCCGCGATAGACCACCGCGGACTGCCCGGGCGTCACCGCCCATTGCGGATCGGCGAACTCGAGCGCGAACTCCCGCTCGCCGGACAAGGACAGGGACAGGCCGCACGGAGAATCCGCCTGGCGGTAGCGGGTCTTGGCGCCGAGGGCCGCCCCGATGCCGGGGGGTGCGCCGGCGATCCAGCTCGCGTCCTGCGCCTGCAGGCGTGAGCGGAACAGGCGGGGATCGTCGCGGCCCTGGACGACAACGAGGGCGTTTCGGTCAAGATCCTTCGCGGCGACATACCAGGCCGCGCCGTCCCCGCCCCGGCGACCGCCGATGCCCAGGCCCTGGCGCTGACCCAGCGTGTAGTACATGAGCCCCTGGTGTTCCCCGAGCCGCTCCCCCTCCGGCGTGACGACGGGACCCGGTTCGCGCGGCAGGTAGCGGGAGAGAAATTCGCGAAACGGGCGCTCCCCGATGAAGCAGATTCCGGTGGAGTCCTTCTTGGCGTGATTCGGCAGTCCCGCCGCGCGCGCGGCTTCCCGGACCGCCGACTTGTGCAGGTGTCCGAGGGGAAACATCGACCTGGCGAGCTGCGCCTGGGAGAGCCGGTGCAGGAAATAGGACTGGTCCTTGGACGGATCGGCTCCCTTCAGGAGTTCGAAGCGCCCGTCACGCTCCTCGATCCTCGCGTAATGGCCGGTCGCGATGCGATCGGCCCCGAGCGCCATGGCGTGGTCGAGAAAGGCCCGGAACTTGATCTCGGCATTGCAGAGCACATCCGGGTTCGGGGTGCGTCCCGCGCGGTACTCGGACAGGAAGCTCTCGAAAACCCGCTCGCGGTATTCGGCAGCGAAGTTCACGGCTTCGACTTCGATGCCGATCTTGTCGGCGACCGACACGGCGTCGACAAGATCCTCGCGTGTCGAGCAGTACTGGTCGTCGTCGTCGTCCTCCCAGTTCTTCATGAACAGGCCGACCACTTCGTGGCCCTGGCGCTTGAGGAGCAGCGCAGCGAAGGCCGAGTCGACCCCACCGGAGAGCCCGACGACGATTTTCATGGGGCCTAATCTTGAGGCAAAACGGGGAAGGGCAGGAGAAACGAAAAAAGGCAGGGCCGAAGCCCTGCCTTTCCCGATGCGGGAAGACGAGAACTACTTCTTCGGGGCTTCCATCTTGTCTTCGGCCTTCTTGGCGACCTTTTTCTTGGCCACTTTCTTCTTCGCGGGCTTGTCGGCCGCCGGGGCCTCGGCCTTCTTCGCGACTTCGGCCTTGGCGGGCGCCCCGACCTTCGCCGACGGGGCGGCAGGGGCAGCGGCGGGGGCGGCGGCAGCTGCGGGGGCGGCCGGGGCGGCGGGGGCGGCGGACTTGGCCGGCGCCTGGGCGAACGCGCCCAGGGAAGCGGCGGCGAAAACGGCGGCGATCAGGGTGGAAAGGTTCTTCATTTCGATTCCTTTGCGTGGAGTTGGGGTTCTTTTGGTGCGACTGCGCTGGAAGCCAGCCTCGTCACGGCGATTAACGCGGCCGGTGCCCGTGCGGTTGACGCAGGACCGATAAGCCGGAGATCACCGATCTGGCGCACGCTTCCCGCCACTGTCCCGGTTCGAGGCCGTCCAGCGTCCAGGGGCCGATCTGGTACCGGATCAGTCGAAGCGTCGGCAGGCCTGCCTTCGCGGTCATCCGCCGGATCTGGCGATTTCGCCCCTCCCGGAGGCGCACGTCGAGCCAGGTCGCGGGTATTTCCCGTCGCGTCCGGATGGGTGGCTGCCTCGGCCAGAGGCCAGGCGGTTCCGCGATTGATTCCACGAGGGCCGGGCGGGTCACGAAATCGCCAAGATCGACCCCCGCGCGCAGGGCCTCCAGCTGGCGGGGAGCCGCCACCCCCTCGACCTGGACCCAATAGCCCTTCTCGAGCTTGTGCCGAGGATCGGCGATCCGGGCCTGCAGGCGCCCGTCGTCCGTGAGCGCCAGGAGGCCTTCGCTGTCCGCATCGAGCCGGCCGGCCGGGTAGACCCCCGGCACCGGTACGAGGTCCGCAAGGGTCTGGCGGCCTGCGCTGGGGCTGAATTGACAGACGAAACCATAGGGCTTGTTGACCAGGATCAGTTTCGGCATGGCGGGGGAGCTGGGTCGGCTTTGCTATAATTTCGTGTTTTTCGCGGCGGCGGCAGCGCCGGCCGGCGGGTGCGAATCCCAGCCCGTCCCCCCAGTGGCCCCACAGGAGTCGTACCCATGAGCAAGATCAAGGTGAAGAACCCGGTCGTCGAGATGGACGGCGACGAGATGACGCGGATCATCTGGCAGAAGATCCGCGAAAAGCTGATCCTCCCCTACCTCGACATCGACCTCAAGTATTTCGACCTTGGCATGGAGAGCCGCGACGCCACGGACGACAAGGTGACCGTGGATTCGGCCAACGCGACCCGCGAGTTCGGCGTCGCGGTGAAGTGCGCCACCATCACGCCCGACGAGGCGCGGGTGAAGGAGTTCAATCTCAAGCAGATGTGGAAGAGCCCCAACGGGACGATTCGCAACATCCTCGACGGCACCATCTTCCGCGAGCCCATCATCTGCAGCAACGTGCCCCGCATCGTCCCGCATTGGGACAAGCCGGTCGTCGTTGCCCGTCATGGCTTCGGCGACCAGTACCGGGCCACGGAACTGAAGTTCGAGGGTGCGGGAACCGTGAAGGTCACGTTCTCGCCGAAGGGCGGAGGAGCGCCCGTCGAGAAGGAGGTCTTCCAGGCGCCGGGCGCGGGAATCGTGATGGCGATGTACAACCTTGACGAATCCATCCGGGGATTCGCGAGAGCCTGCTTCAATTACGCGATCAACCGGAACTACCCCGTCTACCTGTCCACCAAGAACACCATCCTCAAGGTCTACGACGGCCGGTTCAAGAACCTCTTCCAGGAGATCTTCGACGCCGAGTTCAAGGCGAAATTCGACGCCGCGGGCCTCACCTACGAGCACCGATTGATCGACGACATGGTCGCCTCGAACCTCAAGTGGAGCGGCGGCTACCTCTGGGCGTGCAAGAACTACGACGGCGACGTCCAGTCCGATACCGTCGCCCAGGGCTACGGTTCGCTGGGGCTCATGACATCGGTCCTCACCACGCCCGACGGCAGGACGGTCGAGGCGGAGGCCGCCCACGGGACCGTCACCCGCCATTACCGGATGCACCAGCAGGGCAAGCCCACGTCGACCAACCCGATCGCCTCGATCTATGCCTGGACGCGCGGCCTGCAGTATCGCGGGCGCATGGACAAGACGCCGGACGTGGTGAACTTCGCGACGACGGTCGAGAAGGTCTGCGTGGACATGGTGGAGTCGGGAAAGATGACGAAGGATCTCGCGCTCCTCATCGGGCCCGAGCAGCCGTTCCTCACCACCGAGGGCTACATGGACGCGGTGGACGCGGAACTGCGGCGCCGCATGGTCTGAGGGGCTCGCGGCCGCAAGAAAAGAGAAAGCCCCCGGGACTCGAGTCCCGGGGGCTTTTCAATTTCGTGAGTCGGCTTCTTAGGCGGCCTGGATGTTCGACGCCTGCTTGCCCTTGGGGCCTTGCGTCACGTCGAAGGAGACCTTCTGGCCTTCCTTGAGGGTCTTGAAACCCTGCATCTGGATGGCGGAGAAGTGGGCAAAGAGATCCTCGCTGCCGTCATCCGGCGTGATGAACCCGTAGCCCTTCGCATCGTTGAACCACTTGACGGTACCGGTTGCCATTCGCTTGCATACCTCTTGGAAAAACGGGTGGAGGCCCGCAACTCGTTCGGATCCAGGCCCGCAAGGCGACGTGGCGATGCGAAATCCTTGATGCCAAACTCCAACGCGCCTTTTACGCCCGTTGCCGGGTCAAGTCAATAGAATGGGCGGGGTCTTGAAAAAGGCCCGCCCTTTGCCCATATTGACCGGAGTCGGAACCGACTCAACGTTCGCCGCACCACTCGCGCCCACGGAATGCCCAGCAAGCCCAGCGGCTCCACTCTGCTCAAGCCGAGCGCGGCCAAGGTCAAGCCGCCGCCGATGTACAAGGTCGTCATGTACAACGACGACTTCACGCCAATGGAGTTCGTGGTCGAGGTCCTGCAGACGTTCTTCTCGCTCCCCCGGGAACAAGCCACGCAGGTGATGCTCAAAGTGCATACGGAGGGGAGGGGCGTCTGCGGCACCTATCCGCGGGACGTCGCCTCCACTAAAGTGGAGCAGGTGGTTCAATATTCGCGCCAGCACCAGCACCCCCTGCAGTGCGCGATGGAGGAAACATGATTGCCCAGGAGTTGGAAGTCAGCCTGCACATGGCTTTCGTCGAGGCTCGGCAGAAGCGCCACGAGTTCA
>DAORTX010000057.1:0-10797 GCA_035432885.1 Usitatibacteraceae bacterium
ATTTCCACCCATCTGAAGTCGAGTCCGCTTCGCTGCCTCGACCGCGACGGTCGCGCGCCAAGGAAAGCGAAACGATTTCCCCGCCGACTGCCCGCCCACCAACGCGCTAGACAAAGGGGCATTGCCGCCATGAACGACACCAACTTCCCGGACCCCCGCGTCGACACGACCCGCCGCATCCGCGCGCCGCGGGGCAGCCAGCTGTCGTGCAAGAGCTGGCTCACGGAAGCCGCCTACCGGATGATCCAGAACAACCTCGACCCGGAGGTGGCCGAGCACCCGGAGTCGCTGGTCGTCTACGGTGGCATCGGGCGCGCCGCGCGCAACTGGGCATGCTTCGACGCGATCCTCGCCACGCTTCGCCGGCTGGAGGACGACGAGACGCTCCTCGTGCAGAGCGGCAAGCCCGTGGGCGTCTTCCGCACCCATGCGGACGCGCCGCGCGTGCTCATCGCCAACTCGAACCTCGTGCCGCACTGGGCGACGTGGGAGCACTTCAACGAGCTCGACCGCAAGGGGCTCATGATGTTCGGGCAGATGACGGCGGGCTCCTGGATCTACATCGCGAGCCAGGGCATCGTGCAGGGCACCTACGAGACCTTCGTCGCGGTGGCGAAGAGCCACTTCGGCGGCAAGGCCGCGGGGCGCTGGATCCTCACCGGCGGGCTGGGCGGCATGGGCGGCGCGCAGCCGCTCGCGGCGACGATGGCGGGATTCTCGATGCTCGCGGTGGAGTGCGACGAGTCGCGCATCGCCATGCGCCTGAAGACCCGCTACCTCGACCGCCAGGCGGGCTCGCTCGACGAGGCGCTCGCCCTCATGGAGGCGGCGCGGGCAAGCGGCACGCCGGTGTCGGTGGGGCTCGAAGGAAACGCGGCCGATGTGTTCGCCGAACTCGTTCGCCGCGCCGTCACGCCGGACGTGGTGACCGACCAGACCTCGGCCCACGACCCCGTGCACGGCTACCTGCCGCAGGGCTGGACGGTGGCCCAGTGGCGAGAGCGGCAGAAGAGCGATCCGGAGAGCATCGTCGCACCCGCCAAGGAGTCGATGGCGCGCCAGGTCGAGGCGATGCTCGCGCTGCAGGCGCGCGGGGCGGCCACGCTCGACTACGGCAACAACATCCGCCAGATGGCGTTCGAGAAGGGGGTGAAGAACGCGTTCGATTTCCCCGGCTTCGTGCCCGCCTACGTGCGCCCGCTCTTCTGCGAGGGCAAGGGGCCGTTTCGCTGGGTGGCGCTCTCCGGCGACCCGGAGGACATCTACCGCACCGACGCGAAGGTGAAGGAGCTGCTGCCCGATGACGAGAACCTGCACCACTGGCTCGACATGGCCCGGGAACGGATCGCCTTCCAGGGACTGCCGGCGAGGATCTGCTGGGTGGGCGTGAACGACCGCTTCCGCCTGGGCCTCGCGTTCAACGGGATGGTTCGAAGCGGCGAGCTGAAGGCCCCCATCGTGATCGGCCGCGATCACCTCGACACCGGGTCCGTCGCGAGCCCGAACCGCGAAACCGAGGCGATGCGCGACGGCTCCGACGCGGTGTCCGACTGGGCGTTCCTCAACGCGCTCCTGAACACGGCGAGCGGCGCGACCTGGGTGTCGATCCACCATGGCGGCGGCGTGGGCATGGGCTTCGCGCAGCACGCGGGGCTGGTGATCGTGGCCGACGGCAGCGCGGACGCGGACCGCCGCCTCGCCCGCGTGCTCTTCAACGATCCGGCGAGCGGCGTCATGCGCCACGCCGATGCCGGCTATCCCCTTGCCATCGAAACCGCCGCCAAGGCCGGCCTCGACCTCCCGATGCTCCGTGAAGGGGACTAGCGAATGAAGGGAAGCGTCCCCTTGACGGTCCCCTTCACGAAGCTGAAGGCGGACCTGCTGCTGCGCCGAGCGCGGCTGGTCACGCTTGCGGGAGAGGCGGGGTGGGGTTTGGTGGAGGAGGGCGCGCTCGCCGTGCGCGACGGGGACATCGTGTGGGCCGGTCCCGGGAAGGACTTGCCCGCCGGCGAGGCCGCGCGGGAGCTGGACCTGGAAGGCGCGCTCGTGACGCCCGGCCTCGTCGATTGCCACACCCACCTCGTGTACGCCGGCAACCGTTACGACGAATTCGAGCGGCGCCTCGAAGGCGCGAGCTACGAGGACATCGCGCGCGCCGGCGGCGGCATCGCGGCCACGGTGCGGGCGACGCGGGCGGCGAGCGAGGCGGCGCTCCTCGCCGAAAGCCGGCCACGGTTCGACTCGCTCTGCGCCGAGGGGGTGACGACGATCGAGATCAAGTCGGGCTACGGGCTCGAGCGCGACACCGAGGAGAGGATGCTCCGCGTCGCGCGGCGGCTCGGCGCGGACTCGGGCCGCACGGTGTGCACCACGTTCCTGGGCGCGCACGCGCTGCCGCCGGAATTCGCGGGCCGCGCGGACGACTACATCGACCACCTCGCCGCCGACGTGTTGCCGCCGCTCGCGGCCGAAGGGCTCGTCGATGCGGTCGATGCGTTCTGCGAGACGATCGGCTTCACCCCGTCGCAGGTCGCGCGCCTCTTCGGCGCCGCCGCATCGCTGGGCATTCCGGTGAAGCTCCACGCCGAGCAGCTCTCCGACCAGGGGGGCGCCGCCCTCCTGGCGCGCTATCGCGGGCTTTCGGCCGACCATCTCGAGTGGCTTTCGCCGGCGGGAGTCGACGCGATGGCGAATGCGGGCACCGTGGCCGTGCTGCTACCCGGCTCTTTCCATTTCCTGCGCGAAACCCGCGTGCCGCCCATCGCGGCGCTTCGCGCGGCCGGCGTGCCCATGGCGGTCGCGACCGATTGCAATCCCGGCACTTCGCCGCTCGCCTCGATCCTCGCGGCCATGAGCCTCGCCTGCACGCATTTCCGTCTCACGCCCGCCGAGGCGCTGCGCGGTGCGACCCACGCGGGGGCGGCAGCGCTCGGGCTCGGCGATCGCGGACGCCTCGTCCCGGGCCAGCGCGCCGACCTCGCGGTGTGGTCGATGGACCATCCCGCGGGACTCGCGGCGAACCTCGGCTTCAATGCGCTGGCCGGGACCTTCATTGCCGGAAAGGAGTGCCATGACCTTCGAACTGCGTCCCGCTGATCCCGCGATCTGGCGTGGCCGGGTCGATGCCGGCGAGTCGGGCGACGCCACGCGCTGGCACGATCACGTGAAGCCGTGGCTGCGGGGGTCGGCGCGCGGCGTGGGGCTGGTGGGATTCGCCTGCGACCTGGGCGTTCGCCGCAATCACGGGCGCCCCGGCGCGGCCGAGGGCCCCGTCGCCATCCGCCGCGTGCTCGCGAACCTCGCCTGGCACCAGGCGCTTGCCGTGTGGGACGCGGGCGACGTGAGCGTGGACGAGGCGAGCGACGATCTCGAGGGCGCCCAGGCCTTCCTCGCCGGCACGGTCGCGGACCTGCTCGACGAAGGCCATCGCGTGATCGTGCTGGGTGGCGGCCACGAGGTGGCGTTCGCGAGCTTCACCGGGCTCGCGCGGCACGCCCGAGGAGACGAGAAGATCGGCGTCGTGAACGTCGATGCGCATTTCGACCTGCGCGCGGGCGAGCGCGGCAATTCCGGCACGCCCTTTCGCGAGATCGCCGAACTCTGCGCCGCCACGGGCCGGGCGTTCCGCTACCTGTGCCTGGGCGTGAGCGAGGACGCGAACACGCGCTCGCTCTTCGACACCGCGCGCAGGCTCGGCGCCGAGTGGCGGCTGGACGCCGACATGGGGAGCGAGCGCCACGCCGAGACGCTGGCACAGCTCCGCGCTTTCGTGAAGGGCGTGGACCGCGTGCACCTGTCGATCGACCTGGACGCCTTGCCCGCGGCCACGGCGCCGGGCGTGTCGGCGCCGGCGGCGCGCGGCGTTTCGCTGGAACTGGTGGAGTCCATCGCCGGCCTGGTGCGGGACAGCGGCAAGCTGGCGCTCGCCGACATCGCGGAGTGCAACCCGGCCTTCGACATCGACGGCAGGACGGCGCGGGTCGCGGCGAGGTTCGCCGCGCGGCTCGCGCGCTGAGGGGCGCGGCCTCCGGCGCCTGCCCGCAGTCGCGCGGGAAGCAATCAGCGCGACGCGACGGCACCGGCCTCGGCAACGAGCCGATCGATCTGCGCGAGATGGTCGGGCGATTGCATCGATTCGGCGATCGTCCGGAACATCCTGATCGGATCTTCCGGGCCCGCCTCGCTGAACTTCACGATCACCGTGCGCGAGGCGGGGTTCACGTAGACATACTGGCCCTGGTGGCCATAGGCGTAGAAGTCGCCCTGGCTCGCCGGCGGTGTCCACCACAGGTGCTGGTGGAGATAGCCGTCGTTCGTGCGAATGCCGTGCAGGACGCGGCGAGCCGCCCAGGGTTCCGGGACGATCCGGATGCCGTTCCATCGCCCGGCGTCGAGTTGGAGACGGCCGAAGCGGGCGAAGTCACGGGCGCGGGCGCTGATGCAGCAGAAGGCCTTCTCCGAACCGCCTTCGCGGTCGAGCGCCCAGAGCGCCTCGGACTCCATGCCCAGGGGCTTCCACAGCTTCTCGGCCAGGTAGGCAGAAGGCGTCCTTCCCGTCGCCGCTTCGAGCACGAACGCGAGCACCTGCACGTCGGCCTCGCTGTAGCGCCAGGCATGCTCCTGCGTTGGCGAAGGGACCGATCGAGCGACCACGTCATGCAGGTCGTCGCCATAGTAGAGCTGCGCGCGACCCGGAAGGTACGACGGCGCGTCCTCGACCCCGGAGGTCATGGTGAGGAGCCTTTCCACCGTGACCGTGCCATAGGCGGTCCCCGCGAGGTCGGGCCGGTAGGTCTGGACGGTCGCATCGAGCGCGAGGTCGCCGTCGCCGATCGCGATGCCGGCGAGCGTCGCGACGATGGACTTGGCGATGGAGAAGGAATTGAGGCGCGAGCGCTCGTCGTAGCCACGGAAGTAGCGTTCGTAGATGATGCGGTCGTCGCGCATCACCACGAAGGCCGCGGTCCGCGTGTCCTCCAGGTGCCGGTCGAGGTCGTGCAGGATGCCGTGCTCGTCGGGAACCCGCAGGCCTGCCATGAAGGCAGGGGTCCGTGCGAGCCTTCGCAGCCGGGACGGTTCACCGGCCGTGGCGACAGGGCGGTTGGAAAAGATCCGGTGGTCGTCCAGGTCGGCGGTATTGTGGATGAGGGTCCTTGAGAACGTGCAGCCCTGGATCAGTCCGAGCGTGGCAATGGCAGCGAGTTTGGCGAGGTTCACGGCGAGCTCCCGGCGGTGCGTGTGAACGCATCAGAGGGGGGCGCCGGCCGGAAGGCCTGAAGAAGCGCCTACGGATGGACGAACAAAATATTAATTAGAAAAAACAACAAGTTACACGATACCAGCCGGAGCCCTCCAGGTGCCCAACCCGAGTCCCGATGCGGCAAGCCCGGCGAAGCGCGTGCTCCGGGTCGGGGATTGGCTCGTGGATCCGGCGCTCAACGAAGTCCGGCGCGGCGAAGAAGCGATCCGCCTGGAACCGAAGGCGATCGAGGTGCTGGTCCACCTCGCGGGCAAGGCCGGGGACGTGGTCGGGCGGGACGAACTGCTCGCGGCCATCTGGCCGGGGGTGGTGGTCGGCGACGACGCCCTGACCCAGGCGATCACGAAGCTTCGCAGGGCGTTGGGCGACGAGGCCCACAAGCCTCGATACATCGAGACGATTTCGAAGCGGGGTTATCGACTGCTTGCCCCGGTCGGACGCCTCGCGCCGGGCGAGCCGGGATCCGCGCCGAAAGCGAAGCGAGGGTCGCCCTGGCGGCGTCGCGCCTACGGCCTGGCCGCTGCGGTCGCCATCCTGCTCGTGATGGCGGTCGTGTTCCGCGGCTTTCCCGAGGTCGGCCGGAAGCTTGGACTGGGCTGGCCCATGGTCGTCACGGAGGGCTCGCCGGCGGGCGCGAGGCCGGTGGTCGCGGTCCTCCGGCTCGCCAATCTGAGCGGGGACGCGTCCCGGGACTATTTCAGCGACGGCATGACGGAGGACATCATCACCGCGCTCGGGCGCTTTTCCTCCTTGCGGGTCCTGTCGCGCAACGCCGTCGAGCCGTACCGGAACCGGGAGGAGATGCTGAAGGCGGTGCGCGGCGAGCTGGGCGTTCGCTACGTCCTGCAGGGGAGCTTTCGGGAGTCCGGTGGCAGGATCCGCGTCGTGGCCGAGCTGAGCGACGCGGAAAAGGGGATCGTGATCTGGTCCGACCGCTACGAAGGCGAGGGAAAGGACGTGTTCGACATCCAGGACAGGATCGTGACGAACATCGTCGGGGTGCTGGCGGTCAAGGTGAGCCGGGTGGAGCAGGAACGCGCTTCGTCACGCCCCGTCGAGAACCTCGAGGCCCACGACCTCGTGCTGCGCGCGCGCGCCCTCATCTATCGCGTGACGCGGGACACCAATCGCCAGGCGCGCGAGCTGCTCGCCCGGGCAGTGCAGCTGGAGCCCGATTATGCCGAGGCCTACGTGGCGCTGGCCCATGCCGAGTACCGGCGCGCCGACCAGGGGTGGGTGGAGAGTCCGGAAGAGGCGATGCGCCGCGCCGAGGCCTACGCGCGAAAGGCCCTGGAGCTCGACGACAAGGGCGCCCACGCCCGCGCCCATGCCCAGCTCTCGAGGATCTATTCCCAACTGGGCGATCTCGACCAGGCGCTGGCCGAATCCGACCGCGCGATCGCCCTCAACCCGAGCGATGCCGTGGCGCTGTACTCGAAGGGCACCATGCTGGTCTGGCTCGGCAGGACGGAGGAGGCGATCGCCGTCCTCGAGACGGTGCGCCGGTTCGACCCGGGCATCGACGACATCGTGCTTCCGCTCGCGTACTACCTGGCCGGGCGGTATCGCGATGCCCTGAACGACGCCGAAGCGGCGATCGCGCGCAGTCCGGAAGTGGCCCTGCCGTACGCGGTGCGCGCGGCGTCGCTGGGCCGCATGGGTCTCGAGGACCAGGCGAAGGAGGCGGTCGCGAACCTTCGCCGCGTGGCGCCGTTCGCGAGGGCGGGGCTCTTCGGCTCGCAGTTGCGCGATCGCGCGCAGGCCGAGAACTTCCTCGACGGCCTGAAGAAGGCCGGGCTGCCGGAGACGCTACCGCCTTAGCGTTTCCCAGTGCTTCTGGGCGAGCGCCTGGACGCCGACGGGGTCCGCGCGCAGCTTCTCCCTTGCCGCGAGCCCCACTTCGCGCCCCTTTCCCGACCCGAAGAAGAAGAGCTTGCCGTCGACGATGGTCCAGATCTCGGGATCGCCTTCATTGCGGATTCCCCTGGACATCGAGCCCGTGCAGTAACCGGAATAGCGCGGCGCGTATCGGTCCGGGTCGCCGGCGAAGCGTTCGCGGTTCGCGGCGCTCGCGAAGTGGTAGCGCGCGCCATCCCAGTCGTGGGAGAAGCGCGCCGATCCCATGACCGGCTTGCCTTCGGTGAAGTAGGCCACGGGATCGTGGCCCTTCAGGACGATGCGAGGTTCGGAGCCGGCCGCCTGGGCGAAGTCGGTGGAGCAGCCGAAGGCCGCGATCGCCGCCACTGCCGCCGCGTGGAACCACGTCGCTATTCTCATGGCCGATCTCCGTGTGGGAGCCGAAACGCCGCGCCAGCATACGCCATTCGGCGGCCGCCTACTGCCGGTCGAACTTCACCGAAAGCACGAGCGAGCTCTGCGTCCTGCCCACGCCCGGCAGCGTGCCGATGGCATCGAGCACCCCGTCGATCTCCTCCGTCGTCTCGCCTTCCACGAACACGAGGCTGTCGAAGGCGCCGCTGATCGCGTACACGCCGCGCACCTGGTCGATGGCGCGAAGGGCCTCCACGACGGCCTCGCCCTGCCGCGGGTCGACGCTCAGGAGCACGTGCACGCGCAGCATCCGGCCCTTCACCCGCGAGCCCGGGCGCACCGTGTAGCCGGCAACGATCCCGTCTCGCTCCAGCCGCTTCATGCGTTCGAGCACCGTGGTGCGCGCGACGCCCAGCTTTCGCGCGAGGGCGGCCGTGCTCATCCGCGCGTCCTCGCGCAGTAGCGCCAGGAGCCGGCGGTCCGGGTCGTCGAGTTGGTCTTTCTGTCGCATGATTACGTCATAATGTATCAATCATTGCGTTATATCGTCAATATGATGGCTTCACTCCGACAGCGCCCCTTGATAAAGTGGGCGCTCAGCCAAGGCGGGGGAGCGGTCATGGGCAAGTCGAAGGTGGTACTGGCGGGCGCCGGCAAGATCGGCGAGGCGATCGTGGCACTGCTCGCGCAGTCGGGCGACTACGACATCACGATCCTGGACGAGGACCGCGAGCGCCTGCGCGCCTTCGAGCGCGACGGTTTCCGCACGCTCGCCTGCGCCCTGGGCGACGAGGGCGTGCTCGCGCCGATGCTCGCGGGCCACGACTCGGTGATCTCCGCGTGCCCCTACTACCTCACGCCCCTCGTGGCGCGCGCGGCCCGGGAAGCGCGCGTGAACTACTTCGACCTCACCGAGGACGTGGAATCGACGCGCGTGGTGAAGAAGCTCGCCGAGGGGGCCGAGACCGCCTTCGTCCCGCAGTGCGGCCTCGCGCCCGGCTTCATCTCGATCGCCGCGCACAGCGCAACGCTGGGCTTCGAAACCCTTCGCGACGTGCGCATGCGCGTGGGGGCGCTGCCCATCTACCCGAGCAACGCCCTCAAGTACAACCTCACCTGGAGCACCGACGGGCTGATCAACGAGTACTGCAACCCGTGCGAGGCGATCGTCGACGGGTCCGTGCGCGAAGTCGCCGCGCTGGAAGAGATCGAGGAGTTCTCGCTCGACGGCGTGGGCTACGAGGCGTTCAACACCTCCGGCGGCCTGGGCACGCTCTGCGAGACGCTCGGCGGGCGGGTCGAGAACCTGAACTACAAGACGGTGCGCTACCCCGGCCACCGCGACATCGTGAAGATCCTGATCCGCGACCTGCGCCTGGGGCAGCACCGGGACGTGCTGAAGGACGTCTTCGAGGCGGCGATCCCGATGACCACGCAGGATCTCGTCCTCGTCTTCGTGACGGTGACCGGCCACAAGGAAGGCCGCCTCGTGCAGGAGACCTTCGTGAGGAAGATCTACGCCAAGCGCGTGAACGGGCGGCTCCTCTCGGCGATCCAGCTCACCACCGCGGCCGGGATCTGCGCGATGGTGGATCTGCACCGCGAGGGCAAGCTTCCGAAGCGCGGCTTCGTGCGCCAGGAAGAGGCTTCCCTCGAGGATTTTCTCGCCAACCGCTTCGGGCGCCACTACGCGGGCGACGACGACGCGCAACAGGGAGACCGCCATGGCCTGGCCGACACCCGGCACGCTGCCTGACCGGGCGCGCGCCCTCGCGGGCGCGTTGGGCGTCGACCTGGGCGCCGTCGCGGGCGCGGGCGTTCGCGCCCGCACGCCCATCACCGGCGAGACCCTGGCCGAGCTTCGGGCGCACACGGCCGCCGAGGCCGCGGCGGCCGTCGAGAGCGCCCACCGCGCCTTCCTCGATTGGCGCGTGATTCCCGCGCCGCGCCGGGGCGAGGTCGTGCGGGCCTTCGGCGAACGCCTGCGCGCCCACAAGGACCCGCTGGGCGAACTCCTGTCGATCGAGACGGGCAAGGTCCTCTCCGAAGGCCGCGGCGAGATCCAGGAAATCATCGACATCTGCGATTTCGCCGTGGGGCTTTCGCGGCAGTTGCACGGGCTCACCATCGCCACCGAGCGCCCGGGGCACCGGATGATGGAGACGTGGCACCCGCTCGGCGTGTGCGGCGTCATCACCGCCTTCAATTTCCCCGCGGCGGTGTGGGGGTGGAACGCGGCGCTCGCCTTCGTGTGCGGCGACGCGGTGGCGTGGAAGCCCTCGGAGAAGGCGACGCTCACGGCGCTCGCCTGCCACGCGCTGTGGAAGCGCACGCTTGCGGCATTCCCGGACCTGCCGCAGGAGATCGGCGTGCTCGTGATCGGCGACGCGAGCGCGGCAGCCGCCTTGGTCGACGGTGCGCGGGTACCGCTCGTGAGCGCCACGGGCAGCACGCGCATGGGCGCCGCCGTCGCTCCCCGGGTGGCGGCGCGCTTCGGCCGCTCGATCCTGGAACTCGGCGGCAACAACGCCGCGATCGTGGCCCCCAGCGCGGATCTCGACCTCGCCGTGCGCGCGATCGCGTTCTCCGCGGTCGGCACGGCGGGGCAGCGCTGCACGTCGCTGCGGCGCCTGATCGTCCACGAATCCATCCGCGAAGACCTCGTCTCGCGCCTGAAGCGCGCCTACGCGAGTTTGACCATCGGCAATCCGCTCGACGCCGGCGTGCTGGTCGGCCCGCTGATCGACCGCGGCGCCTTCGAGGCGATGCAGGCCGCGCTCGAAGCCGCGCGCGCCGAGGGCGCGGCCGTCTTCGGCGGCAAGCGCCGGGACGTGCCCGGCGCGCCCGATGCGTGGTACGCCGAGCCCGCGATCTGCGAGGCCGCCGCCCAGGGCGAGGTGGCGCGGCGCGAGACTTTCGCGCCGATCCTGCACGTGATGCCCTGGCGCGAACTCGACGAAGCGATCGCGATCCAGAACGACGTGCCGCAGGGGCTCGCCTCCAGCATCTTCACGCGCGACCTCGGCGAGGCGGAAGTCTTCCTCTCGGCGGTGGGCAGCGACTGCGGCATCGCCAACGTGAATATCGGGCCCAGCGGCGCCGAGATCGGCGGCGCCTTCGGCGGCGAGAAGCAGACCGGGGGCGGGCGCGAATCCGGCAGCGACGCTTGGAAGGCCTACATGCGCCGCGCGACGAACACGGTGAACTACTCGCGGGAGCTGCCGCTCGCCCAGGGCGTGCGCTTCGACCTCGGCTGAGGCCGGCCG
>DAORTX010000057.1:10897-12468 GCA_035432885.1 Usitatibacteraceae bacterium
GCCTTCAGGATCGCCAGCACCTCGCGGAAGCGATCGTTTCGGCAGCTTCGCAACCATTCGAAGACGATCATCTCGACCGTCGCCAGCACCGCGCCGGATTCGCGCAGCCGCGCGAGCGCGAACTCGTGGTCCACGAGGTTGCGCGTGCCGCAGGCGTTCGCCGCCACCCACACGCCGAACCCGGCGCGCCGCAGCCCTTGCGCGGTCTGCAGGAGGCAGACGTGCGTCTCGCAGCCGGCGATCACGATGGTCGCGGGGTCCGGCCGGCCGGGAACGCGCAGCGCTTCGACCAGCCCGTCCTCGCAGCCGTCGAAGTGCATCTTCGGGTGCGTGATTTCGCAGCGCCTGCGGATGCCGGAAGCGTTCGGGCCCAGCCCCTCCGGGTTCTGCTCCGTGCCCACCACGCGGATGCCCAGCGCCAGCGCGCAATCGGCGAGGCGCTCGGCCTCGGCGAGGACCGCCGCGCCGCCGCGGATCGCCGGCAGCAGGCGCTGCTGGTAGTCCACCAGGACGAGCGCGCAACGGCCGGTGTCGATCGAGAGGTTCATGGAATTCGCTCCGCGGTCACAGCAGCACGTTCACGATGGCATTGCCGATGCCCACGAGCGCCGCCCCGGAGATGAGGCCCGCGCAGATGGGTTCGCAGCCCTCCACCCAGAAGGCGTGCCCCCGGGTGCCGGGCGCGCGGTGCCGCCGGCCCGCCACCCAGAAGATCATCGCGCCCACCCACATCATGAAGGTGGCTTCCGGCGGCAGGATCACGCCCAGGCCGATGGAGACCGAGGAGAGGGGAAAGCGCGCCTTGGTGACGATTCGCGCCACCTCGATCGCCGCGGCGCAGGCGGCCGCCACGATCATCGAGACGATGGCCGAAGGCGCGAGGCTCGAGAAACCCTTGGTGATGATGTCGGCCACGCCCTTCCACTGGAGCGCGGCAGGCATCGCGAACTGCTCGGAGACGATGGTCGTGGTGGAGCGAAGCCCCGCCGCATCCGCCGGCAGGAAAAGGAGGAAGTAGAGCGGCACGCAGGCGAGCGCGCCCGCGAAGAGGCCGATCACGTGACCGACCGCCTGCTGGCGCGGTTTCGCCCCCAGCATGTAGCCGGGCTTGATGTCGGAGAGCAGGTTCGCCGCGTTGGACGCGATCTCCGCCGTCATGCCCGCGGGAATCAGGTTGTTGGCCGGGTTCGTGCGGTCGATCGCGCCCATGGTGAACTGCGTGATCTTCGCAAGGGACCCCGTGGGCGTCCACGAGGTGAGCGCCATGGCATTGGTGCAGATCACCGTGAGCACGAAGATGAGCGGCAGCGACGCGAAGGCGAGGAGCCACGGCACGCCGAAGAACTCGTGGGTGACCCACACGCCCAGCACGCTGAAGAGCGGCACGCCCACGGCCGAGATCCACAGCGGAAATTCGATGTGCTTGAGGACGTCGTCGCCCATGTCCTTTCGCCCGCGCAGGGACTTGAAGGCGCTGCGGAAGAGCTCCGGGCGGCCCGCGAGGCTCACGAGCGATCCCACCACCATCATCGTGACGCCCCACCACAGCGACCACTGGTTCACGATCTCGG
>DAORTX010000058.1:0-12323 GCA_035432885.1 Usitatibacteraceae bacterium
GGCATCTTCCCGTGGTTCTCCGAAGGCGAGCCGATCCTGTGGTGGTCGCCGCATCCGCGCATGGTGCTCTTCCCGGACGAACTCAAGGTTTCGCGCTCGCTCAGGCGCGCGGTGGCCCGCGGCGCATTCGAGACGCGCTTCGACACCGCCTTCCGGGAAGTCATCGGCGAATGCGCCGCGCCGAGGAACGGCCAGCCCGGCACGTGGATCGTGCCGGCCATGGTCCGCGCCTATACGCGGCTGCATGAACTGGGCCATGCCCATTCGGTCGAATCGTGGCGCGATGGCGAGCTGGTCGGCGGCCTGTACGGCATCCTGCTCGGTGGCGCATTCTTCGGCGAATCGATGTTCTCGCGCGAGGCGGACGCCTCCAAGGTCGCCCTCGTGAAACTGGTCGATCGCGTGAAGTCGCTCGGGGTGGGCATGATCGACTGCCAGCAGGCCACGCGGCACCTCGCCTCGCTGGGCGCGCGCGAGATCCCGCGGCGCGAGTTCACGCGTTTGCTGGCCGAGTCGATACAATGTCGTCCGTCCGGCAGCCGCTGGCCGGCCACCGAGGAAGCATGGCAAAGCTCAACGACCTCCCGATAGCGAACCTGCAGTTCTACGCGACCGCGCCCTACCCGTGCAGCTACCTGCCCGGGCGGCTCGCCCGCTCGCAGGTCGCCACGCCCAGCTACCTCATCGACACCGAGACCTACGGGGCGCTCGTCAGCGCGGGATTCCGGCGCTCGGGCGCCTTCACCTACCGCCCTTATTGCGACCACTGCCAGGCCTGCGTGCCGGTTCGCGTGGTGGCCGCCGAATTCGAGCCCAACCGCTCGCAGCGCCGCGCCTGGAGCCGCCACGCGGGGCTGGAAGCGCGGCAGGGCGAACTCAAGTTCAGCGCCGAGCACTACGCGCTCTATCGCCTCTACCAGGGCGAGCGCCACCGGGGCGGCGGGATGGACCACGACAGCCGCGAGCAGTACGCGCACTTCCTGCTCCAGTCGAACGTCGCGACGTCCCTCGTGGAGTTCAGGGACGCGGGGAAGCTGCGCATGGTGTCCATCGTGGACGAACTGGCCGACGGGCTCTCGTCGGTCTACACCTTCTTCGACCCCCTCGTCGAAAAGGCGAGCTTCGGCACCTGGAACGTGATCTGGCAGGTTGAGGAGGCGCGGCGCCGCTCGCTGGCCTACGTATACCTGGGCTACTGGATCGCGCAGAGCCGCAAGATGGACTACAAGAGCGAATTCCGCCCGATCGAGGGGCTCTCGCGCGGGGAATGGAAGCGGCTGCGATGACCCCGCCCCGATCGACCGCGGGGCGTTGATGCTCTTTCGCCTCGCCCGCGGCGCGCTTTTCCGGCTCGACCCCGAAACCGCCCACGATCTCGCCCTGAAGTCGTTGTGCGTCCTGGGCCCCGCCGTGGCGCTGCTGGGCGCGGGCGCCGATCGCGGCGAGGCGCGCAGGGTGATGGGAATCGACTTCCCGAATCCGGTCGGCCTCGCGGCGGGCATGGACAAGAACGCGAGCTACCTGGATCCGCTCTCCGCCCTGGGTTTCGGCCACCTCGAGGTCGGCACCGTCACGCCGCGCCCCCAGCCCGGCAATCCCCGGCCGCGCCTCTTCCGGCTGGTGCCCGACGAGGCCATCATCAACCGCATGGGATTCAACAACGTGGGCGTGGAGCAGTTGCTTCGCAACGTGGAGAAGTCGTCCTTCCGCGGCGTGCTCGGCATCAACATCGGCAAGAACTTCGACACGCCCATCGAGCGCGCCGCCGACGACTACCTCGCGTGCCTGGAGGCGGTGTACGAGCGCGCGACCTACGTGACGGTGAACATCTCGTCGCCCAACACGAGGAACCTGCGCGACCTGCAGGCCCCGGAGCGCCTGGGCGAGCTCCTGGCGGCCATCATGGGGCGCCGCGACGGGCTGGCCGCGCGGACGGGCATGGTGAAGCCCATCGCGGTGAAGATCGCCCCGGACCTGGACGACGAACAGATCGACGCCATCGCCGATCTCGCCCTCCAGCACCGCGTGGATGCGCTGATCGCGACCAACACCACCCTCGGCCGCGCCGGGGTCGAGGGCCATCGCCATGCCGACGAGGCGGGCGGCCTTTCGGGGCGCCCCGTGTTCGCGGTCTCCACGGAAGTCCTGCGCAAGCTCTCGCGCCGGCTCGGCGGAAGGATTCCGCTCATCGGCGTCGGCGGCATCCTCCGTGGAGCGGACGCGAGGGCGAAGATCGACGCGGGCGCGTCCCTCGTGCAGCTCTACACGGGTTTCATCTATCGCGGCCCGGGGCTCATCGCCGAAGCGCGGCGCGCGCTCGAGGGCTAGCGCCCGGCAACGCGCCGGCGGCCGCCATGAGAATCGGCATTCCCCGCGAATCGAAGGAAGGCGAGCGCCGCGTGGGCCTCGAGCCCAAGGCGGTGGCCGTGCTCGCGGGCGACGGCCACGACCTGCGCGTCGCCTCGGGCGCCGGTCACGGCATCGGCGCCACCGATGAGGCCTATCGCGCCGCCGGCGCGAGGATCGTCGATGCCGCCGAGGCGTGGCGCGCGCAGCTCGTGGTGAAGGTGAAGGAGATCCAGCAAGACGAGTGGCCCGGCCTCGAGCCGGATTCGACGATCTTCTGCTTCCATCACCTCGCGGGCGAACCCGGGCGCGCCCGCGGCGTGGCCGACCGGGGTGTCACCGCCATCGCCTTCGAGATGGTGCGCGACGATGCCGGCGGGTTCCCGCTGCTGGCGCCGATGTCCGTCATCGCGGGCCGGCTCGCGATCCAGGTGGGCGCGCAACTCCTCACGCTGCCGGCGGGAGGCAATGGCACGCTGCTCGCGGGGTGCCCGGGCGCCGAGCCGGCACGGGTGCTCGTGCTCGGCGGCGGGCATGCCGGATCCCAGGCGGCACGCCTCGCGCTGGCGATGGGCGCGGCGGTGACGGTCCTCACGCGTTCGGCGCACACGCGAGACGCCCTTGCCCGGCTCCTGGGCGAGGCGGTCGTCGCCGGTCTCGCCACGCCCGAGGCGATCGAGCGCCACGCCCTCGCCGCCGACCTCGTCGTGGGCGCCGTGTTCATCCCCGGCGCGCCGACGCCGAAGCTGCTGCCGCGCGCGCTCGTGTCGCGCATGAAGCCCGGCTCCGTGATCGTGGATGTCTCCATCGACGCCGGCGGCGTGGCCGAGACCTCGCGCCCGACCACGCACGCGAATCCCACCTTCGTCGAGGAAGGCGTGGTGCACTACTGCGTGGCGAACATGCCCTCGGCGGTGGCGCGCGCGGGGTCGGCCGCGCTGTCGTCCGCGGCGCTTCCCCTTGTCCGGACGCTCGCCGGCCAGGGCATCGCGCAAGCGATCCGCGGCGATCCCGGCCTGCGTGCCGGCGTCCTTCTCTGGCGCGGGCGATTCACCCACGAAGGCATCGCCGCCGAATCCGGGCGGCCCTACCTGCCCCTCGCGGACGGGGATCTCGCATGAGCCCGCTCGCCGCGAGCATCGACGCATTGCTGCCGCAGACGCAGTGCACCAAGTGCGGCTACGAAGGCTGCCGGCCGTACGCCGAGGCGCTCGCCAGGGGCGAGGCGCAGATCGACCGGTGCCCGCCGGGCGGCGACGAAGGCATCGCGAAGCTGGCCGCGCTTCTCGGGCGCCCCGTCATCGCCCTGAATCCCGAGCGCGGGGAATTCCGTGCGCCCCGGGTGGCCCTGATCGACGAAGCGCTCTGCATCGGCTGCGTGAAGTGCATCCAGGCCTGCCCGGTGGACGCGATCGTCGGCGCCTCCAGGCTCATGCACACGGTGATCGCCGGCTGGTGCACCGGCTGCGAACTCTGCCTCCCCCCCTGCCCCGTCGACTGCATCGCCCTCGTTCCCGCGGCGGCGCTCCCCGACCCGGATCTTTCGCGGGCCCGTCACGCGTTTCGCGCCCGGCGGCTCGCTCGCGATGACGCAGAGCACGCGGACCGGATGCGGGCGCGCGAATGATGAAGGCCGGCGCCCGGGCGGAATTCTTCCGCCTCCTTCGCGAAGCCGCTCCCCAGCCGAGGAGCGAGCTCGAGTTCGCCTCCGCCTACGAGCTGCTGGTGGCCGTGGTGCTCTCGGCGCAGGCCACCGACCGGAGCGTGAACCTCGCCACGCGCGGGCTCTTTCCCGCGGCGCGAACACCGGCCGACATGGTCGCGTTGGGCGAAGAGGCCATTGCCGCGCATGTCCGGACCATCGGGCTGTATCGAACGAAGGCGAGGAACGTCCTGAACCTGTCGAGAATGCTCCTCGCGGAGCACGGCGGCGAAGTCCCGCGCACGCGCGAGGCGCTGGAGAGACTGCCCGGTGTCGGGCGCAAGACCGCCAACGTCGTGCTGAACGTCGCCTTCGGCGAGGCGACGATCGCCGTGGACACGCACGTCTTTCGCGTCTGCAACCGGACCGGGCTCGCTCCCGGCAAGGATCCCCTCGCGGTCGAGCGCAGGCTTCTCGAGGTGGTGCCCGCCGAGTACCTGCAGCATGCGCACCACTGGCTGATCCTGCACGGGCGCTACACCTGCGTCGCGCGCACGCCCCGGTGCGGCGCCTGCCCGGTGCGCTCGCCTTGCGGCTTCAAGGACAAGACGGCAATCGCCGCACCCACGGCGCCCAAGCGATCGCGCCTGCCGCGATGAGCCTGTTCAATCCGAGCCGCGATCAGGCGCGGGAATTCTTCTTCGGGCTGTGGGCGCGGTCCCGCGCGGGAGAAGCGCTCACGGCGCTCGAGTCGATGGCGCTCGCGATCGTCGTGGAGCATCCCGAATACCACGAGGCGCTCGCGAATCCCGATCGTTACCGGGACCGCGACTGGAAGCCGGAGGGCGGCGAGACCAATCCGTTCCTGCACCTGTCCCTGCACCTCGCGGTCGAGGAACAGGTCGCGATCGACCAGCCGCCCGGCATACGCGCGGCCGTGGGCACTCTTTCGGAAGCGTTCGGTTCGGCGCACGACGCGCGGCACGCGGTGATGGATTGCCTGGCCGAGATGGTCTGGCAGGCGCAGCGCCACGGGGCCGCCTTCGACAACGCCGCCTACCTCGACTGCCTCGGGCGCAAATCCCGCCCGGGAAGCCGGCGCGCGTGAGCGCCGGGCCTCAGTACCGGATCGCGAGGCCCGACTGCGACGAGTAGAACGCCGCGAGGTCGAGCATGTCCTTGTCGGAGAGGTTCGCCACCTGCCCCGCCATGATCGGATTCCTGCGCTTGCCGGCCTTGTAGTGCCTGAGGGCCGTGGCGAGATAGTCGGCATGCTGGCCGGCGATCTTGGGAAACGCCGGGGTCGGGCTGACGCCGGCCTCGCCGTGGCAGGCCTTGCACGGCTCGGACTTGGTCCTGCCGGCTTCGGCGTTGCCCGTGGCGGCCCAGGCCGGGGCGGCGATGGCGATCGCGATGGCCGCGAGCGCGGCGAGTGCATTCCTGATCATGGCGGTTCTCATTTCCCGGCGACGGCCGCGCCGCCGGCCGATTGCGCGTAGTAGGCCGCGAGGTCCTCCATGTCCTGCCCGGAAAGGCTCGCCGCGATCGAGCGCATCGTCGCGTGGTCGCGTTCGCCGCTCTTGTATTGCCGCAGCGCGGCGACGAGGTAGTCCGGATGCTGCCCGCCCAGCTTCGGCACGTGGTAGACCTCGGGAAAGGCCGTCTTCCAGCCGGGAATGCCATGGCAGCCCTGGCACTGGAAATTCTTCTGCTTGCCGGCGGCGGCGTCGCCCGCCGCGTGGGCCGAGGTGATTAGCGCCGCGGCAACGGCGGCAATGAGCAGGCGGGTTCGGGACATGTCGTCTCGTCAGGGTCAGGGAGTTGGGGGAATTGGCCGCCGCGCCGCTTCTTTGCGGAGGCGCTTGCGCCAGTTCGGCGCGGATTATAGCCCGCCGACCGCTCCCGAGTCACGGCGCGCTCACGTCCGGGGCGAACACCGCCTCCAGGGGGCGCGGATGGCCGAGGTGATAGCCCTGTCCCCACGGCACGCCGATGGCCAGGAGCTTGCGCGCGATCTCCTCGCTTTCCACGCACTCGGCGACCGTCGAAAGGCCCATGGTGACGGCGATCTTCTGGATCGCCTCGACCAGCGCGTAGTCCAGGTAGTTCTTCGCCACGCCCTTCACGAAAAGGCCGTCGATCTTCAGCCCGTCCACGGGAAAGTGCTTGAGGTAGTTGAACGAAGACAGGCCGCTGCCGAAGTCGTCCAGCCAGAAACGCACGCCCGAGGACCGGAGCGCCTCGATCGAGGCGCGCGCGCGATCCACGTTGGCGATGGCCGCGGTCTCGGTGATCTCGAAGCACACGCATCCCGGCGGAACGCCGAACTGCGCGAAGCACTCGCGCACGAACTCGCCGAATTCCGGGCTGGAGAGCGTGTGCCCCGACAGGTTGATCGAGAACTCGGCGGGGCGGTCCACGCCCAGGTCCCTCGCGAGACGCCGATAGTCGGCGAAGGCGCGCTCGATCACCCAGCGGTCGATCGCGCGCATGAGGTCGTATCGCTCCGCCACCGGGATGAAGGACATGGGCAGGATCAGCTCACCGCCCGTCTCGCTCATGCGCAGCAAGGCTTCCACGCGCCGGGGCGCGCCCAGCTCGCCGGCGGCGGCGATCGCGACGATGGGCTGGTAGAGGAGCGTGAACGCCCCGCCGGAGATGGCGTCGTTGATGCGCTTGAGCCACCCTCGGCTCGTCTGGCGCATGTACTGGGAGGCCTGGGCCTCGTGGAAGGCAACCACGCGGTTCCTGCCCTGCTCCTTGGCGGCGAAGCACGCGCTGTCGGCCTCGTTGAAGATCGCCGACAGGCTGGGCGTCAGGCGCGTGATCGCCACCACGCCCGCGCTCACGCCCACCTGGAAGGCGTGCTCGCTCCACTCGAATTGCCAGGCCTGCACCGCGTCCCGGATGCGAAGCCCCGCCTGGAGCGCGAAGTCGGCGCTGCAGTTCTCGATGAGCACCGCGAACTCGTCGCCGCCGATCCGCGCGAGGAGATCCTCCGGCCGCAGGCACCCGTTCAGCACCGGCACGATCCGGCGCAGCAGCTCGTCGCCCGCCAGGTGCCCGAAGGCGTCGTTGATGCGGTGCAGGAAGTCGATGTCGACATAGACCACCGCGTGTGTGCCGCCGAGGCTGCGGGCGGAGGCGAGCGCCGACTCGAGGCGTTCCTCGAAGGTCTTGCGGTTGGCGAGCCCGGTCAGCGGGTCGTGGGTGGTGAGGAAGAAGACCTGCTGGCGCGACGTGTCCAGTCGCTCCTGGAGGCGGTGCTCCTTCGCCTGGAAATCCGTGGCGAGCGAGAGCACCTCGCGCTTCAAGCCCTCGAGCGGCTGGTCGAGTTCCGGCAGGTCCGCGCCGCCCGCGCCCGCGGCCGAGTGACGCACGGCCTCGCGGATCACCTGGACGTCGCCGTCGATGGCGCGAGCCGTGCGCCGCGCCAGCACGAAAACCGAGGCCACCGCGGCGGCGAGCGCCAGCATCCACGTCCAGAACTGGCCCTGCTGGCCCGTTCCCAGCGCCGCGCGCGCCAGCGCGAAGGCGCCGCAGAACACCGCGATGGGAATCGCGCCCAGCGCCACGAGCCTGCTCGCCAGCCGGCTCAATTCGTCCTTGTGCGGGGAGGACGGCGCCACGGTCGCCTAGTCCGCCATCCCGGCCAGCTTCCACAGGCAGGCGCCCTTGCTTTCCTGGTCGATCCGCTCGCACATGCCGGCATGCGCGGCGAGCTCCCCGGCGCTCGCCCGAACCACCGCGAGGCGCGCCGGACGCACGGGCGGCGCGCCGGCCGTCGCCGCCGCGGGCTCCGACAAGAGGGAAATGTCGAGCGCGTCCTGCCCGCGCGTCATGGCGAGCCACACGTCGGCGAGCAATTGCGCGTCGAGCAGGGCCCCGTGCAACGAGCGCCGCGAGTTGTCGACCAGGTAGCGCTCGCACAGGGCGTTCAGGGAATTGCGCTTGCCGGGATGCAACTCGCGCGCCATCGCGAGCGTGTCGGTCACCGGGCACAGCGTGGCGATCCCGGGCCGGCCCATGAGCGCGAATTCCGCGTCGAGAAACCCCGCGTCGAAGGGCGCGTTGTGGATGAGCAGTTCCGCGCCCTCCACGAACTCGATGAACTCGTCGGCGATATCCGGAAAACGCGGCTTGTCGGCCAGGAAATCCCCCGTGAGACCGTGGATCTGGATCGCCCCCGCGTCGATCTCGCGGTCGGGGTTCAGGTAGCGGTGGAAGTTGCGCCCGGTCGGCCGCCGGTCGAACAGCTCGACGCACGCGATCTCGATCACGCGGTGGCCTTCCGACGGATCCAGCCCCGTCGTCTCCGTGTCGAGGACGATCCTCCTCATCGCGAGATCGCCTCCCCGGCGCCGCGGCCTCGCGTACTCACCCGCCCTCCCCCGCCTGCGCCTGCCCCGGAGGGACCCCGCGGTTCGCCAGGGCATCGGCACGCTCGTTCCCGTCGTGCCCTGCGTGCCCCTTCACCCACCGCCAGTCGATGCGGTGCAGCGCGGCCAGCTCGTCCAGGCGCTTCCACAGGTCCACGTTCTTCACCGGCGCCTTCGCCGCCGTCCGCCAGCCTTTCGCCTTCCAGCCGTGGATCCACTCGGTGATCCCCTTCTGGACATACTGCGAATCGGTGTGGACGATCACGCGGCTCGCGCGCGTGAGCGCCGAGAGCGCCTCGATCACGGCCGTGAGTTCCATCCGGTTGTTGGTGGTCGACTGCTCGCCGCCGAAGATCTCGCGCTCCTTGCCGTCGAAAGTGAGCAACGCGCCCCAGCCTCCCGGGCCGGGATTGCCCTTGCAGGCGCCGTCCGTGTAGATCTCGACCGCAGCCCCGGCGCGATCGCGATGCGGCACGCTCACTTCACCACGCGCAAGGAACCCGCGCGCGAGCTGGTCGCCGCACCCTCGCGCTTCACCACCATGGCCACGCGTTTTTCCCGCGCCACCGCCTCGTGCCACGCCGGCGTGAGCAGCCGGACGCCGCGCACGCGCTTGATGGCCTGCAGCATGTACACGGCCCCGCCCACGGCCCACCAGCGGTCCCCGGCGGGCTCCATGAAGGCGAAGCGCCTCCGCCATTTCTCGTTCTTCACCGGCGGCACGTAGCACACGAGGCGCCCGGCGGACACCTCGAAGCCCAGGAGCGCCAGCCAGTCCTTCACGCGCAGGAGCGAGACGAACTTGCCGTTCCACGGCGTCTCGTGCCGCGCGGGGCCCATCACGCTGCGCAGGCCCCAGAGGCTCCACGGATTGAAGCCCAGGATGATGAGTCGCCCCTCGGGCATCATCACGCGGTCGATCTCGCGAAGGACGGCATGGGGCTCCTCGGCGAAGTCGAGCACGTGCGGCAGCAGGGCGAGGTCGATCGACTGCGTGGCGATGGGCAGCTCGTGGCCCTTGGCGCGCACGTTGGCGGCCCCGCCCGTGTCGACCGTCATGCGGTGCGTGATGCGGTTCTCGCGCAGCAGGTCGAACTGCGGCAGGCCGAGCTGCAGCGCGTGGAACCCGAAGAGATCCGGCGTCACGTCGTCCAGGTACGCGCGCTCCTGGTCGAGGAGATAGGCCCCGAGCGGCGTGCCGAACCAGTCGGCGAGCGTGTTGGTCGTCATGGGGCAATTCTAATAGACTCGGGTCCATGGTGCAGATCCACCCGGTCCCGGCGTTCGAGGACAACTACCTCTGGGTCGTCGAGGACGGCCGCCACGCCGCGGTCGTCGATCCCGGCGACGCCGCGCCGGTCGAGGCCTTCCTCCACGCGCGCGGCCTCGCGCTCACGGCGATCCTGGCCACCCATCACCATGGCGACCACGTGGGCGGCCTCGAGGCCCTCGCCGCCCGGTGGAAGTGCGAGGCCTTCGGCCCGGCGGGCGAGCGCATCGCCGGCCTCACCACGACGCTTCGCGAGGGCGACCGCGTGGACGTGCCCGGCCTGGACCTCGCGCTCGAGGTCCTGGACGTCCCGGGCCATACCGCGGGCCACATCGCCTACGTGGGAGACGGCGTCGTGTTCTGCGGCGACACGCTCTTCGCCTGCGGCTGCGGTCGCCTCTTCGAGGGCACGCCCGCGCAGATGCAGCGCTCCCTCGCGAAGCTCGCGAAGCTCCCCGGCGACACGCGGGTCTACTGCGCCCACGAGTACACGATGTCCAACATCCGCTTCGCGCAGGCCGTGGAGCCGGGCAACGGGAAGCTCGCGGCCCGCAAGGCGCGCGATGCGGCGACCCGGGCCGCGAAACGCCCGACGCTGCCCTCGACCATCGCCGACGAAATGGACACCAACCCGTTCCTGCGCTGGGACTCGCCCGAGGTCATCGCCTCGGCGTCGCGCCACGCGGGCAGGACGCTCTCGTCGCCCGTGGAGGTCTTCACCGCGGTGCGCCACTGGAAGAACGAGTTCCGCTGACCATGGCCGATTTCACGCTTCGCCCCGCCGAGCCGCGCGACTGCGGTGACTTGAACCGCCTGATCCTCGCCCTCGCCGATTACGAGAAGCTCGCGCACCAGGCCGCGCCCTCGCCCGAGGGACTCCACGCGGCGCTCTTCGGCGAGCGCCCGGCGTGCGAGGCCCTCATCGCCGAACGGCACGGGCGCGCCGTGGGATTCGCCCTCTACTTCACCACGTTCTCGACCTTCCTCTGCCGGCCGGGCCTCTACCTCGAGGACGTGTTCGTGGAGCCCGGGCACCGCGGCGCGGGCATCGGCGGCGCGATCCTGCGCCACCTCGCCGCGCTCGCCGTCGACCGCCGCTGCGGACGCTTCGAATGGCGCGTCCTCGACTGGAACGAGCCGTCGATCCGCTTCTACGAATCCCTGGGCGGCAAGCTCATGCCCGAATGGCAGCTCGTTCGCATGACGGAACCGGCGTTCTCCGCGCTGGCGAGACGCTAGGGCCGGCGCCCGGGGTCGCGCGGCCTTTCCGACGTAAAATGCGGCCTGGCCGCCCCTGGGGCGGCCGGTTCGTTTCGACCCGGAGCCCCCATGCCCGACACCCTCGCGCGCGACTTCCGCGCCATTGCCCCCGCCGTCGATTTCTGCGCGCTTCGCTTCATGGAGGAAACCTCCGAATTGCTCACGGTCCGCCAGGACGTGGCCGAGCCGCCCCGGCTCTCCACCGATCGCGGCGTGATGGTCACGGTGATCGACCAGGGCGGCCTGGGCTACGCCGCCACGAGCGACCTCACCCCGTCGGGCCTGCGCGAGGCGGCCGCGCGCGCGGTGCGCCTGGCGGGTCTCACGGCAGGGCGAAGCGTCGTCGACTACGGCAGGATCGCGATGCCGCGCCCGAAGGGCCGCTACGCCTCGCCATCCGGCGACGATCCGTCGCGCCTTTCGCGCCGCGAGAAACTCGAGATCCTCGCCGACGAGGCGAAGAACTGCCGGATCGACGGGCGAATCGTGGACTGGGAAGCAAGCCTGTGGACCACGCGAACGCGCCAGGCCTACTTCACGGCCGACGGCGCCGAGGTCGAGCAAGCCTTCCACTTCCTCGTGCCCAACCTGTCGGCCACCGCGCACGCCGGCGGCATCACGCAGACACGCACGCACGGCGGCCGCGACAACGGCTTCTGCCGGCAGGGCGGCCTCGAGATCCTCGATGCCTTCGGGCTGAAGGGCAGCGGCCGCGCGGTCGCCGAGGGCGCGCTGGAGCTGCTCGCCGCGCCCGAGTGCCCGGCGGGAACGATGGACGTCCTCCTGATGCCGGACCAGATGATGCTGCAGATCCACGAATCGATCGGGCACCCGCTGGAGCTGGACCGCATCCTGGGCGACGAGCGCAATTTCGCCGGCACCAGCTTCGTGACGCTCGACATGTTCGGAACCTATCGCTACGGCTCGGCGCTCCTCGACGTGAGCTTCGATCCCACGCGGCCCGAGGAGTACGCGAGCTACGGCTGGGACGACGACGGACTGCCGGCCGAGCGCGTCCATCTCATTCGCAAGGGCATCCTCGAGCGCCCCCTGGGCGGCGCGGTGTCGCAGGCGCGCGCCGGCATCGCGGGCGTGGCCAATGCCCGGGCGTGCTCGTGGAACCGCGCGCCCATCGACCGCATGG
Organism: Usitatibacteraceae bacterium; assembly: GCA_035432885.1. Lineage (GTDB taxonomy): Bacteria > Pseudomonadota > Gammaproteobacteria > Burkholderiales > Usitatibacteraceae > FEB-7. The sequence continues at coordinate 12,042 of DAORTX010000058.1, forward strand.
CCAACCTGAACGTCGAGCCGGGCGACTCCACGCTCGAGCAGCTGGTCGGCGCGATCGACAACGGCGTGATGATGCGCACCAACGTCTCCTGGTCGATCGACGACTCGCGCAACAAGTTCCAGTTCGGCTGCGAGTGGGGCCGCGCGATCCGCGGCGGCAAGCTCGCGGAGGTGGTGAGGAATCCCGGCTACCGGGGCATCTCGGCCACGTTCTGGCGCTCGCTCACCGGCGTGGGCGACGCCTCCACCTTCGAGGTGCTGGGCACGCCCTTCTGCGGCAAGG
>DAORTX010000059.1:0-7929 GCA_035432885.1 Usitatibacteraceae bacterium
ACCTCGAATGGGGCGCGACCTTCGTGGCCGTGGGCAGCGACCTGGGACTTTTTCGCGGCGCGACCCAGACGCTTCGCGACAGGTTTCCCGCGTAAGGCAAGCGTCCCGGCGAGCGCCTTTCACCGGGGCGGCTCAGGCGGATTGAACCCGGGATGCCGGTTGGAGGCGGCGTGGGGCCCACCGCTTTCGGAACCCGCCCCGGCAATGGCTACCTGCCGATGTCGCGGTCGCGGGAGAGGCCCTGGCCAAACAGCTCCTGGCGCGCCGCCGTGCTGATCGCGACCACCGCCGGGTGGGTAAGGCGGCGCTCCACCGAAATGGCGTAGAACTGCTCCATCACCGCCTCGGTGCGCCCGATGGCGACCACGCCGTACTGCTGGCTGATTTTCTCGGCGACGGCCGATGGCGCGGCAAAGATGCCCGTGCCCATTTCCCCGAACGCCTTCATCAAGGCGCTGTCGTCGAATTCGCCGACGATCTGCGGACGAATCGCAAGGGCCTCGAACCACTGCAACAGGCGTGGCCGCAATGCCGCATCCTCGCCGGGAAGGAGCATCGGCGCGCGGTCCAGGCATTGGGGAAACGGCTCCTGGTACTTTCGCGCCAGCTTCGCCGTGGCGAAGAACGTGAGGCCACATTCCCCGAGCAGGTGGCCGAATCCCTTGATGCCAAGCGCGGAAGGGATGGGGCTGTCGGCAATCACGATGTCGAGACGCTGGACCGCCAGTTCCTGGAGAAGGCTGGCGAGCTTTCCCTCGCGGCACACGATTCGCGGCCGCTCCGACAGGCGCAGCGCCGGTTCCAGCAGGCGGCCGGCCACCGCCTTCTGGACGGCGTCGGCGATCCCCACCCGGAAGAGGGCCGCCCGTCCTCCCGCGGGGTCATGCAGGACGCTTTCCAGCTCCTCGCCCAGGGTGAAGATCTCGTCGGCGTAACTGAGGACCATGCGTCCCGCGTCGGTCAGGTCGAAGCGGCGCCCGATGCGGGTAAACAGCTGGTAGCCCAATACGTCCTCGAACGCGCTCACCTGCCCGCTGATCGTCTGCGGCGTGAGATGCAGGCGCTCGCTGGCGCGGGCGATCCCGCCGGCCTTGGCGACCACCCAGAAATAGTGCAGGTGCTTGTAGTTCAGTGCAGCCATGGGCCAGAACCTCTTCGGTTTTGCCGAAGTGCCTTCCCATTGTCCCGCCGTCAAGCGGCTCAATGGGAAACCGTCTTCCGCTTCATCTTCGCCTTTTTCGAACATCGTTCAGTCTTTTTTCGACTTGTTTGCCTATTTTATTCGACTTTTCGGAATATGCGGGGCGCCGTATGTTGGTGGGGTGATGGCGGGAGGCAGGCAACGGCGCCGGAGCCTGCCGGCGGCCATCGACGGTTTCTCCCACGCGGCGAGACTCGAGGAGTGCACACGATGCTGAAGATCCTGGTCCCGGTCGACACGTCAACCGAATCCCGCTATGCGATCCGGCATGTGATTCACCGCGTATGGACCGGCGAAGCCCTGGAGATCCACCTGATCCATGTCCAGGCGCGGCTCAGCCGATACGTCTCGCGATTCGTCGCGCGAAGCGACCGGCAGGCCTACTACGCCGAGCGAAGCGCGATTGCCTTCAAGGCGGCCGGCGAGCTTCTCGACCGGGCCGGCATTCGGTATTCCGCGGTGCACGTGAGCCAGGGTGACCCGGCGCGCGAGATCGTGCGATACGCCGAATCGAATCGTTTCGACGGCATCGTGATGGCCTCCGCGAGGCTGGGATCCGTCTCCGAAGCGGTGCTCGGGTCCGTTGCCGCGAAAGTGCTGCGCACCAGCCGCCTGCCCGTGGAGGTCGTGCCGGCCTCGCCCCGCCCGAGATTGCGCTCCTACCTTGGCCCCGCGGGCGTGGTGGCCGTTCTTCTCGGACTTGCCTATGCGGCCATCGAATGACCGCCGCGCCGGAGGATGCAGATGAATTGGCACGCCAGCGATATCGACTCGATTGCCCGGGAGCTTGAAACCGATCCCTTGCGGGGGTTGACGCCTGCCGAGGCACGGGAGCGCCTCGCCCGGCACGGCGCGAACGAGCTGGCGAAGGGGCACCGCGCCTCGCCCGTGCAACTCTTCTTCGGTCAGTTCCGGAACACGCTGATCGTCATCCTGCTCGCCGCGACGGTTCTCTCCGCCTTGCTGGGCGAGATCGTCGATGCCGCCATCATCCTGCTGATCGTGGTGTTCTGCGCGGTCCTCGGATTCGTCCAGGAGTTCCGGGCCGAGCGCGCGCTCGATGCCCTCACGCGCATGCTGGCCCCGACGATAAACGTGCTGCGAGGAGGCGTCGAGCAGCGCATTCCTTCCCGCGAGCTCGTGCCCGGCGACGTCCTGGTGCTCGAAGCCGGCGATCGCATCGCGGCGGACGCGCGCCTGGTCGAGGCTCATTCGCTCAAGTGCGACGAGGCCCCGCTGACCGGGGAGTCCTTCCCGGTGGAGAAGAGCCTGGAGCCGCTCGCCGCCGACGCCCCCGTGGCCGACAGGCACAACCTGGTGTTCACGGGAACCACCGTGGCCTACGGTCGCGGCAAGGCCATCGTGACCGCCACGGCCATGAACACCGAGTTCGGCAGGATCGCGGAGCAGGTTTCCGCGGTAGGGACGGGAAAATCGCCGCTCGAGAAGCGAACCGCGGAAATCGGTCGCTGGCTGGGGCTGATCGCGCTCGTCGTCTGCGGCATCGCGATCGTCGTGAGCCTCGCGAGAGCGTGGATGGGAGGCCAGCTGAACGTGGGCTTGCTGATGACCATGACCATGTTCGCCATCGCCCTCGCCGTGGCCGCCGTGCCGGAAGCGCTGGCGGCGATCGTGACCGGCGCTCTGGCGGTCGGGATGCACGAGATGGCCAAGCGCAATGCGCTCGTGCGTCGCATGCCCGCGGTGGAGACCCTGGGATGCACGACGGTGATCTGCACCGACAAGACCGGCACGCTCACCAAGGGCGAGATGACCGCGCGCCGCGTGTTCGTGGGCGGCCGAAGCATCGAGGTCACAGGGGCCGGCTACGATCCCGCCGGCAGCTTCGATCCGCCGCTTCCGACGGACGACGATGCCGTGCGGCTGTTCCTGGCGGGCGGCGTGCTGTGCAGCGACGCGGCGCTGGGCAATGACGCCGGGCGCTGGTTCGTCAAGGGCGATTCCACGGAAGGCGCCCTAGTGGTGCTCGCGGCGAAAGCGGGCCTCAAGCAGGACGAGACCCGGGCGGCCGCGCCGAGGACCGGGGAGCTGCCTTTCAGCTCCGAGCGCAAGCGGATGACCACGATTCACCGCATGCCCGACGGGCGGCATCTCGCGTTCGTGAAGGGCGCTCCCGAAGTGCTGCTCGAGCGATGCGTGTCGGTGCAGCACCACGGCCACCAGCAGCCGCTGGCCGATGCGGCCCGGGCGCAACTCCTCGCGGAGAACGAGCGCATGGCGAAGGGCGCGCTGCGCGTGCTGGCCATCGCGTACAAGGAAGTCCGCGCCGACCTGCCCCTGGACGACGAGGAGGCGGTGGAGCGCGGCCTGACGCTCCTGGGGCTGGTCGGCATGATGGATCCGCCCCGCGACGAGGCGAAGGAAGCCGTCAGGGTCTGCCGTCAGGTCCACATCCGCCCGATCATGATCACGGGCGACCACAAGCTCACCGCCGTCGCGGTGGCCGCGGAAATCGACATCTACCGCGACGGCGACGGGGTGCTCACCGGCGAGGAGCTCGGCCGCATGAGCGACCAGGACTTCGCGGCGATCGTCCACCGGGTGAGCGTCTACGCGCGCGTATCCCCGATGGACAAGCTGAAGATCGTGCGGGCATGGAAGTCTCGCGGCGAAATCGTCGCGATGACGGGCGATGGCGTGAACGACGCACCGGCGCTCAAGCACGCCGATATCGGCATCGCGATGGGCATCAGCGGAACCGACGTGGCGAAGGAGGCCGCCGACATGGTGCTGGCGGACGACAATTTCGCGACGATCGTGCGGGCGATCGAGCGCGGCCGCTGGATCTACGACAACATCAAGAAATACCTGACTTACCTGCTGCGCGCCAACATCACGGAAGTGGTCGTGCTGGGAGGCGTCGTGATCGTCGTCGGGCCCGAGCTGCTGCCGCTCCTGCCCGCCGCGATTCTCTACATCAACCTGGCCACCGACGGCCTGCCGGCCCTGGCCCTCGGGGTCTCGCCGCCGGACCGCGACATCATGCAGCGCCCCCCCCGCGATCCGAAGGAGAGCATCTTTTCCCGCGACGTGCGCCTGCTGGTGCTGCTGGGAGTCCTGGTCGAATGCCCGATCTTCCTGTGGATCTACTTCTCCAACTACGCCGATATCGAGGTCGCGAGAACCAAGATCTTCCTCCTCTTCGTCTTTGTCGAGCTCATCATCGCCATGAGCTTCCGGTCGCTGAGATTCAGCCTCTTCGAGGCCCCTCCCCACAAATGGCTCCTGGTCGCGATGGCGTGGGAGATCGGCCTCTTCGGCGTCCTGATCCAGCTCCCGATCGTGCGCGAGACGTTCGGCATCGCGATGCCCACCTGGCTCGACGTCGCGATGGTGCTCGCCGCCAGCGCGGTGGTGGTGCTCGCGATCGAGCTGACCAAGCTGTACCTGAGGATGACTTCGGGAGAGGCCGCCTCGGGGCGCTCCGCGCCGGTCGGCACGGACCTGCACCGCACCTAGGCGAGGCCACCGAGACGCAAGCCAGGGGGCTTCATCGGCCGGGCGCGCCCTTACCGATCAGCGCTCCTGCGCTCGCCCGGCATGCGGACGGTCCGCGAATGCCCGCAAGGCCCTATGCCGCTTCTCCCGCCGCGCGGCCCGACGCCCACGCCCACTGGAAATTGAACCCTCCCAGGTGCCCGGTCACGTCGACCACCTCCCCGATGAAGAAGAGCCCCGGCACGGCGATCGCCTCCATCGTCTTCGACGACAGGCCGCGCGTGTCCACGCCGCCCAGGGTCACCTCCGCCTTGTTGTAGCCGAGCGTGCCCGACGGGTGCACGGGCCAATCGCCCAGCCGTCGCGCGGCCTCCCCGATCGACCGGTCCGACAGTTCCGCGACGGGCTTCACGAAGCCGTGCGCGTCGCACCAGGCGACGGCGAAGCGCTTCGGCAGCCGCTGCGCGAGCAGCGTGGCGGGGAGCGCCTTCGAGCGCCGGTGCTCCGCGAACCAGGCGCGGATGTCCACGCCGGGCAGCAGGTTCACGTGCAGGGGATCGGCCGCCGGACCGTCCTGCCAGTACGAGGAGGCCTGCAGGATCGCCGGTCCCGAAAGTCCCCGGTGGGTGAAAAGGATCGCCTCCCGGAAGCGCGCGCCGCGGCACGAAACTTCGGCGTCGATGGAAACGCCGGAGAGGTCGCCGTAGCGCGCGAGCGTTTCCGGCGCGAGGCTGAGCGGCACGAGCGCGGGTTTCGGCGGCACGACCGCGAGGCCGAACTGCCCGGCCACCCGGTAGCCGAAGGGTGTTGCGCCGATCGCGGGCACCGTGAGGCCGCCCGTGGCGATCACGAGGGACGCGGCGGTCACGGGGCCGGCCGCCGTGTCGATGCGAAAGCCCGCCCCTTCCCGCGCCACGCCGCGAACCTCGCAGGGCATGCGCCACTTGACGCGGGCCGCGTCGCACTCGGCCCTGAGCAGCTCGATCACCTGCGTGGCGCTTCCGTCGCAGAAGAGCTGGCCCAGCGTCTTCTCGTGCCAGGCGATGCGGTGCCGGTCGACCAGCGCGATGAAGTCCTGCGGCGTGTAGCGCGAAAGCGCCGAGCGGCAGAAGGGCGGGTTGCGGGAGAGATAGTTCGCGGGCGAGGCGTGCAGGTTGGTGAAGTTGCACCGTCCGCCGCCGGAGATGCGGATCTTCTCGCCCAGCTTCCGGTAGTGGTCGACGAGCAGCACGCGCCGGCCGCGCTGTCCCGCGGTGGCCGCGCACATCATGCCGGCCGCGCCGGCGCCGATGACCACGACGTCGAAAGCTGTCTCGGGGAACGGGGACAAGGGCAGCGCCGGAAAAGGTTCGGGCCAGTGTAGCAAGCCGCGTCCGCCCCCGGCCGCGCCGCGCCAAAGGAAAAGGCCCGCCGAAGCGGGCCTTTCCACTGCAGCAGCGGATTGCCCGCCCTACATCTTCTCCGCCTCGTGGCAGGTGCCGCAGGCATTGGTGTACGGGATCGGCATCGCCTTGCCCGGCTCCACGCCCTTCACGCCCTTGTTGGCGATGCGGGGCACGTCGAAGAGGTGCGCGGTGATGTCGTTCATCCAGTAGTTGCCGCCCTTGCCGTCGATGCCCTTGCCCATCCCGGCGCCCGTCTGCATGGTCTTGGGCATGTGGCAGTCGATGCAGGCGATCTTGCGGGTGTGGGGCTCGCCGACCGTCTTGGCCGTGTGCGCCTTCATGTCCACCTTGTGGCAGCTCGCGCAGAGCGAATCCTTGCCGTCGCGAACGTCGAGCTTCAGCTGGTGCCTGATGCCGGTCCTGCCGTGCGGGTCGTGGCAGTCGGCGCAGTTCATGATCTGGGTTGCGTTCATGTACTTCTTCGAACGGACCAGGTCCGTGCCCTGCTGGTGGTGCGCCTTGGAGTGCACGCCGTCGGGCCAGAAGTCCTTCTGGGCCGCGTCCTCGCGGGAGGTGTGGTTCACGAGATACTCGTTGCGGCTGATGCCGGGCGTGAGCATCTTGTTGTCCTTGTTGATCGGCTGGTCGTTCTTCATCGTGCCCTGGGGCCGGCTGTGGCACTGGGTGCAGATCACCATGGATCGCTCGGAGGCGAGCTTGCCGGGGTTCACGATCGTCGCGGCCTTGCTCCTGCGCGGGGCCGCCGCGTGGGCGGAGCCTGCGCCGTGGCAGTTCTCGCAGCCCAGGTTCAGCTCGTTGGGCACGCCATCGCCGTCGATGTCGAGCTCGCCGTTCGGGTCATTCACCGCGCCGGCCACGAAGCCGCCCTCGACCGTCGGGGTGAGCGTGTAGCCGTTGAAGTGGCACGAGGCGCACTGGATCTCGAAGGCCTTGGTCTTGGCCGGGTCCGCGAGTTTCTTCGTGGTCTCGTTGTAGAGCCAGTCGCCGTGGTAGTCGCGCCAGGGCTTGCGCGAGCGGTCGGCGTACTCGGCCTTGCCCTCGGTGTTGTACTGCACGAAGGGGAAATGCGCGTCGCCCACCTTGTACAGGAGGCGCTGCTTGTACACCGCGCCGCCGTAGGTCATCTGGACCGGGTAGGTGCGGGGCGCATCCGACGGGTCGCGCGCGTTCTCGGTGCGGAATTTCAGCACGCCGTCCGTGTCCTTGAAGAACGTCGCCGTGAAGCTGACCGATGCGGCGTCCGCGGGCGGCTTGTCGGAGATCTGGTACTTGTCGAAGCCGCGGCTCTTGTCGAAACCGTAGAGATAGAGCTTCAGGCCCGCGGAGAGCTTGTCCAGCCCCGCGTTGAATCCCGGGAAGCGCGAGAAGTCCTGCAGCTTGCTCGTCTTGCCGACCACCGCGATGCCCAGCCGGTGGGCGGTCTTCGGGAAATCCGCGTAGTCGTCGTGGCACTTCAGGCACTTCGACGTGCCGACGAATGTCGCGTTCTCGGGAACCTTGCCCGAGACCTGGATCGCGAGCGGCTTCGCCGCGAGCTCGGCGGCGGTGCGCGACTTGTTGGTGAGCGTGCCGCCCGGCAGGTGCTTGCCGTCGGAAGGCTCCACGTAGACGAAGAACTTGCCGGACCCGGCCTTGGCGATCGTGAAAGCGCCCTTGCCGTCGGTCACGCCCTGCGCGTACTTGTCGCGGTTGACCGCGAGGTTGTCCTCCATCGGCTCGTCGTTGTCGACGTTTCGCCGGATGTTGAACGAGGGCGCCTTGGCGAGTTTCGCCACGTCGGCCGCGGGGACGAGATACACGGTCGCGCCACTGACCGCGCGCTTGCCGCCGTCCATCACCGTTCCGCTGATCGCCTGCGCCCAG
>DAORTX010000059.1:8029-12313 GCA_035432885.1 Usitatibacteraceae bacterium
CCGCTGATCGCCTGCGCCCAGGCGCCCACTGGCGCCAGCGCGGCCAGCGCGGCCACCGCCAGGCGGATGAAGCTCGTGCCTTTTCGGATATTCATCGCAATGCTCCCTTGTCGGTTTTCGATCTTCCCGCCGGCGTCGGCAAATTTCCCGGCACACCCGCAAGCTCTTCCTCGAACAACTCCCTGAACAGCTCCCAGACCCTGCCCTTCGCCTGCCGCAGGGCCTTGCGGCCGGCCGCGGTGGCCACGTACGTTCGCCGGTTGCGACTGCCTTCCCGCAGCACCGTCGACTTGAGGTACCCGCCCTGCTCGAGGCCGTGGAGGATCGGGTACATCGTGCCCGGACCCAGCCGGTAGCCATGGTGCGAGAGCTCGTCCATGATCCCCTGCCCGAAGATCGGCTCGCTCGACGCGTGGTGCAGCACGTGCAAGCGGACCAGCCCGCCGTAGATTTCCTTCTCTTTCATCATCGAAAGCCGTTATCGGCGGCCGATACCAGTAGCGGACGACTGTGCGCCTCGCGAGGGGGAGTATGCAAGGCGCCCGTCTGATGCAGATCAAACCGGCGCCGGATTCGCCGGCGGGCGGCGGCGATCGCGGTCACCGCCGGGCGGGCCGCCGCGAACCCGCGCCAATCCGGGATTATCATTGGGGGTGCCGCGTCGTCGGCCGCCCGTTCCCCGGCACCCATCCCCGCACCGAGACCGCCCACGCCATGGCCACCAGGCTCTTTTCCCGTACCCCCCTCCACGAACATGCCGAGGCCGCCCAGCGCGTGCTCGGCGTGGCAACCCTCGCACCGGATTCCGCGGAGCTTGCGGCGCTCGTCGCCGCGGATCCCGCGCCGGAGGTGCGCGCCGCCGCCGCCGCGCGCTGCATCGATCCGGCAACGCTTGCCGACGCCCGGGAAAACGAGACCGACGACTCGGTTCGCGCCGGACTCGCCGCGGCCCTGGGCAAGGCGCTCTCGGCGACCGAAGATGGCGCGGCGGCGCGGGCGATCCTCGAGAGGCCTTCCTGCACCGATGCGATCCGGGCCGACGTGGCCCGCCATGCGAAGGACGCGGAGCGGCGTCTCGCGGCCATCGCGGGCCTTCGCGACGAGCCGCTTCTCGTCGAACTCGCGCTCACCGCCGGCCACGCCGAAGCGAGGCTCGCCGCGGCCGAATGCGTCCATACGCCCGAGGGGCTCGCCGCGCTGGTCGATGCCGCCCGGAACAAGGACCGCGGCGTGATGCGGCTCGCCAAGCACCGCCTCGAGGCGATGAAGGACCGGGCGGGCCAGGACACCGAAGCCGACGCGATCCTCGCGCAGCTGGAGGCCCTTGCGGGAACGCCCGGCCCGATCCTCACGGCCGTGGTGGAACTCAACCGCCGCTGGCAGGCGCTCGACATGCGGGCCGACGCCGCGCGCCTCGAGCGTTGCGACGCCGCGCGGCGCGCGCTCCAGGCACGATTCGACCGGGAGCAGGCCGAGCAGGCGGCGCGCGCGAAGTTCGAGCGCCGCGTGAACGACTGGACCGCGGCGCTCGCCGCCCCCGACGGGCCGGAGGCGCTTCGGGGATTGCGCGACGAACTCGCGGCCCTTCGCGACGAAGCGCGGTCCGGCGCGGACGCGGCGGCGCTCGCCCGCCTCGACGAGGCCGTCGGCAGGCTCGACGCCTGGGAACAGGAACTGCAGGCCGTGGCCGGCGCCGAGGCGCTGGTGGTGGAAGCCGAACGCCTCGCCGCGGAAACGGCCGTGGATAACGCCCAGCTCCCCGAGCGCTGGCAGGCGCTCGACCGCGCCATCCGCACGCCCGCGCTCTCGCGCCGCTTCGAGGCCGCGCTGGTGATCGTCGAACAGCGCCGCCTCGCGCAGGCGCAGGCGGCGCGCGAGGAAACCGGCGTGGCGCGAAACCGCGTCCATGCGCTGCTGCATGCGGCGGAGCAGGCGCTGGCGGAGGGGCAACTGCACACGGCGCGGGCGGCGGTGGACGAGATGAAGGCGCTGAAGGCCGACGCGGGCGCGCTTCCCAAGCCGACCCAGAGCCGCATGGGCCGCGTCGGCCAGCAGCTGGGCGAGCTCGAGCGCTGGGAGTCCTTCGGCCAGCAGAACGCGCGGCTGCAGTTGTGCGAGCGCGCCGAGGCGATCCTTGCGCAGGGGCTGGATGCCGCGCGAACCGCGGCGGAAGTGAAGAAGCTGCGCGAGGAATGGAAGGCGCTCGACGCGCAGCACACCGGCGTGCCGCGCTCGCTCTGGGAGCGCTTCGACGGCGCCTGCGAGAAAGCCTACGCGCCCGCCGCCCGGCACTTCGCCGAGGCCGCGGCGCAGCGCAAGGCGGCGCGCAAGCAGCGCGAGGAGTTCATCGCCGCGGCCGCCGCCCACGTGCCCACGCTCCTCGGCGAGACCCCCGATCCGCGCGCGATCGAGCGCTGGCTTCGCGACAACGATCGCGCCTGGCGTGAAGGCAACCTGGGCAGCGTCGATCCGGGCGCGTGGAAGAAGCTCGACGCGCGCCTGAAGGACGCGGTGGCGCCGCTGCGCGCGGTTCTCGCGGCCGCGCGGGACCTGGCGAAGTCGGGCCGGATCGCGCTGATCGCGGAGGTCGAGGCGCTCTCGCCCCGCGCCATGGACCGCGAGGCGCCCTCGCTGGTGAAGGCGGTCCAGGCGCGCTGGCAGGAGCACTCGAAGGCGAATCCGCTCGCCCAGCGCGACGAGCGCGCGCTGTGGGAGCGGTTCCGGACCGCCTGCGACGCGGTGTTCGAGGCCCGTCACGCCAAGCGCAAGGAAGAGGACGGCCGAAAGGTCGAAGGCCGCCGCGCGCTGGACGACGTCTGCGCGCAGCTCGAACAGCTCGCCCGCGAGTCCGAGCGCGACGAGAAGGACGTGCGCGCCGCGTTTCGCGACCTGCAGGATCGCTGGCGCGGCGGCGCGCGCGGCGGCGACCCGGCCCTGCGCGCCCTCGAGGGCCGGTTCCGCGGCGCGGTGAAGTCGGTCGAGGCCTCGCTCGCGGCCCGCGTCCGCGCGCGGGAAGCGGCCGTCTGGCGGACGCTCGCGGAGAAGGATCGCCTGTGCGGGGAACTCGAGGCCGCCGTGCTCGCCGGATCGGTCGCGCCCGGACCCGATGCCGCGCAGGAGCAATGGGCGGCGCTGCCCGAGCTGCCCGCGCCGTGGGAGAAGAAGCTGCTCGGCCGTCGCGACGCGGCGCTCGCCGCCCTCGCCGATGCCGCGGCGGCGGGCCCTTACCGGCCCCGCCTCGAGCGCGGAGCGCTCGCGCGGCGGGAAAGCCTCACCGAACTCGAGATGGCGCTGGGTCTCGAGAGCCCCGCCGACCTGCAGCCGCAGCGCCTCGCCCTGCAGGTGAAGCTGCTGAAGGAGCGCTTCGGCAGCGGCGCCTCCGCCAGCGGCGGCACGCCGGGCGAGCGCCTGTTCGCCTGGTGCGCGCAGCCCGGCGTGATCGACGGGCGCGACCGCGAGCGCGGCGACCGGCTCTTCGCGGCGATGGGGACCGCCGGCTAGCGCGATGCTCGAATTCGCCAATCCCTTCGCGAACGAGGGGGGCGTGATCCGGCTTCTCGAACGGCGCGGCGGCGACCGCGAGGCGCTGGTCGGGCGCCTGCTGTCGGGCACCTACGCGAAGCCCTTCGTGATCGAGGACGAGGGGCTGCGCTCGCTCTACTTCACCCGCGCCTTCATCCAGAGCGAGATGCGGCTCGCCGATCCGTTCGCGCTCGAGTTCGCCTACACGCGCAAGATGATGGGCTTCCTCTTTTTCCTGGATGCGCCGCGCGAGATCCTCATGCTGGGCCTGGGCGGGGGGTCGTTCGTGCGCTACTGCCGCCGCCACCTTCCCGCGGCGCGGATCACCGCCGTGGAGATCGACCCGGACGTGATCGCCTTCCGCGACCAGTTCCTGCTGCCGCCGGACGACACGCACTTTCGCGTCGTGCGCGCCGACGCGGCGAGCCACGTCGCGCAGTGCGAGGCGCGGCCCGACGTCGTCCTGATCGACGCCTTCGACCGCGACGGCGTCGCCCCGTCGCTCTGCACGCGCGAGTTCTACGAGGACGTGCGCGCCGCCCTGGCCGCGCGCGGGGTGATGGCGGCGAACCTCGTGGGCCCGAAGGCCGAGCGCCTCGCGCACCTCGCGATGATCCGCCAGGTGTTCGAGGGCAACGTGATCCTCCTGCCGATCGCCGACGACGGCAACTACGTCGCCTTCGCGTTCCGCGATCCCGCATTCGAGCCGCGCTGGCGCTGGATGGCCTCGCAGGCGAAGGCCATGCGCGCCCGCTACGGGCT
>DAORTX010000060.1:0-1320 GCA_035432885.1 Usitatibacteraceae bacterium
AATCGGTGTCGGAAGGCCATCCGGACAAGGTGGCCGACCAGATCTCCGATGCCGTGCTCGACGCCATTCTAGCGCAGGACCCCCGTTCGCGAGTCGCCGCCGAAACCCTGTGCAACACCGGGCTCGTGGTCATGGCGGGGGAGATCACGACGCACGCGATCGTGGACTACATCCAGGTCGCCCGCGAGACGATCAAGCGCATCGGCTACGACAACACCGATTTCGGCATCGACTACCGCGGCTGCGCGGTCATGGTCTGCTACGACAAGCAGAGCCCGGACATCGCCGCGGCCGTCGACCACGCCTCCGACGAATACCTGAACCAGGGCGCGGGCGACCAGGGAATGATGTTCGGCTACGCCTGCGACGAGACGCCGGTGCTCATGCCCGCGCCGATCCACTTCGCCCACCGCCTCGTGGAGCGCCAGTCGCACGTGAGGAAGGACGGGCGGCTGCCCTGGCTGCGCCCGGATGCCAAGAGCCAGGTGACGATGCGCTACGAGGACGGCAAGCCCGTCTCGGTGGAGACGGTGGTGCTCTCGACGCAGCACGCGCCCGAGGCCTCCCACGAGCAGATCCGCGAGGCGGTGGTCGAGATGATCATCAGGCCCGTGTTCCCGAAGGATATGCTGAAGGACACGCGCTTCCTCGTGAATCCGAGCGGGCGATTCGTGGTCGGCGGGCCCCAGGGAGACTGCGGCCTCACGGGCCGGAAGATCATCGTCGATACCTATGGCGGCGCCTGCGCCCACGGCGGCGGCGCGTTTTCGGGCAAGGACCCCTCGAAGGTCGACCGTTCCGCGGCCTACGTGGCGCGCTACGTGGCAAAGAACGTGGTCGCTGCGGGTCTCGCGCGCCAGTGCCAGATCCAGATCTCCTACGCCATCGGCGTGGCGAAGCCGATCAACGTGACCATCTACACCGAGGGCACGGGCGCCATCCCCGACGCGAAGATCGCGAAACTGGTGGAGGAGCACTTCGACCTTCGCCCGAAGGGCATCGTCACCATGCTCGACCTCCTGCGTCCGATCTACGAGAAGAGCGCCGCCTACGGCCACTTCGGCCGCGAGGAGCCCGAGTTCACCTGGGAGACGACGGACAAGGCGGCGTTGCTTCGCGAGGCGGCCGGTCTCAAGGGATCGCCGAGGGTCGCGGCAGCCGCGGACTGAAGTCGCGGCCGCCAGCGCAGGGCGGCGCCGCGGCGATTTCGCGCAAGCGCTTGCCTCCCGCCTCGTCGCCCACCCACTTGCCCGGGTCGTCGCCGAAGGTGAAGGTGGGATATACCGCGGACACGAGGTATGCGATCCAGCGGTAGAACGG
>DAORTX010000060.1:1420-12018 GCA_035432885.1 Usitatibacteraceae bacterium
AGGTGAAGGTGGGATATACCGCGGACACGAGGTATGCGATCCAGCGGTAGAACGGCTCGCGGGTCGCCGCTCCCGGGATCGGGATGAGGCCCGTGCCCGGAGACAGGTCATTCACATGGTGCACGATGGCGAGGCGCTCGGCGAGCACCCGTCCATCGGCGAGCGCGAGTGCCGGAACCTGGCCCAGCGGATTGACCGCGAGGAGCCGCTCGCGCGTCACGCTTCCGGGCGAGTAGTCGACGTCTTCCACCTCGAGCCGAAGGCCGGCCAGCGCGAAGGCGCACTCCACGATGGCCGAACCGCAACCGGGGCATCCGAGGAGCAGGGGAACGGCCGGGGCGGGGCTCATGGGGGCTCGCTTGGAGAAGTCGTCGGGAGGGCGGTATAATCCTCCCCGTCCGAGGAGCGTTGCAACAGGGTTCCCCGCCCTGCCAGGCTCGGATTTTCCACCGCAACGGCGCTCACCCGACTGTGCAGGACCGGGTGAGAAGTCCCCGTTCGCACGGCGGCATCCTTCACTTGAAATCGGAGAGAACGATGAACGCTGTCCTGAAATCCGGCAAGACCAACGATCACGTCGTCACCGACCTTGCGCTCGCGGACTGGGGCCGCAAGGAAATCGCCATCGCCGAGACGGAGATGCCCGGCCTCATGGCGATCCGCGAGGAATTCGCGGCCACCCGGCCGCTTCGCGGCGCCCGCATCACCGGGTCCCTGCACATGACCATCCAGACGGCCGTCCTCATCGAGACGCTGGAAGCGCTCGGCGCGGAGGTTCGCTGGGCCTCGTGCAACATCTACTCGACCCAGGACCATGCCGCGGCCGCCATCGCGAAGGGCGGCACGGCCGTCTTCGCGAAGAAGGGCGAGACGCTCGACGAGTACTGGGACTACACGCACAGGATCTTCGAGTGGCCCGACGGCGGCCACACGAACATGATCCTGGACGACGGTGGCGATGCGACGCTGCTCCTGCACCTGGGTGCCCGCGCCGAAACCGATTCGAAGGTCCTCGGCAATCCCGGGAGCGAGGAGGAGACCTGCCTCTTCGCCGCGATCAAGACGAAGCTCGCGAAGGACCCGACGTGGTATTCCACCCGCCTTGCGAAGGTGCGCGGCGTGACCGAGGAGACGACCACGGGCGTGAAGCGCCTCTACCAGATGGCGAAGGAGGGGTCGCTCAAGTTTCCCGCGATCAACGTGAACGACTCGGTCACCAAGAGCAAGTTCGACAACCTCTACGGCTGCCGCGAGTCGCTGGTCGACGGCATCAAGCGCGCGACCGACGTGATGATCGCGGGCAAGGTGGCCCTGGTCGCGGGCTACGGCGACGTGGGCAAGGGTTCCGCGCAGGCGCTGCGCGCGCTCTCCGCCCAGGTCTGGGTGACGGAAATCGACCCGATCTGCGCGCTCCAGGCCGCGATGGAGGGTTACCGAGTCGTGACCATGGACTACGCCTGCGACAAGGCGGACATCTTCGTCTCCGCCACCGGCAACTTCCACGTGATCACCGCCGAGCACATGAAGCGCATGAAGGACCAGGCGATCGTGTGCAACATCGGCCACTTCGACAACGAGATCGACGTCGCGGCGCTGAAGGCGTTCAAGTGGGACAACATCAAGCCCCAGGTCGACCACGTGATCTTCCCGGACGGCAAGCGGATCATCCTGCTGGCCGAAGGCCGTCTCGTGAACCTGGGCTGCGGCACGGGGCACCCGAGCTACGTGATGAGCTCCTCGTTCGCCAACCAGACGATCGCGCAGATCGAACTCTTCAACAATCCGGACCGCTATCCCGTCGGCGTGTACGTGCTGCCCAAGCACCTCGACGAGAAGGTGGCGCGACTGCAGTTGAAGAAGCTGGGCGCGCAGTTGACCGAGCTCACCGACGCGCAGGCCCGCTATATCGGCGTCGCGAAGGAAGGGCCGTACAAGCCGGAGGCCTATCGCTACTAGGCCTCGCGGGGGCGCCGCGGCGGCGCCCCGCCGATCCCGAATGATCCGCCCGTCCATCAGGTCCGAAGACTTCCGGGCAGCCCTGGCTGCCCTGCTTGCGCTGGCGGCGGTCATGGCCGTGCCCGCGGCTCGCGCCTGGGCGGCGGTCGAGGAAGTCGTGAAGGCAGACGTGGACGGGGTCGCGATCGACGTCACGATCTTCCGGCCCGCGGGGACGGGACCGCATCCGCTCGCGGTCCTGAGCCACGGCAGCCCGCGGTCGGCCGACGAGCGCCGGCGCGGCGGGAGGATCCGTTTCGAGACGCAAAGCGAGGCTTTCGTGGCGCGAGGCTTCGCGGTGGCCGTGCCGACGCGGCGCGGTTACGGCGAATCGGGCGGCGACTGGGCCGAGGGATATGGACGTTGCGGCGATCCCGACTACGTGGCGGCGGGACGCGAGAGCGCGAGGGACATCCGGGCCGCCGTCGACGCGCTGCG
Source organism: Usitatibacteraceae bacterium (assembly GCA_035432885.1). Taxonomy (GTDB): domain Bacteria; phylum Pseudomonadota; class Gammaproteobacteria; order Burkholderiales; family Usitatibacteraceae; genus FEB-7. The sequence goes on from DAORTX010000060.1 coordinate 3,854, forward strand.
AGCCGATGCGACGATCGACGCCGGGCGCATCGTGCTCGTGGGCCAGTCGGCGGGCGGGTGGGCATCGATCGCCGCGGCATCGGAGCCGTTGCCGGGCCTCGTCGCCGTGGTGAACTTTGCCGGGGGGCGGGGATCGCGCGGGCCCGACGATGTCTGCCGCGAGGACCGGCTTGCCGCGGCCGCCGCGACCTACGGGCGCACGTCGAGGGTGCCGCAGTTGTGGGTGTACACGGAAAACGACCGTTACTTCGGCCCGGCGCTCAGCCGTCGAATGCACGAGGCGTTCGTCGCCGCGGGGGGGCGGGCGATTTTCGTCCTGGCGCCCGCGTTCCGGTCGGACGGGCACGCCTTTTTCGCAAAGGGCACGGCGCAATGGCTGCCGCAGATCGACGCCTTCCTCGGGTCGCTCTGGATCGGCGGGGGGAGAAAGGCACCATGAAGACGCAACGAGACCGGCAAAGGCTCTTCAGCTTCGAGTTCTTCCCGCCCAGGACGCAGGAAGGCGCGGAGAAGCTGCGCCTCGTCCGGCGCGAGCTGGCGGCGCTGAAGCCCGCGTTCATGTCCTGCACTTTCGGGGCCGGCGGCTCCACGCAGGAGGGCACGCTTCGCACCATCCGGGAAATCCACGACGAGGGACAGGCGGCCGCGCCGCACATCTCGTGCATCGGCTCGCGGCGCGAGAGCATCGCGCAGCTCCTGGACCAGTATCGCGAACTGGGCATCCGGCGCCTGGTCTGCCTGCGCGGCGACCTGCCTTCGGGCATGGCGGTGGCGGGCGAATTCCGCTACGCGGCAGACCTGGTGAGCTTCGTGCGCAGCCGCACGGGCGACTGGTTCCACATCGAGGTCGCGGCCTATCCGGAATTCCACCCGCAGGCGCGCCGTCCCGCCGACGACCTCGCCCACTTCAAGGCGAAGATCGACGCCGGGGCGAACTCCGCGATCACGCAGTACTTCTACAACGCGGACGCCTACGTCCAGTTCGTGGAATCCGCGGAGTCCCTGGGCATCGACGTGCCCGTGGTGCCTGGCATCATGCCGATCAACAATTTCTCCCAGCTCGCGCGCTTCTCGGACGCGTGCGGCGCGGAAATCCCCCGCTGGATCCGGCTTCGCCTGGAAAGCTTCGGGGACGACACGGCATCGATCAAGGCCTTCGGCCTCGACGTCGTGACCGGGCTCTGCGAGCGCCTGCTCGGCCTTGGCGCTCCCGGCCTGCATTTCTATACGCTGAACCAGGCGGGGCCTACCGCCACCATCTGGCGCCGATTGGGGATCGAGCGCTAGCCCGGGGGGTAGAATCGCGGCACTTCAGCGACTCTCCGGAGCCCGCCTTGACCCAGCCGACCGCCGAATCCCGTCAGTCACTACTCGCCCGCCTGAAGTCGCAGCCCCCGCCCGAGGCGGCGCGCATGTTGGCCGCGGTGGAGTCGGCGCGAGCCGTCGAGGTGCTCGTGGACATGAATCCCGGGCTCGTGCAGGACCTGCTGGCGGAGCTCCCGGCGCCGTCCCTGGCGGCGATTTCGCGAGCGGCGACGCCGGAACTGGCCCGGCAGTGGCTTCGCAACGCCCGGTACGCGCGCGGGAACATCGGACGCCTCATGGAGCCGGCCTACGCCGTCTTCTCGCCGGACATGAGCGTGGGCGAGGCGATCGAGCAGCTGCGCACCGTCGTGCGAACGGCCTTCGTCACCTACGGCTACGTGACCGACCCCGAGGGCAGGCTCCTTGGCCTGGTCACCATGCGCGACCTGCTGTTGAACGACCACGGCGCCAAACTGGGCGACGTGATGTTGAAGGGGGTGTTTTCCTTCCGTCCCGAAACGCCGCTCGCGGATGCGATGAAGCTCACGCTCAACCGGCACTACCCCGTCTATCCGGTCTGCGAGGAGGGGGGCAAGCTCCTCGGGCTGGTGCGCGGGGCCGCGATCTTCGAGGAGCAGGCCTTCGAGATCACCGCCCAGCCCGGCTCGATGGTGGGCGTCGAGAAGGAGGAGCGCGTGAACACGGCCCTCGGGATCGCGTTCCGGTTCCGCCACCCGTGGCTGCAGGTGAACCTGTTGACGGCGTTCGCCGCCGGCGGCGTCGTGGCGATGTTCCAGGGAACGGTGGACCGCCTGGTGATCCTCGCGACCTTCCTGCCGGTGCTGGCCGGCCAGTCGGGCAATACCGGCTGCCAGGCGCTTGCGGTGACGGTGCGCGGCATCACGCTGGGCGACATCCGCCCGGGATCCGGCAAGGCGCTCGTCGCGAAGGAGTTCTTCCTGGGGCTCGCCAACGGCGCGGTCACCGGGGTGCTGTGCGGCCTGGCCATGTACTTTCTCGCGAATTCCCAGGATTCCCCCTATGCGATGATGCTGGGAGTCGCGGTGTTCCTCGCGATGATGGGCAGCTGCGCGGTCAGCGGCGTGTCCGGCGCCCTCGTTCCGCTCGTCATGAAGCGAATGGGCGCGGACCCCGCCACCGCCTCGAGCATCATCGTCACCACGGCCACGGACGTGGCGAGCATGGGCCTGCTCCTGGGCCTCGCGACCGTTCTCGTGCGGTGAAACAATGATTTGAATGTTGCGCCCGGTCGACCTATCATCGGCGCCATGCTGACCCGCCTGACCTCCGTACTGCTGCTCGCGTGGCTGTCGTTCGCCGGCGACGCCCTCGCGCAGGAACAGGCCGCGACGAACCGGGCGACCGACCTCAAGGAACGCCCGGCGTTCGAGGCGAAGACGCTCGCGCCGCTGGCGGCCGGCGCCCCCCTGAAAGTGCTTTCCCGCCAGGGCGCCTGGACGCAGGTCGAGGCCGGCGGCAAGCGCGGCTGGATTCGCGCCTTCCACCTGCGCTTCGAGGCGACCGTGGAGACGTCGTCGTCGGGCGGCGGCTCGCTCGGCGGCCTCACGTCGATCTTCGGCTTCGGCGGGCGCAAGGCGCCGGAGACTTCGAGGGTCGCCACGCTCGGCATACGGGGCCTCACGCCGGAGGATTTCAAGAACGCCTCGCCCGACCAGGCGGCGCTTCGCAAGCTGCAGTCCTACCGCGCGGACAAGGCCACCGCCGAGCGCTTCGCGAGGGAGGCGAAGCTCTCGCCCGTCGCCGTCGCGTACGCCGGGGAAGGAGGCGGATCGTGAGGTCGATGCTCGCGGCGATGCTTCTCGCGTCGGCCATCCCCGTCCAGGCGCAACTCGACTTCGGGCGGATCATCGACCTCGGCAAGAAGGCCGTGGAAGTCGGGGAAAAGGTCCAGGAAGCGTCCAAGGAATACACGGTCGAGGAGGAAGTCGCGCTCGGGGAGGGCATCACCGCGGGATTCCTCGGCGCCACCCGCCTGCACCCCGACGAGCGCCTGCAGCGCTACGTGAACCGCATCGGCCGCTGGCTCGCCCAGCAGACCGAGCGCCGGGACCTGCCCTGGACCTTCGGCGTGATCGACACGGACACGATCAACGCCTTCGCGATGCCCGGCGGCACGGTCATCGTGTCCCACGGGCTGGTGAAGCGCCTCGCGAGCGAGTCCGAGCTGGCCGGGGTGCTCGCCCACGAGATCGCGCACGTGCTGAAGAAGCACCAGCTCTCCGCCATCAAGTCCGACGCCGGGTGGAGCGCGGCGGCGACCGGGGCGAAAGCCTACGCGGCCGACCGCATCGGGCGCAGCAGCGGCGGCGACGTCCTGGGGCTCAAGTCGCAGCTCGCCAATGCCGGCGTGGACCTCGTGAAGGACGGCCTGTTCCTGCGGCCGCTCGACCGCGGCATGGAGTACGAGGCCGACCGCATCGGCGTCGTGATCGCCACGAGGGGCGGCTACGATCCTTACGGCTTCGTCGCCGTGCTCTCCATGCTCGCGCAGGTGAAGCCCGAGGAGTCGGGCGACTCGATCACGTTCTCGACCCACCCATCGCCGGCCGACCGGCTGGCCGAGCTGGAGAAGGTCGTGCCCACCGCGCTGGAGAAGTACGCGGCGCAGCCGCAGGTGGAAGGCCGCTTTCGGCAGGCCCTCGGCGCGAAATAGCGCGACTCCCGGAACCCGGAATGCACGTGCAAGGGGCGCCCCTCGGGCGCCCCTTGCCATTTCAGGCGGTCGCCGGCTAGCGGATGCGGGCGACCTTGCGCTGCGCTTCCTCCGCGTGGATCCGCGCGTAGGCGTGGTGGGCGGCGGCCTCGGCTTCGCCCACCTGGATGGGCAGCCCCATGTCGGAGAGCACCGAACCCAGCGCCGACAGGCACAGCATCACGTTCTCGGGCTTGCACGAGTAGCCCATGATGCCGATCCGCCAGATCTTGCCGGCGAGCGGCCCCAGCCCGGCGCCGATCTCGAGGTTGAACTCGGTGAGAAGCGTCTTCCTCACCTCGGCCTCGCGGTCGCGCACGGCCTCGGGAATGTGCACCGCGTTCATCTGCGGCAGGCGCGCGCCTTCCTTCACGAGATAGCGCAGGCCCATGGCCTCCAGGCCCGCCATGAGCGCGAGGTGGTGGCGGTGGTGCCGCGCCCAGCTGTTCTCGAGCCCCTCTTCCTTGATGAGCAGGAGCGCCTCGTGGAGCGCGTACAGGCTGTTGGTGGGCGCGGTGTGGTGGTAGGTGCGCGTGGTCTCGCCCCAGTAGCCCAGCAGCAGGTTCATGTCCATGAACCAGCTGTGGATCTTGTCCTTGCGGGCCTTCACGTGCTCGACCACGCGGTCGCTGAAGGAAACGGGCGACAGGCCCGGCGTGCAGGAAAGGCACTTCTGGCTCGCCGAATACACGGCGTCGATGTTCCACTCGTCGACCATCACCGGCGTGCCGGCGAGCGAGGTCACCGCGTCCACGATGGTGAGCGCGCCGTGCTTGTGGGCGAGCGCCACCAGCGTCTTCGCATCCGACTGCACGCCCGTGGACGTCTCGGCGTGGACGAAGGAGACCAGGCGCGCATCGGGGTTCTTGCGCAGCGCGTCCTCCAGCTTGTCGGGGTCGCAGGGCTCGCCCCACGTGTCCTCGACCACGACCGCGTTGCCGCCGGCGCGCTGGACGTTCTCGATCATCCGCCCGCCGAACACGCCGTTCCTGCACACGATCACCTTGTCGCCGGGGGAGACCAGGTTCACGAAGCAGTACTCCATGCCCACCGAGCCTGGGCCGGAGACGGGAAACGTGAGGGCGTTCTTCGTCTGGTAGGTGTAGCGAAGGAGAAGCTTCAGCTCCTCCATCATCTCCACGAAGACCGGGTCGAGGTAGCCGATCGCGGGCAGGCTCATCGCTGCCATGACCCGCGGGTTGATCTCCGACGGGCCGGGGCCCAGGAGCGTGCGCTGCGGCGGATGGAAGGACTGGATCTTCTTGGTGGGCGCCACGTGCTTGATGGTCATGTCGATGTCCTCGTCGGCGGGGCGCCCGGTGGACGCGCCCGCTGGCAAAATCGTAGCAGGGAAGGATGGCGAAACCGGTTGACGCGAATCAACCTCGGCCGGGCGTGAAGCGCACGATCGTGCCCTGCGACACGTCGGGAAGCGCCTCGGGATCGAGGGCGGTGTCGCCCTCGGGATGGGGAACGCCGTCGGCCGCGAGGCTCGCGAAGTCGAAGAGCGCGCGGTCCATGAGGTGCGAGGGCGTCACGCGGGAGAGCGCGCCGAAGATCGAGATCAGGCGGCCGGTATTCTTCCTTTCCCATTCGCGCAGCATCGCCTTCACCTGCTTTCGCTGCAGGTTCTCCTGGGAGCCGCACAGGTCGCACGGGATGATGGGGAACGCCCGGTCTTCGGCGTAGGCGGCCAGGTCGCGCTCCTCCACGTAGGCGAGCGGGCGGATCACCACGTGGCGCCCGTCGTCGGAGACCAGCTTGGGCGACATCGCCTTGATCTTGCCGTTGTGGAAGAGATTGAGGAAAAAGGTCTCGAGGATGTCGTCGCGGTGGTGGCCCAGGGCGATCTTGGTCGCGCCCACCTCCTTCGCCACGCGGTAGAGCACGCCGCGGCGCAGCCGCGAGCACAGGCTGCACATCGTCGCGCCCTCGGGGATCACGCGCTTCACCACGCTGTGCGTGTCCTGCACCACGATGCGGTGGGGAACGCCACGCGAGGCGAGGTATTCGGGGAGCACGTGCTCGGGGAATCCGGGGTGGCGCTGGTCGAGGTTCACGGCGATGACCTCGAAGGGCACGGGCGCGCGGTCGCGCAGGTGCAGCAGGACATCGAGGAGCGCGTAGCTGTCCTTGCCGCCGGACAGGCAGGCCATCACCTTGTCGCCCGAGGTGATCATCGAGAAGTCGCCGATCGCCTCGCCCACCAGGCGGCGGATGCGCTTCCTGCGCTTGGCGGCTTCGAAATCGGCCTTGCGGGTGTCTTGCGCAGGGCGAATGGCGGCGGTCATGGCGTCGATGGGGGCAGCTAGAGGGCGATCGAGCGCCCGCCGTCGACCGCGAGGACCTGGCCGGTGACGAACGGGGCGTCGAAGAGCAGGTATTTTACCGCGCCGGCGACATCCTCCGGGCTTCCGCTTCGGCAAAGGGGCGTTTGCCGGGTGATCCGCTCGCGCTCGGCCGGCGCAAACGCCTCTCCGTCGTCGGGCCACAGGATGGCGCCGGGCGAGATGCCGTTCACCCGCACGTCCGGGGCCAGTTCGAGCGCCAGGGCCCGGGTGAGACCCGCCAGCCCGCTTTTCGCGACGCAGTAGGCGAGGAAGCCGGGAAGCGGGCGCTCGGCGTGGATGTCCACGATGTTCACGATGGCGCCACGAGAGCGGCGCAGATGGACCGCCGCCGCCTGGGCGAGGAAGAGCGGGGCGCGCAGGTTGGTGCCCGAGAGGTTCTCCCAGTCCGCCGGAGTCAGGCTTTCCAGCGGCGTGGGGTGGAAGGAGGAGGCGTTGTTCACGAGGCCGTCCAGGCCGCCGAACCGGGCGGCCGCCTCCTCCACCAGGGGCGCGAGTCGAGACGGATCGAGGAGGTCGCCTTCGACGATCGCCGCGGATTGCGCCCTCGCCGCCTCCAGCGCCGCGGCGAGGCGAACGGCATCGGCGCGCGATCGATGGCAGTGAATGACCACGTTCGCGCCTGCGGCGTGCAGCGCGCGCACGATCGCCGCGCCGACACGGCGCGCGCCCCCTGTCACGAGAACCGCAGGCTGGCCCATGGTGCTATATTTCTCCCGAGAATCGCCCCGCCCCCTGACGGGCGGCGACAGAGGCGAAAGTGTAGCGAATTCCGCGAACGATCCCCGAAGGCGCCGCGATCCCGATGCCTCCCCCGGTAGAGTTTTCCCTTCCGCCCCCCGCGCCCGATGCGGCCGCGCATTCCCATGAACTCGCCGAGCGGATCGCCAACATCATCGCGGAGGAGGGCGGGTGGATCCCCTTTTCCCGGTTCATGGAGCTCGCGCTCCACGCGCCCGGATTCGGGTACTACAGTGCGGGGGCCAGCAAGATCGGCGCGGATGGCGACTTCATCACCGCGCCCGAGATCTCGCCGATGTTCGCCCGCTGCCTCGCGATGCAGGCACGGCAGGTCCTGGACCAGTCCCGCGGCGATGTCCTCGAACTGGGTCCGGGAACGGGTATCCTCGCCGCGGACCTCTTCGCGGAGCTGAAGTCGCAGGGCGCCGCGCCGACGAAGTACCGGCTGCTCGAAGTGAGCCCGCAGCTTCGCGAACGACAGCGAAACCGCATCGCGGAGCGCCACCCCGAGGACATCGGCCGTTTCGAGTGGATCGACCGGCTGCCCGAGAGAATCGACGGGATCGTCCTCGCCAACGAGGTGCTCGATGTCCTTCCCTGCGCGCTCGTGCACCGCGCGGGCGGCGAGATCCTCGAGCGGGGCGTGATGGTCACGGAGGCCGGGTTCGGCTGGGAGGACGTGGCGATTCCCGAGGGGGAGCTCAAGCGGCGCGCGGCGGCGCTGGTTCCGCCCGGGGACTATCCCTACCTCACCGAAGTGAACCTCGCCGCCGAGGGGCTCGTGCGCTCGGTCGCCGCGGCGATGGGCCGCGCGCTGGCGCTCTTCATCGACTACGGCTTCGCGCAGAACGAGTACTACCATCCGCAGCGGTCGATGGGAACGCTGCGCTGCCACTACCGCCACCGCTACCACAACGACCCGTTCTTCCTGCCCGGGCTCCAGGACATCACCTCGCACGTGGACTTCAGCGCGATGGCGCACGCGGCGGAATCGGCCGGCGCGGAGGTGATGGGCTACACGACGCAGGCCCACTTCC
>DAORTX010000061.1:0-11988 GCA_035432885.1 Usitatibacteraceae bacterium
CAGGTCCTCGGGCAGGTCGAGTTCGCGCACGATCGGCACGAAGTCCCAGCCGTCGGCGCCCAGGCCATGCAGCCAGACGACGGTGCCCCGGGGGTCCGCGCCGGTGGTGAGTTCCAGGTGGGAGAGCAGTTCCATGGTCAGGTCTCGGCAGGGGCGTCGGAGGCCCGGGGTCGGAGGGCGGACTTGGGGCGGAAGGCCTTCACGATTTCCTCGCGCGTCTCGAGGTAGGGCCCGCCGATGAGGTCGATGCAGTAGGGCACCGCCGCGAAGATGCCGGCCACGCGGGGGCGGCCGTCGGCGTCCTTCGCGCCTTCGAGCGTCTCTCGGATCGACTTGGGTTGCCCGGGGAGGTTCACGATGAGCGCCCCGCCGCGGATCACCGCGACCTGCCGCGACAGGATCGCCGTGGGCACGAACTCCAGGCTGATGCGCCGCATCTGCTCGCCGAAGCCTGGCATCACCTTGTCGGCGACCGCGAGCGTGGCCTCCGGCGTCACGTCGCGCGGGGCCGGCCCGGTGCCGCCCGTGGTGATCACGAGGTGGCAACCGGCCATGTCCACGAGTTCGACGAGGGCGGCCTCGATGGCCGCGCGCTCGTCGGGGACGAGGCGCCGCTCGAAGCGCACCGGGTTCACGAGCGCCTGCGCGAGCCAGGTCTCGAGCGCGGGAATGCCCTCGTCCCGGTAGTCGCCGCGCGACGCCCGGTCGCTCGCGGAAACCAGTCCGATGGTCACCTCGTCGTGGGCGCTCATGGGGCGGTTCCCTCCTGGTCCTGGATGGTGGCGTTGATCGCCTGGAAAAGTTCGCGATAGCGCTTCGGCGGCCGCTCCCCGGCGCGTTCCTCGAGCGCCGCGGCGGCAAGCGCCGTCAGCCGGCGCGCATCGGCCTTCGGATAGGCTGCCACGAACCTTTCAACGGCGCCGGGCTCGGCGAGCAATTCGGTGCGCCATTTTTCGGCGCGGTGAAAGAGCGCGGTCTGGCGATGCGAGGGCGCGTGCATCGACTCCAGCTGGGCGGCGATGGGCGCGCAGTCGATCTTGCGCATGAGCTTGCCGATGAACTGCAGTTGCCGGCGCACGGCCTCGTGCCGGGTCATCGAGCGGCACGCGACGATTGCCAGGCGAAGGCTCTCCGGCATCTCGATGCGGGCGAGCTGCTCGGCGGGCAGCCGGGTCAGCGCCTTGCCGACGTCCTGCAGCTCGAGCATCTGCCGTTTCCGGCGGGTTTTGCTGATAAGATTCTCGTCGCTCATCTGGTCATCGATAACCGGTTCGTGCGCGTCCTGGCCCGCTGGAGTTTAGAGGTTTTGGCGGCCCCGCGGGCGAACCGACCCCAGGATCATCCCCGCCGCCATGCCCGATACGCCCGCCGTCCCGGCGCTTCCCCTCGATCGCGCCGCACTCGAGTCGGCCGCATTGCAGGCGCTGGAAATCGCCCGCGAGCGCGGCGCGAGCCACGCCGAAGCCGAGACCTCGGCGTCCGTGGGCCAGTCGGTGACCGTTCGCCTCGGCGAAGTGGAAACCGTCGAATACAACCGCGACAAGGCCCTCGCGATCACCGTGTACTTCGGCAAGCGGCGCGGCAACGCGAGCACCTCGGATCTTTCCGCCGAGTCCATCGCGCGCTCGGTCGACGCCGCCTGCGCCATCGCGCGCCACACCGCGGTCGATGACGCGGCGGGGCTCCCCGACCCGGAGCGCCTCTATCGCGGCGAGGCCCCGGGACTCGACCTCTGGCACCCGTGGGACCTCTCGGTGGACGAAGCCATCGGGCTCGCCCGCGAGACGGAAGACGCCGCGCGGGCCGTGGACGGTCGGATCACCAACTCGGAGGGCGCGACGGTGTCGTCGTCGGACGCCGACTTCGTCTTCGCGAATTCGCTCGGTTTCGTCGGCGGCTTCCCTTCGTCGCGCGCGAGCATCGCCTGCGGCGTGCTCGCGTCGGAAGGTGAGGCCATGCAGCGCGACTACTGGTACAGCTCCGAGCGCAACCCCTCGCGGCTCGAGCCGGCGCGCGCCGTTGGCCACCGGGCGGGCGAGCGCGCCGTGCGCCGCCTCGGCGCTCGCCGGGTCCCGACCGTCGAGGTCCCCGTGCTCTTCGAGGCCAACGTCGCGGGCTCCCTCATCGGCCATTTCGTCTCCGCCGCGAGCGGTGCGAGCCTTTACCGCCGCTCCTCCTTCCTGCTCGACGCGGCGGGCACGCCCGTCTTCTCGCCGATCGTGAACCTCGCGGAGGAGCCGCACCTGCCCGGCGCCATGGCGAGCGGCTGGTTCGACGGCGAAGGCGTGGCCACCGCGCCGCGCCGGATCGTCGACGCGGGCGTGCTCGCGGGCTATTTCCTGTCCACCTACTCGGCGCGAAAGCTGGGGCTTTCGACCACCGGCAACGCCGGCGGCTGCCACAACCTCGTGCTGCAACCGGGTGGCCAGGATTTCGAGGCGCTGGTTCGCGCGATGGGGCGCGGCCTGGTCGTGACCGAACTCATGGGGCAGGGCATCAATCCGGTGAACGGGGACTACTCGCGCGGCGCCGTGGGATTCTGGGTCGAGGACGGCGAGATCCGCTACCCCGTCGAGGAAGTGACCATCGCGGGCAACCTGCGCGAGATGTACCGCGGCATCGTCGCGATCGGGCGCGACGTGCTCGTGCGCGGTTCCCGGTCCACGGGCTCCATCCTCGTCGAGCGCATGACCGTCGCCGGCCACTGAGCGGTCGCGACGCCCGATTGCGGGCGATCGAATCTGGTAGGCTCTGCCGCGCTCCCGGAAGGACCGGGGGCGCGGTGCAGCCCGACCATTCACGACGAGGAGATTCGCATGCAGCGGAGAAAATTCCTGAACAAGGCCGGCGCGGGCATGGCCGGCATCCTGGCCGCGGGCGTGGCGCCGGCATTGGCCCAGTCCACGGGCGAGGTCAAGTGGCGACTTGCCTCGAGCTTCCCCAAGAGCCTCGATACGATCTACGGTGCCGCCGAGACCATGGCGAAGCGCGTGGCCGCGGCCACGGGCGGCAAGTTCCAGATCCAGGTCTTCGCCGGCGGCGAGATCGTGCCCGGGCTCCAGGTGCTCGACGCGGTGCAGAACGGAACCGTGGCCTGCGGCCACACGGCGCCCTACTACTACTGGGGCAAGGACGCCGCCTTCGCGCTGGACACGGCGATTCCCTTCGGCCTCACCGCGCGGCAGATGAACGCCTGGCAGATATTCGGCGGCGGGCTCGAGCTCTTCCGCGAGTTCTACAAGGGCTACAACATCCACAACATCCCCTGCGGCAACACCGGCGCGCAGATGGGCGGCTGGTACCGCAAGGAGATCAGGAAGGTCGCCGACCTGAAGGGCCTCAAGATGCGCATCGGGGGCTTTGCCGGCAAGGTGATGGAGAAGCTCGGCGTCGTGCCGCAGCAGCTTGCCGCGGGCGACATCTATCCCGCGCTCGAGAAGGGAACCATCGACGCGGTCGAGTGGGTCGGGCCCTACGACGACGAGAAGCTCGGCTTCAACAAGGTCGCGAAGTACTACTACTATCCCGGCTGGTGGGAGGGCGGGCCGCAGCTCGACCTGTACGTGAACCTGAAGGAATGGGAGAAGCTGCCGAAGGAATACCAGAACATCCTCGAGGCGGCGTGCTGGGAGGCCAACACCTGGATGCTGGCAAAGTACGACGCGCAGAACCCGGCGGCCCTGAAGCGCCTCGTGGCGGGCGGAACCCAGCTTCGCGCGTTCCCGCGCGAGACCATGGTCGCGGCCTACAAGGCGGCGCTCGCGGTCTACAAGGAAGCGGGCGAGAAAAGCCCCGCGTTCCGCAAGATCTACGAGTCGATGGTGAAGTTCCGCGACGAGCAGCTGCTCTGGTTCCGCGTGGCCGAGAAGGGCTACGACGATTTCATGCACGGGATCGGGTCGATCAAGTAGCCGCGCCCGGCCGGGAAGGAGCCCGCCGCGAGGCGGGCTTTTTCCCGTCCTCGGCGACGGCCTACCGGCCGCCGCGAAGCACCCGCTCGATCTCCTCGGCCGCCTTCTCCTCGGGCGTCTTCGCCTTGCCCCTGGGCCGCGCGGACGGCGGCGGCTCGCCGCCTTTCAGGGCGCGCTCGATCGCCGCGGCGGGATCCTCGGCGGCAGTTCCGCCGGCCGGGTTCTGCAGGTCCTTCATCAGGTCGCTCGCCTGGCTGCCCTGGTCGACCACGGGAATCTCGAACTGGATCCCGGACGGATCGGCGACGGGATGGTCGTCCTTGTAGACGAGGACCATCTGCGGGAAGGCGATCACGAGCCCCACCATCACCGCCTGGACCGCCACGAAGGGCACCGCGCCCCAGTAGATCTGGCCCGTGGTGACCGGCGCCGTGAGCTTGCCCGTGACCTTGTCGAGATATTCCTTGGCGGGCGCCACGCTCCGCAGGTAGAAGAGCGCGAATCCGAACGGCGGGTGCATGAAGGAAGTCTGCATGTTCACGCCGAGCAGGACGCCGAACCAGATGAGGTCGATGCCCAGCCTCTCGGCCACCGGCACGAGCAGCGGCACCACGATGAACGCGAGCTCGAAGAAGTCGAGGAGGAAGGCGAGCAGGAACACGAGGACGTTCACGGCGACGAGAAAGCCGATCTGCCCGCCGGGCAGTCCCGCCAGCAGTTCCTCGACCCACTTGTGCCCGTCGATGCCGTAGAAGGTAAGGCTGAAGACGCGCGCGCCGATGAGGATGAAGAGCACGAAGGTGGAGAGCTTCGCGGTGGTGTCCATCGCCTGGCGAATGAGCCCGAAGGACAGCCGGCGCCGCCCGATCGCCATGGCGAGCGCGCCAGCCGCGCCCATGGCGCCGCCTTCGGTGGGCGTGGCCCACCCGAGGAAGATCGTGCCCAGGACGAGGAAGATGAGCCCCAGCGGCGGGATCAGCACGAAGACCACCTGTTGCGCGAGCCGCGACAGGAGGTTCAGCCCGAGCGCGCGGTTGCCGACGGCGAGCGCGAAGGCGAAGCTCGCCCCGGCGCCGGCGGCGAGGACCAGGCGCTCGTCCAGGTGCGCCTCGGGGAATTGCCTCAGGAAGTAGAGGCGGTCGAAGGCGACGGCCACCACCGAGGAGACGGCCATGAGGATCGCGAGCGAGGTCATGCCTGCCGAGCCGTCGGCTTCCTTGAGCGTGCGGGCTTGCGGCGGCAACGCGGGCGCCCACGACGGTTTCGCGACCGCCACGCCGACCGCGTAGGCCGCGTACAGCCCGGTGAGGACCAGGCCGGGAATGATCGCGCCGGCGTACATGTCGCCCACCGAGCGGCCGAGCTGGTCGGCCATGATGATGAGCACGAGCGAGGGGGGGATGATCTGCGCCAGCGTGCCCGAGGCGGCGATCACGCCGGTCGCGAAGCGCCGGTCGTAGCCGTAGCGCAGCATGATGGGCAGCGAGATGAGACCCATCGAGATCACCGAGGCGGCGACCACGCCGGTGGTCGCGGCGAGGAGGGCGCCCACGAAGATCACCGCGAAGGCGAGGCCGCCGCGCAGCGGCCCGAAGACCTGCCCGATGGTGTCCAGGAGATCCTCGGCCATGCCGCTTCGTTCCAGCACCAGCCCCATGAAGGTGAAGAAGGGCACCGCGAGCAGGGTGTCGTTCGACATGACGCCCCAGACCCTCTCGGGCAGCGCCTGGAAGAGCTCCGGGCGAAGCAGGCCCAGCTCGATCCCCACCAGGCCGAAGAAGATCCCGTTCGCCGCGAGCGAGAAGGCGACGGGGTAGCCGAGCAGGAGAAACACGACCAGCGCCGCGAACATGATCGGCGCGAGGTTGTGCGCGAGCAGCTCCATCAGGTCTTTTCCTCCGCGATCCGGCGGATTTCGTCGGCGAGTTCGATCTCGGCGGAATGGCCGTGGAGCCGCCCGGCGGGGTCCGGCGCCACGCCCCGCAGGAATCCGATCCGCTTGATCAGTTCGGAGACGCCTTGGAGCGCGAGAAGCGAGAAGCCGACGGGAACCAGCAGGCGCGCGGGCCAGATGACCAGGCCGCCGGCGCTGCCGGATATCTCGCCCTGGACCCAGGTGCGAACGAAGACGGGCCACGAGAGGTAGACGAACAGGATCGCCATCGGCAGCAGGAAGAAGAGCGTGCCGAAGATGTCGATCCACGCCTGCGCCCGCCGCGAAAGCCGGCCGGCGATGACGTCGATCCGCACGTGCTCGTTGCGCAGCAGCGTGTAGCCGGCGCAAAGCAGGAAGGTCGCGGAAAAGAGGTACCACTGCGCCTCGAGGAACGCGTTCGAGCTGAAATTGAAGACCTTGCGCACGATCGCGTTGACCGCGCTCACCACGACCGCGACCAGGATGAGCCAGTAGACGCTCCTGCCGATGCGCTCGTTCATCGCGTCGATCCAGCCCGAGAACCTCAGCATGGCCTTCATCGCATCGCCTCCCCGCGCAATTCCCGCGCCTCCGCCGGCTCCGGTGAGGCGCGATTATAGGCGAGCGGGTCGGCGAGCCGGGTCGCCGCGGGCCGCGTGCTAGAATCCTCCACGCATTCAATCACTTCCCGAGGTCCCGGCCGCGCCGGGCCGCCCATGTTCGCCGACACCCACACCATCTCCGCCATCGATCCCGACATCTGGAAAGCCATCCAGGACGAGTGCCGTCGCCAGGAGGACGGCATCGAGCTGATCGCCTCCGAGAACTACGCGAGCCCGGCCGTGCTCGCCGCCCAGGGGACGGTGCTCACCAACAAGTACGCCGAAGGTTATCCGGGAAAGCGCTACTACGGCGGCTGCGAATTCGTCGACGTGGCCGAGTCGCTCGCGATCGAGCGCGTGAAGAAGCTCTTCGGCGCCGAGTATGCGAACGTGCAGCCGCATTCGGGCTCCCAGGCGAACCAGGCCGTCTACATGGCGATGCTCAATCCCGGCGACACGATCCTGGGCATGTCGCTCGCCCACGGCGGCCATCTCACCCACGGATCGGCGGTGAACCTGTCGGGCAAGCTCTACAACTCGGTGGCCTACGGCCTGGGCGAGAACGAGGAGATCGACTACGACCAGGTGCGCGACCGCGCCCGCGAATTCAATCCGCGGATGATCGTGGCGGGCGCCTCCGCGTACGCGCTTCGCATCGACTGGCAGCGCTTTCGCGACATCGCCGACGAAGTGGGCGCGATGCTGATGGTCGACATGGCCCATTACGCGGGCCTCGTGGCCGCGGGCCTCTACCCGAGCCCGGTGGGCATCGCCGACTTCGTGACGAGCACGACGCACAAGACCCTGCGCGGGCCGAGGGGGGGCGTGATCCTCGCCGCCGCCGAGCACGAAAAGGCGCTCAACTCGGCCATCTTTCCCGCGATCCAGGGCGGGCCCCTGATGCACGTGATCGCGGCGAAGGCCGTCGCCTTCAAGGAAGCGCTCGAGCCCGCCTTCAAGGCCTACCAGGCCCGGGTGCTCGCGAATGCGCAGCGCATGGCCGCCACCCTCGCCGGACGCGGTCTTCGGATCGTCTCGGGGCGAACGGAAAGCCACCTCTTCCTCGTCGACCTGCGGTCCAAGAAGGTCACGGGCAAGGATGCGGAGGCCACGCTCGGCGAGGCCCACATCACCGTGAACAAGAACGCCATCCCGAACGACCCGGAAAAGCCCTTCGTCACGAGCGGCATCCGCGTGGGCTCGCCGGCCATGACGACGCGCGGGTTCGGCGAATCCGAGGCGACGGCGGTGGCCGATCTCATCGCCGACGCGCTCGAGTCGCGCGGCGACGCGGCGAGGCTCGCCGGCATCCGCGCGGAAGTGAACGCGCTTTGCGCGCGCTTCCCCGTGTACGGCCCCGCGATGCGGGCCTCCCACGGCCTCGCCTGAGGCGGATCGGGAGCGAGCGCGATGAAATGCCCCTTCTGCGGCGCCGAGGACACGCAGGTGATCGACTCGCGCGTGAGCGAGGAGGGCGACTCCATCCGCCGCCGCCGCCGCTGCCAGGTGTGCGCCAAGCGCTTCACGACCTACGAGACGGCGGAACTGCGCATGCCGCAGATCGTGAAGGGCAACGGGCAGCGCGAGGACTTCTCCTCCGCGAAGCTGCGCACCGGGTTCCAGCGCGCGCTGCACAAGCGGCCGGTCACGACCGAGCTCGTGGACGCGGCGATCACCCGCATCGAGCAGAAGCTCCTCGCCCTGGGCGAGCGCGAAGTGGACTCGCGCCGGCTGGGCGAGATGGTGATGGAGGAGCTGAGGAAGCTCGACAAGGTGGCCTACATCCGCTTCGCCTCCGTCTACCGGAGCTTCTCGGATGTCGAAGACTTCCGCGACGCGATTCGCGAGGTGCGGGACAAGTAGCGTGAGCTTCTCCGCCGAGGATCATGCCCTGATGGCGCGCGCGCTGGCGCTCGCCGACCGCGGGCGGGACACCGCCACGCCCAATCCGAACGTGGGATGCGTGATCGCGAAATCGGGCCGCGTGATCGGCGAGGGCTGGCATGCGCGCGCGGGCGAGCCGCACGCCGAGGCGATGGCGCTGGCAGCGTGCGCGGAATCGCCCGAGGGGTCGACCGCTTACGTGACGCTCGAGCCGTGCGGCCATCACGGCAGGACGCCGCCGTGCGCCGAAGCCCTCGCCTTAGCCAGGGTGGCGCGCGTCGTCGCCGCGATCGAGGATCCCAATCCGCTCGTGAAGGGCCGGGGCCTTGCGGGGCTGCGCGCGGCCGGCGTTCGCGTGGAAACCGGTCTCCTCGCCGCGGAGGCGAAGGAGGCGCACCGGGGATTTCTCGCGCGCATGTCGCGAGGCAGGCCGTGGATGCGGATCAAGTCCGCCGCCTCCCTCGACGGCCGCATCGCGCTCGCCAACGGCGAAAGCCGGTGGATCACGGGCGAGGCGGCCCGACGGGACGTGCACGCCCTTCGCGCCCGATCCTGCGCCGTGCTCACCGGCATCGGCACGGTTCTTCGGGACGATCCGCAGCTCACGGTGCGCCACGTGGACTGCCTGCGCCAGCCGAGGCGGGTGGTGGTCGACAGCCGGCTCGAGCTGCCGGTGACGGCGAAGATCCTCTCCGGGGAGCCGCCGCTTGTCTTGACCGCGACGGACGATCGCGAGCGCCGCGCGGCCCTCGAGGCGCGCGGGGCGGAAGTCGTCGTGGTGCCGGCCATCGGGGGCAAGACCGACCTTGCCGCGGTGGCCCGCCTGCTGGCCGAACGGGGGTTCAACGAGGTCACCGTCGAAACGGGCGCGAAGCTGGGCGGATCGCTCCTGCGCGCCGGGGTGATCGACGAGATCGTGCTCTACGTCGCGCCCGTGCTTCTGGGCGACGCGGCCCAGGGCCTGTTCGCGCTGGCGGCATTCGAGCAGCTCGGCGAGGCGATCCGCCCGCGCATCGTGGACATTCGCGCGGTCGGCGCGGACCTTCGCATCACCGCCAGACTGGAGACCTGACATGTTCACCGGCATCGTGACGGCCATCGGGCGCATCGCCTCCGCGCGCAAGGAGGGCGACGGGCTGCGGCTTCGCATCGATGCCCCGGGATTGGGCATGGCGGACGTGGCGCTGGGCGATTCCATCGCCTTGCAAGGCGTCTGCCATACGGTCGTGGCGAAGGACGAGTCGGGCTTCGACGTCGACACCTCGGCCGCCACGCTCGCCGTGACGACGGGACTCGCCGAGGGCCGGGAGGTGAACCTGGAGAAATCGCTCACGCTCGCCGACCGCCTGGGCGGTCATCTCGTGAGCGGGCACGTGGACGGCGTGGGCACCGTCACGGCCTTCGACGATCTCGGCGGGAGCTGGCGCCTGGAGATCGCGATGCCGGCCTCGCTTTCCCGCTACGTCGCGCGCAAGGGATCGATCGCCGTGGACGGGGTGAGCCTCACCGTGAACGCGGTCTCCGACGAGCGCTTCGAGGTGAACATCATTCCGCACACGCGCTCCGCCACCACGCTTCGCCGCCTGGCGCCCGGCAGCCCCGTGAACCTCGAGGTCGACATGACCGCGAGGTATCTCGAAAGGCTGGTCGGCGCGCGGCAATAGGCCCGGCTGCGCCCCGCGCGGCTCAGTTCAGTTTTTCGCGGAACTTCGCCTCGACGGGCCTCGCCGCCCCGGGCTTGGACACGCGCACGACGAACACGTAGTCGCCTTTCGGCATGAGGCGCACGTAGGCGCCGTGGCTCGGGCCTCCGGCAAGGGTGACCGGCTCGAGGGCCTTCGTTTCGCGGCCGAGGCCCACCTGCTCGATGTCGAGCTCGACCTTTGCGCCTGCAACCGGCGCCTGGCTCACCGTGTCGAAGACGGAGACGTTCACGTGGTAGTAGCCCTTTCCGGACGGGATCCCGCCATGCAGCTTCGCTTCCGGCGACCCGGCCGGAAAGACGCGCATCTGCTCGGCGCTCACGCGGCCCAGGTAGATGTCGAGGCCATCGGCCGTCAGCCGGTGCGGCCCCGCCCCGGGGTGAAGCGGCGCGTTCGCGCTCTTCGGCGGCGGCGTGGGCGCGCCGGCCGGGCTGAAGAGGTGCAGCAGGGCGGAGCGCAACTCGGCGTCGGTGAGGTCGGCCGTGCCGCCGCGCGGCGGCATGCCGCCGTGGCCGCGGATCGCCGACAGCACCAGCGCATCCACGCCCCGGTTGAACCGCGGCGCCCACGCGCCCTTGTCTCCCGGCTTGGGTGCGCCGGCGGTTCCCGCCTCGTGGCAGCGGGCGCAGTGCGCTTTCACGACCTGCGCGCCGCTGCGTTCCGCGGCCAGGGCCGGCGCGGCCGCGAGCAGGAGCGCCGCGGCCAGGGAACCCGCGGCCATGGCGGTCGACGGGAGGCGAAGTGATGCGAAAAGGTGGTCCATGGCTGCTCCTCGTGGCGGGCGTCGGGGTCCCATGGGGGCAAAGAAACACCATTCCCGCGCCGCGGATTTGACGAAAGGCAACCCCCGCACAGATAGCCGGCCCGGCCGGCGCCTGGCCCGCGGTTTCCCGCCGCCGACGAGAGGGCGGCGGGCGATCGGGCGCCCAATCGGGCAAAATGGAGGCCCACGAGGGAGAACCTGACGTGAACATCAGTCCGACCGAAGAGATCATTGACGACATCCGACACGGGCGCATGGTCGTGCTGGTCGACGCCGAGGATCGGGAGAACGAGGGCGACATCGTGCTCGCCGCGGATTTCGTGACCCCGGAGGCGATCAACTTCATGGCCACGCATGCGCGCGGCCTCATCTGCCTCACGCTCACCGAGGAGCGCTGCAGGCAACTGGCGCTGCCGCTCATGGTGAGCGACAACCGCTCTCCGCACGGGACCGCGTTCACCGTCTCGATCGAAGCCGCCACGGGCGTGAGCACGGGCATATCCGCCGCCGACCGGGCGCGAACGGTGCGGATGGCGGTCGCCAGGCACGCGAAGCCCGCCGACATCGTCCAGCCCGGCCACATCTTTCCGGTGATGGCGCAAAACGGCGGGGTGCTCGTGCGCGCCGGCCACACCGAGGCCGGTTGCGACCTGTCGGAGCTCGCGGGCCTCACGCCGGCCGCGGTGATCTGCGAGGTCATGAAGCCCGACGGGGAAATGGCACGCCTGCCCGATCTCGTGGAGTTCGCGGCGAGGCACGGCCTGAAACTCGGCACGATCGCCGACTTGATCCGCCATCGCAGCGAAACCGAGAAGGTCATCGAGCGGGTCGCCGACCGCGTGATCGCCTCGCCCTACGGCCCGTTTCGCCTTTGCGTCTACCACGACAACTCCGCTGGCGAGCTCCACTACGCGCTGGTGAGAGGCGAGCCCTCCCCGGAGCGGCCCGTCCTGGTGCGCGTGCACGAGCCGTTCCACTCCATCGACATGTTCGATTTCGACACCAGCCGGCACGCCTATTCCGTGCAGGACTCCATGCGAATCATCGCGAACCACAAGGAGGGCGTGATCGTCCTGCTGCGCCGCCACGAACCGTCCGCGGAGGTCCTGGAGCGCTTCTCCGCCGCGGCGGCGCCCGCGCGAGCCGTGCGCAAGTGGGATCCGAAGCTCCACGGCATCGGTGCCCAGATCCTTCGCGACCTGGGCGTCGG
>DAORTX010000062.1:0-1289 GCA_035432885.1 Usitatibacteraceae bacterium
GTCTTGAACACCGCGACGTGCCCGCTCTTGGTGACCGAGATGAAGTGGTGGCGCGCGTTGGCGGCCTTGATCGCGTCCACCGCGATGCGGATGTTGCCGTCGGTGCCGTTCTTGAAGCCCACGGGGCACGAAAGCCCCGAGGCGAGCTGGCGGTGCGACTGCGACTCGGTGGTGCGCGCGCCGATCGCGCCCCAGGAGATCAGGTCCGCGATGTACTGCGGCGAGATGAGATCGAGGAATTCCGTGCCGCAGGGCAGGCCGAGCTTGTTGATGTCGAGCAGCAGGCTCCTTGCGAGCCGCAGGCCCTCGTTCATGTCGAAGGTGTCGTTCAGGTGCGGATCGTTGATGAGTCCCTTCCAGCCGACCGTCGTGCGCGGCTTCTCGAAATACACGCGCATCACGACGAGAAGCTCGCCCGCGAGGCGGTCGCGCTGGGCCTTGAGGCGCGCGGCGTACTCGCGCGCGGCGTCGAGGTCGTGGATGGAGCACGGGCCCACCACCACGAGAAGGCGGTCGTCGGCCCCGCGCAGGATGTCGTGGATGCCCTGGCGCGCCTCGAAGGCGACGCGGCCGGTCTCTTCGCTGGCCGGAAGTGCGCGCATCACCTGCATGGGCGCGAGGAGTTCGTCGCCCTGCTCGATGCGTACGTCGTCGGTTCGGTAATGGGTCATGTCGCGTTCTTCGGGGGCTGGGCAACAAAAAACCGCCAGTTTGGGGCTGGCGGTCTTTTCGGGCTTCGTCGCGTCTGCTTCTTCCGCGCTAGCTTCTCCCGACCGCCGGAAGCGTGGGAAACCAGAAGTGGAAGAAATAGGCGGCGAAGCGGTTCATGCGGGCATGCTAGCAGAGGCCCATGTTGCAGCGCAAGAAAACGGCCCTGAAGTACCATGGCTGCCCTCCCACGAGCCGCCCCGACCGCCATGCGCCCTTTCGCCCCCGCCCTCGCCCTCGCCCTCCTCGCCGCCACGAACCTCGCCGCCGCGGCCGACCCGAAAGGCGACGGCGGCGCGGCCCGGCCATTCGTCCACGCGCTGAAGCCCGGCGGCATCGCCGAGGAATGCCTGCGCCTCGAGGCCGGCCGGAGCCGGCACTTCGACTGGACTGCGGACGGCCCCGTCGACTTCAACATCCACTTCCACCAGGGCGACAAGGTGAGCTACCCGGTGAAGGTGAACGGCCAGCGCAAGGCAAGCGGTCGCTTCACCGCGCCCTCGGGCGAGGACTATTGCTGGATGTGGAGCGCGAAGGCGCACGCGAAGGTGACCGGCGTCCTCGGCGCGCAGGAGTAGCCG